>DATMZM010000477.1:0-19195 GCA_035607445.1 Thermoanaerobaculia bacterium | reverse complement strand
GCGGCAGCCGCCCCTCTCCGGAGCGTCGAGCTCGTCGACCAGCCGCTGCCGATGCTCTCGGAGCGCGTCGAGATGGTGATCGAAGACTGGGCCGCACTGCCCGGTCCCGACCTCGTGCTCCAGGCGACTCAGTGATAGAGGTTCGTGCGCTCCGCCGCAGGTAGGCCCGGGACCTCGGGGTCGCCGTGCGCGCGAGCCCATTGGAGCCGGTCGCGAAGGCCGCTCCTCCAGAGGGTCTTGAGGCGCGTGCCGGAGGGCCCGGCGAAACGCTCCTCGAGGAGATCCCCCTCCCGGTCGGCGAGCCAGTAGACGTCCGCGCCCTTCCGCTGGAAATGAATCCCCACCTTGCCGGCGCCCGGGCGTAGGACCAGGAATTCCAGCTCGGCCGCCGCGGCGGCGGTCGAGAGCTCCCCGCGCTCGACGATCTCGAATCCGGCGGGAGGTGCCTGGATCACCCCTGCCAGCTCGCTCGCCCGGACGGAACCGAGCTGAGAAAGGAAAAACCGCCCGAAGACGAAGAGCGCGCCGACGGCGATCAGAAGGGAGAGCACGACCTTCGCGATCTTCATGGCGGTCCAGGATACGCCACCGGGGCCTCCGAGGCGCCCAGGCGACCATGTAGCTGCGCGAGGGTACAAACGCCCCGTGCTACACTGGCGGGCGCGCGGGAGGAGGTTCCAACCATGGCGAACTTGACGATCGCAATCGAAGACGAGGTACTTCGCCGCGCCCGCCTGCGCGCTGTGGCTCAGGGAACTTCAGTGAACGCGCTTCTGCGGGACTATCTCCAAGGTTTCGCCGGCGCGCGGATCGCGCAAGAGTCGGCGATCCGCTCACTCCTCGAGCGTTCAGCCCGCGCCCGCAGTAACAGCGGAGGACGGAAGGTCTCGCGCGACGAGCTTCATGAACGTTAGAACGTTTTTGGACACCAACGTCCTGGTGTATCTGTTCGACGCAGGAGAGCCTTCGAAACGGGCCGTCGCACGAGAGATCTTCGAACGTCAGAGCGCCGGCTTGGAGCTTTTTCTGAGCACCCAAGTTTTGCAGGAGTTCTTCGTCAACGTAACCCGTAAGCTCTCGCTGCCTCTGACCGCGGAGGAAGCCCTCGATGCCCTCATCGATCTCGCGGAGATACCGACCGTACAGGTGGATGTCCCTCTCGTCGTGGCTGCAGCTCGACTGAGCCAGAGACACCAGATTTCCTTGTGGGACGCTTTGATTCTCGAAGCGGCCGCGAGTTGCGGCTGCGGCAAGGTGCTCACAGAGGATCTCCAGGACGGATGGGAAGTTCGCGGAGTCCGAGTGGAGAATCCCTTTCGGGGCCTCGCCTGAGGAGCAGGCCTACCCGCGCGGCGCATTGCTGCGGCTGATCCTCCGGGGTCAGCCGGCCGGGCCGCCTGCCAGATCACCCAGCAACTCCTCGATCACCGCCTCCTCCTCGACCGCGATGCCGGCCTCGGCCAACGCGGGCCCGAGGTCGGGATCCCAGATCGCAACGGGGAGCGCGCCGGGAGCGAGCGGCTCGCCCGTGCGGGAGAGGGCGGCGCGATAGTCGGACGCGCCGAAGCGCCAGGGACGGAAGGCGGGGAAGCGGCGGGCGAGCGCATTGGCGATCGCGATCCCCGAGCCATCGAAGTCGCCATGGTAGGAGATTTCGGCGCCGCGCTCGGCGAGGCGGGCGAGGAGCGTCCAGGCCGCCTGGTTGGGGATGCCGGCGAGGCAGACGAGGGGCGGACAGGCGGCGCCGAGCCGATCGGCCGCCGCGGCGATCACGGCCGGGTTCTCGCAGGCCCGGATCCTGCCGAGCGGGGGAAAGCGCAGATCGCCGCGGGCGAGCTGGCGAAGGGTCAGGACGGCCGGCTCGCCGAGGTCGGCCAGAGCGCGGAGCGAGCCAGCGAGCGGTCCATCGCCCTCGGGGCGGAGGCCGAGCGCCAGGACGTTGCACAGGAGGTCGTCGGCGATCACCCCTGCGGACTCCCAGAGCTCCCGCCGCCCTTGCGCGGTGCGCGGCGGCGGCTCTCCTCGAAGATGGGCGAGAGCGCGCAGGGCGAGGGTGGCCGCCGGCTGGCCGGGGTCGAGGGCGTGGCTCGATCCGAGCGCCCGGTTCGCGACCACGGCGAGCGGCGCGGGCTCGGCCGGGGCGTCGAGGAGGGTGAAGAGGACGGCGAGGGTGCGCATGAGGACCGCCTCTTCGTCTCCCGGCGCGAGCCGGTGGAGCAATCCCGACTTCGCGAGGTCGTCGAGCCAGCCGGCGAGCGCCGGACGTCCTACCGCCGCCGGATGCCCGCGCGCCTGCCGCCAGATCCTCTCGCGGCGGTCGGATTCGGCCCGGCGCTCCGCGGGCAGGTCGCGGAGCGGACCGAGGAGCAGCTCCAGCGCGGCCGGGAGATCGACGGCGAAGCGCGAGCCGCGGAGCGCGGCGTCGAGCGCCGCGAGCCGCACCTTGACCGCGCCCCGGGGAAGCGCTCTGAGACCGAGGAGATTGGCGATCGCCTGGCGCTCGGCGTCGTTCGCCTCGGCGAGGATCGCCTCGCCGCCCGTCCGGCCGAGCCGTTCGAGCCTCCCCCGCGCCGCAGCCCAGAGGCGCGCGAGCTCCGGCCGGGAGAGGTAGGCGAGAAGCTCGGCCCGAGGATCGGCCGGCGGGACGGCCAGAGGGCGTGGCGCGCTCACTCCGCCGCCTGCTCGACGCACCTCCGCCCGTCCCAGACGAAGCGGATCGCGGCGATCCCGCGCAGCGTCGGATCGCGGTAGAGCTGGTAGATGGCGACGCCCGGAAGCTCGGCGTAGCAGCCCCATTCGTCGTGGCTGGTGATCAGGAAATCGAGGTCGAAATCGACCAGAAGCGCCATGATCCGCCCGCGCATCCCCTCGTCGATGCCGGCGAACGCCTCGTCGAGCAGGATCAGCCGCGGCGCGGTCTCCCGCGCCGACTCGTAGTGCGCGGCGGCCGCGGCGAACAGCGGCAGGTGGAGCGCCACCGCCTTCTCGCCGCCCGAGCTCGCCTCGTGCCGGCGCCGGGTGAGGTCGCGCCAGCTCCGGTCGCCGGTCTCGCGCTGCTGGATCCGGAACTCGTGCCAGCGGCGATAGTCGAGCGCCTTCATCAGGTGCTCGCGCCAGGGCACCGCCTGGGCATCGTGGCGCGCGGCATCGATCCGCTCCTGGAAGAACGCCTCGAGCGCGCGGCGGTCGGCGTCGGCGAGCAACTCGGGGTCGGCGCGCAACCGGCTCACGGCGTCGCGCACGGACTCCGCCGTCTCCTCGCTCGGCCGCCAGGCGAGGCGCAAGGTCAGGCCCGAGGCGGTCGCCGCGCGGGCGAGCAGGTCGTTGGTCTTGTCGACCAGCTCCTCGGCTTGGCGGAGGAGCTTCCTCAGATGATCGCCGACCTCGCCGAGGACGTAGCGGCGAAGGATCTCGCGTTCCTCTTCGAGCAGCAGCTCGCGGCGTTTCGCCGCCTCGCCGCGCAGGAGGTCGAGCATCTCCGGGATTGCCCGGTCCCGGTGGTCGTGGTGGATGCTCGCGATCCAGAGGCTCTCCTCTTCGGGGGTCAAGCCGGCTTGCATCTCGGCGCCCAGCTCGCGGCTCAGGTCGAGGTGGCGTGCATGCATGCGATTGAGCCGCCGGGTCGCAGCCTCCTCGGAGAGGTCGACGTCGCCGGTCTCGGATTCGAGAGAGCGCGCCAGCTCCAAGCTCCGGGTGAGCGTCCAGGTGGCGGGCGCCTCGTCGGGAAGCGCCGCGAAAGAGAGCGCGAGCAGGCCGGCTTGGCCGAGGCGCTGAAGGCCAAAAACCGCCCGGCCGCGCTCCCGGTCGCGTTCCTCCCTCTGGTCGGCCAGTTGGCGCAGCCGTTCGAGAAGGGTCGCCCTTTCCTCCCCCGCGCTCTGGCGCTCGCGCCGCAGCGTCTCGCGCGCGGCCTCGATCCGGGCCAGCTCTTCGAGCGCCTCCTGGTGGCGCGCGACGACCTCACCCACTTCGACGCCAACGGTCCGTTCAAGCGCTTCGAACTCGGCCATTGCCGCGCGGGCGCGAAGCCCGCTCCGCTCCGCCCGATCGCGCGACTCCCGGGCGCGCTCCGCCGCCTGGGCGAGCCGCTCCGCGGCGCCCTGTGCAATCCGGGACGCCGCGCCCGCCGCGTCGGCGGCTCGCAACAACTCGCCGAACGAGGTCGAGTAGCGACTGAGCCGACGATGGAACGCTTCGATCTCCTCGACATGCGGCGCGAGCCGGAGCTCTCCGGCGCGGCGATCGAGCCGGCGCTCGGTTTCCTCCCGAACGCGGCGGGCGCCCGCCGCCGAAGCTTCCGCCTCGGCCAGCTCGGCGCGGCGGCGCCTCTCCTCCTCCACGGCGGTTTCGGCGCGGACCCTGACCTCCGCGAGCGGCGCCGCGGACGGTGCGCGACCGACTTCGAGCGTCAGCCGTTCCAGGCGCGCGACGATCTCGCGCCGCGCGTCCGCGAGGCCGGCGAGCTGCGCGTCCAGATCGGCGAGAAGGGCGTCGAGCTCGGCCAGGCGGCGCGCGCGCGTCGCTTCGCGCGCTCCGGCCCCGACGTGCTCGGCGACCGGTTTCGTCCAGGCGCCGCGGAGCGGCCCGAGCCGCCAGCCACCTTCCAGGTCCACCTGCTGAGCGTGCGCCTCGATGCCCTCCGCCTTCGCCCCTGGTCCGGTAGTCGCCGTGGTCGCCGCGATGGCCGCCGGGAGCGCGATCGAACGGAGGACGGCGGCGATCGTCTCGCGCTCGACGCCATGGCCCGGCACCGGCACCAGCCGGTCGGCGAGCGTCGGCCCGGTGTCTTGCGGAGTGATCGGCGCCGGCACCAGCGCGGCGTCGTAGACACCTGGGTCGAGCGGCCCGCCATCGGGGTTGATCCAGGCGTCGAGAAGGCCCGCCGCTTCGAGCGCCGCTTCGAGCCCGGCCGCCTCGCCCGGATCGAACCCCGGCGCGAGATCGCAGAGAAGGTAAAGCGGCGCGCCCGGCCGGCCGGTGCGGTCGCCGGGGCGGGTGGGCAACGGCTCCGGGCCGATTTCCCGGGCGCTTGCGATCTCCTCGCGTCGGGCGGCGGTCTCGGCGCGCTCGGCCTCGACCCCCTCGGCGCGCCGTAGATTGCTCGTCCGCGCCTCGACCAGGGCGTCGCGCCGCGGGCGCGCGAGCGCTTCGATTCCGGCCGCGAGGTCGGCCGAATCCCCGCGCTCCCCGCGCTCGCCGATCGCGGCTTCGAGGCTCTCGACCTCCTCCGGGGTCGGGCGCACCTCGACCAGATCCAGGCGCCAGGCCGCAAGCGCCGTGAGCAACCGGGCATGCTCGGCCTCGGCTTTCTCTCGCGCCTCGGTCGTCCGCTCGACCGCGGCGCGGGTTTGGGCGTCCGCGTCCTGGCGGCGCTTCTCGGCCGCTTCGTGATCGGCGCGAGCGACGTCGCGGCGCCGACGCAACTCGGCGACCTCATCCGCCTCGGCGTGGCGCTTGCGCACCGCGGCCTCGACCGTCGAGCGGGCGGCGTCGGGTGTCTCGGCGAGAATCGAGCGCGCCGCGCCCTGCGCGGCTTCGAGCCCGACCTCTCCTGCCGCGGCGTCGGCGCGGGCGAGCGCCAGGCCCCGCCGCTCCCCGGCTCGCGCTGCTTCCCGCTCGGCCGCCGCTAGGTCGCTCGAGAGCGCCGCCTCCGCCCTCTCATCGCGGGTGAGGTCCGCCTGCCCCTGCTCGGCCTGGGCCGCAAGGTTTCTGGCCAGCTCTTTCTTCACTCCGAGAGCTGCGGCCTGGCGCATCGCGTCCGACTGCTCGAGGGCGCGGACGTTGCCCTGAAGGTCCGCGATCATCAGCTCGGCCGCCGCCGCGCGCGCGTCCAGGTCCGCGATGCCGGCCTCGATGCGCGCGGACTCCTCCTCCGCGGCGCGCACATCCGCGGCGGTCTTGTGGTAGCGGCTGTCCGCTTGCCGCACCTCGGCGGCGCGGGCACGGGAGATGCCCCGGGCATATTCGGCGTAGACGCCGAGGAACTCCTCGACCGCGCGGGCCGCCGCCTCGATGCGCGAGAGCTCCGCCTGGTCGTGCTCCAGCCGCTCGTAGCCCTCGGAGATCTGGTGGATCAGGTCGGCGTCGAGCGGCGGCAGGCTATCGGAGAGGAGGCCCGAGAGCGCCGGGGGATCGAGCTTCTCCGAGAGGTGCGGCCGGCGCAGCTGGAGCAGCAGCTCGCGCAGCGCTGCGAAGCGCTCGGCGCCGAGGCCGAAGACCTGCGCGTCGAGACGCTCGCGATAGTCGCGCCCGGCGTCGAAGATCTCGCCCGCGTCTCCGAGCGCCGAGCGGAGAGCGTCCCTCAGCAGTGGCACCCGGTCCGCGCCGACCAGCGAGAGGTCGCCGTCGATCCGGCGCTCGGTCGAAAAGTACCAGGCATCGACCCGCCGCGTGGCGCGGCTCGCGCGCAGGCCGCAGCCGAGGGTCCGGTAAACCTCTCGCGGCGCCTCGCCATTGCTCTCGGCGTTCTCAAGCCTGCCGAGCTCGAGCCAGACGTAGCCGACGCGGCTCGCGTGGAGCTCCCCTTCGAGCAGGTTCCACTCCATCCGCCGCGCCGTCGAGGCGAAGGGATCGAGGCGGTGCGGCGAGAGGTCGGCGTCGAGCAGGAACGGCAGCAGCAGCTCGAGAGCCTTCGACTTGCCCGAGCCGTTCTCGCCACGCAGGAGCAGGCGCCCGCCGTGGAACGTGAATTCCTGATCGTCGTACTGCCAGAGGTTCAGGATTCCGGCGCGGAGCGGCTGGAAACGCTCGCTCGCGGGCCGCGGTAGCGTTCGGCGTAGCGTCTCGTCCGCGGTGGCGTTGTCCGCGAGCCCGGGCAACGTCGGGGCGTCGTCGCGCGTCTCGATCCGCTCGTTCGGGGCGTTCCGCTCGTTCCGATCAGCCATCGCGCTCCCCCGCCTCACCGCGCGGCTCGGTCGCTTGGAAGCGGGCGATCGCCGGCAACGGCTCGATGCCTTCGGAATGGAACGCGACGAGCCCCATCGCCGCGAGCCGGTCGAGAGCCTCGCGGCGGAGCCTCTCGACGCCGGCCGGGTCCTCGCGATAGGCACGCGCCCAGAGCTTCCCGTAGCGCGCGAGGAGCGCGTCGAGCTCGGAGGCGACCTCGCCGTCGCCGACCAGAGCGCGGTCGCCGCCCGCCGCGCGCGCCCGGCCGGCGAGGAAACCGGCGAGGAGGAGCGCGGCGTGGCCGACGGTGCCCGTGCCGGGGAACGCGAGGTCGGAGACCGCCCCTTCCGGATCGACCGCCGCCAGCCCCTCGACGCGCACTTCGACCTGAAGGCCGACGGCGGTCGCAACCTGCTTGACCAAGAACGGCCGCTGCTTCGCGAGATAGGCGCGCTCCGCGTCGTCCAAGTCCGCCAGGTAGAGGACCGGCTCCTCGACCAACCGGCGCATCAGGCGATGGCGGATGCGCCGGTTCGCCCCGTCCTCGGTATCCGGGTAGACCTCGGCCCCGATTCCCCCGGGACCGCCGGCCATCGAAGGCGGAATCGGCGAGGCGAGCAGCTGGGCCACGCGGCGGCTCCGGACGTCGTAGAGCACGTCGCCGCTGCGATCGAGGAAACTCTGCTCGTCGCCGTCGGCGCGATGGAGGACGCCGAGCTCGACCAAGAGGCGCGCGGCGTCGACGAACGCCTGGCGCTCGGCGTAGCGGTCGAGATCGAGATTCGCGATCTCCGGCTCCGACGCGGCGAGCAGCTGCACGATCTCCGCGAGCTCCGAGAGCACGGTCTGGATCCCGGTCCGTTCGAGCGCGGCCGAGAGCAGGCAGAAGAAGGCGTAGCGCCGGGGATCGAAGTCGGCGGACGCGCGGTTCCGCGCCGGGCGGACGCGAGCGCCGGGCGCCGGCCGTTTCCACAGCCTCGCCGTCTCGGGATCGACCGCCAGGCGGTAGCCGAGGTGGTCGGCGAACCAGGTCTCGAGCCAACGCTGGTGGCGCCGCACCAGGGCGAACGTCTCGGGGTCGGAGCCCTGGTCGCTCGCGAACGGGGAAGCGAGCAGCAGGCGCACCGCCTGCTGCCGCTCCGTGGCGGCGCGCTCCTCCTCGCCGCTTTCGATCTCGCCCCGGTCCATCCCCTTGCCCTCCGCTCCCTACCCTGCCGCGGCGAGCCGTTCGGCCAGCCGGTCCTCGACGGTCAGCACCCAGGCCGGCAGGGTCAGGCGGCCGAGCGCCGTCTCGAGTCCCGCGGTCTCGCCCGCAACGGGCGGATCGAGAGTCAGCAACAGCCGGCCGTCCCGGCTCCGGGCGACGCGCCGCCCGCCGGGACCGGCCGGGCGCGCGAGCAGGCGGTCGAGCAGGCCGAGCAGGAGCCGCAGCTCGCTCGGCGCGAGCCTCGGCAAGTCGGCGAGCGCCAGCGGCCCATGGCCGGCGAAGCGCGTGAGGGCCGCGAGAAAGTCGTCGCGCTCCCGCCGGTGCCGCTCGGCGAGCAGCCGCTTCTCCCGCCAGTGGTCCTCGATCTGCGCCATCCGGCCGAGCAGACTCGTCCGTCCCATCTGGCGCAACACCGGAGCGACCGGGACCGGCGGCGCCTGCCACCAGCTGGCGCCCGGGCGGATCCGCTCGGGATCCTCGTGGAGGCCGCCGAAGTGGCGGGCGCCGAACAGGCCGAAGGCGTTCTGATACAGGCGGTGCACCGCGTCGGGGTCGCCGCGCGCGCCCAGCGCCTCGAACCAGACGGCCAGGCGCAGCAGGTCGGCCGTGCGGTCGATCCGCCGGAAGCGTTTCTCGTGCAGGCGCTCGAGCACCAGGAGGATGCGGTTGATCGCCTGGAGCGCCGCGCTGCGCAGGCTCTCGACCGTCGGCCGCTCGCGGCCTTCGCCGACGAACCAGGCGGCAACGCCCCGCCACTCCTGGGCGAGCTGAGCCGCCGGCCCGACGCCCGGTCCGGCCTCCAAGGTGGGCGCCCGGTCGGCCGCGGCGGCGATCTCGATCATCCGGAGGACCCCCGCGGTCTCGACCCGGCGCACCTGGCGGGTGACCTGCGGCGCGATCGCCCCGAGCTCGCCGACGAACCGCTCGAGATAGGCGATCACCGCCTGCTTGTAGACCACGAACGCCTCGGCGTGGACCTCGCCGGCGTCGATCGCCGCGTGGAGGCCGGTCAAGAACGTGCTCGCGTTCTCGGTCAGGGCGCGGAACTGCTCGCCGATGTTGAACAGCGCCTCGAACAGCCGCGCCGGCGTGGGCTCTGCGGTCGCGAGCTCGTCGGCGAGCTCGGTCAGGTTGCGCAGGATGGCGCCGAGCATCACGGTCTGGAGCGAGCCGCTGTTCTCGATCGCCAGGAGCACCGCGCCGACCGCGCGCTCGGCGGCCTCCCCCGCGGGCGTGAGCTGGTAGACGAAGTGGCGGCGGCGGAAGTCCTCGAGCGACGCGACGCGGCCGGTGTCGTGGCCGCGCCGCAGGTTGCCCCACTCGACCAGCTGGTCGAGCGCGCGGTCGAGGCCGTCGGCCGGCAGCAGGTCGCCGTAACCGAGACGGCGGACCTCGGGCGCGATCTCGTCGGGCCGCAGCTGCACCCGATACCGCGCCTTGGCCTCGGCGAACACCCGCACGACGACGCGGTAGAGCGCCGCCTGCGCCTCGACGGTGTAGGCGAAGACCCGGAGGGGGCGAAGGTCCGGGGGAGAGGACGAGGGAGACGGTTCCTGGCTCATCGGGAGGCGAGGGTTGCGGATTCACGCGATCGTAGCATCGACGGACGCGACGGCCCGGAGCCGCGCGCATCTCGCCGAACCACAGCCGGGAGGCGGAAACGCTCCGCCTCCCGGTTTGAAACGCGGAAATTCCGGCGGCGCCGCTTACGAGCTCGAAACCTCGGCCGCCGCTTCGCCCTCGCCCTTGGGCTTCCGCGGGCGGCGGACGCCGTCGAGGCGGGGCTTCAAGCCGAACTTGATCAGCTCCGAGCTGTCGAGTCCGAAGTGCCCCTGCAAGATGGCCGCGAGAACGTTGCGGAGCTTGCGGCCCTCCTTGGTGAGCGCCTGGCGGCGCAGCGCGAACGTCCGAGTGCTCGCGCGCTGCGCCTCCATCCGCTCACTCAAGACGCGCATCTCGGCGATCACCTCCTGAAGCTGTCCGTGCGCCGGGCGGGCATGCTCCACCTCGCCGAGCAACGGCTCCAGATTCATCGTCAAGACGTTCCACACCTGCACTTTGTCGGCAAACGAGCTGCTTTCCATGACCTGCTCCTTTCCTGGACGTCGACGTCCAAGCCGTCCTCCGGCGGAAATGCCGGGGACGAACCAGATGCGTAGCTCAGGAGGTCGGAGGAGGTCTTGGCGCGACGGCGAGTCGCCCGCGCCGATCGCGATTCAGGCTTGCGATTCGGGCTCGACGGCGACGATCGCAGGCCGCCGGCCGCCATTGCGGCCCGCCGGCGATGATCGCGGGGAGACCGCGAGGATCCCCGCACGACGGCGGCGATTGCGGGGGGCTGGCCGCGATCGCGGCGCGCTGGCGGTGGTCTCGAGCCGATGGCCGCTATCGCGTCCCGGCGACGATCTCACGGCCCTGCTGGCCGCCATCGCGGGACGATAGCCGGCGTTCCGACTCGATTTCGCTCATTGGGTTCCGAAAGAGACTATCGCTGAAAGATAGCCGCCATCGCGACCTAATCAGAGCCACCGCATCCGGATCGAGGCCATCGCGTACGATTTGCCGCCATCACGGTCCGAGGCCACCCTCGAGGTGCCGAGGCACGAAAGAGTCCTGCCGCTCCTGGAGTCAAAGAACTTGGTTCAAGCAGCACGGATTCTTTGCCACGTTCGAAGCGTTGTCAAGCCCCCTGGGAACATCTGCTCAAAAAGGCCGGCTGCGGCGCCACACGATCGACGGCTTCGTCCCGGGCCTGTGAGTTGGCACCGGTGCGGGGCGGCTGGGCTACGATATGGTTCGAAACGGAGCTTTACGTCAAACGTTATCCTTCAGAACGTTTGCTCGGCGCGCCGCGCTGGCGCCGAGGCCCGCATCAGCGTACCCTTTGCGCGAAGTCTCGGACTGGGTGCTCTGACGCTCGATCGCCGTCTCCCGAGGTGCGGCCAGACCCGTGGAACGCCCCTTCTCGACTCTGATCCTCTCCGCCGACCGCGGCGAGGCCCAAGCTTCCGAGGCGCTCTTTTCGGCGCTCTACCGGGAGCTCCGCGGGCTCGCCCGCCGCGAGCTCGCCCGCTCGGGCCCGGGCTCCTGCCTCGGCGTGACCAGCCTGCTCCACGAGGCGTATCTCGACATCGCGCAGCGCGAGGGGGTCGCCTTCCCCGACCGCGCCCGGTTCCTCACCTACGCGGCGCGGGTCATGCGCGGCCTGATCATCGACGGCCTCCGCAGCCGTCAGGCCCGGAAGCGCGGCGGAGGCTTCGAGATCACCTCGATCGACGGCAAGGACATGGGCGACGCGGGCCCGCCGGGCGATGCCGAGGAGATCGAGCGGCTCGGCCAGGCGCTCGACGAGCTCGCCGCCGTCGAGCCGGAGATCGCGCACGTCGTCGACCTCAAGTTCTTCTGCGGGTTCACTTTCCTCGAGATCGCGAGCCTCCGCGGGGTGAGCGAGCGCACGGTGCAACGGCATTGGGACAAGGCGCGGATCTACCTGCGCCAGGCGCTGCGCGAAGGGATTCTCGATTGAAGAGCGAGCGCTGGCGACGGGTCAGCCCCCATCTCGACCGGCTGCTCGAGCTCGCCGGGGAAGGACGGAGGCGGTATCTCGCCGACCTCGGGAGAGACGATCCCGAGCTCGCCGCGGACCTCGGCCGGCTCCTCGACGAGGAGCGAGCCCTGCGCGACGAGCAGTACCTCGAGCACGACCCGCAGGATCTCCTCGGCGAATCCCATCTCGTCGGGCAGGTCTTCGGCGCCTACGCGCTGGTTCGACCTCTCGGCGCCGGAGGGATGGGCAGCGTCTGGCTGGCGCGGCGAAACGACGGGCGTTTCGAGGGGACGGCGGCGGTCAAGCTCCTCTCCGCCGCGCACCTGGACGCCGCGGGCGCCGCCCGCTTCCGCCGCGAAGGGACGATCCTCGCCCGATTGAAGCATCCGCACATCGCCCAGCTGGTCGACGCCGGGGTCTCCGAGGCCGGCCAGCCCTATCTCGTGCTCGAGCACGTCGAGGGCGAGCCGATCGACCGCTGGTGCGACGACCGGGCCCTCGACGTGCCGTCCCGCGTCCGGCTCTTCCTCGACGTGCTCGAAGCCGCGGCGCACGCGCACGCGAACCTCGTCGTCCACCGCGATCTGAAACCGTCGAACGTCATGGTGTCGAAGGAGGGCCGGGTGAAGCTGCTCGACTTCGGCATCGCCAAGCTTCTCGAGGGGGCGGAAGACGGCGCGCCGATCCTGACCCGGGACACCGGGCGCGCCTTCACCCCTGCCTTCGCCGCGCCCGAGCAGGTCACGGGCGACGACGTGACCACGGCCGCGGACGTCTACGCCCTGGGCGGCTTGCTCTATCTGCTCCTCACGGGCCGCCACCCGGCCGGCAGCCCCGGGGACTCGCCCGCCGACCTGCTCCAAGCGATCCTGGAGACCGACCCCGCCCGCCCGTCCGACGCGGTCCAGGAACCGGAGGCCGAGCGGACCGAGGCGCCCCCGGTGCCTTCCGCACGGCGCGCGGCGCAACGCGCGAGCACGCCCGAACGCCTGCGGCGCGAGCTGCGCGGCGACCTCGACGCGATCGTCGCCAAGGCTTTGAAGAAACGCCCGGAGGAACGCTACGCGTCGGTCGGCGCCCTGGCCGAAGACCTGCGCCGCTACCTCGCCGAGGAGCCGATCCTCGCCCGTCCCGGCTCCCTGGCCTACCGCACCGGCAAGTTCGCGCGCCGTCATGCGCGGAGCCTCCTGGCCGCCGCCGTCGCGGTCTTCTCCCTGGTCGCGGTCGTGGCGTTTTACGGCGCCCGGCTCGCCGCCGAACGGGATCGGGTGCGCCTCGAAGCGCGGAAGGCCATCCAGGTGAGCGAGTTCCTGACCGGCCTGCTGACCCACGCCGACCCGTTCGAGGCCGGTCAACGGGGTGAGCCCACGGTGCGGGGCCTGCTCGACCTCGGCGCGGCCCGAGCGCGCAAGGACCTCGCCGCGCAGCCCGAGCTGCAGCGCGAGATGCTCACCCTCCTGGGCCGCATCTACGAGCGGCGCGGAGCCTTCGAGCAGGCCCTGCCTCTGCTCGAGCAAGCCGTCGCCCTCGGGCGCCGGACGCTCGGGCCGAGCCGCGAGCTGGCCCAGAGCCTGAACGACTTGGGCGTCGCCCAGGATCAGAAGGCGGACCTCCCCGCCGCCCGCGCCACCCTCGAAGAGGCGCTCGCGATGCGGCGACAGGTTCTCGGAGCGGAGCACCCGGAGGTCGCCGTGACCGAGAGCGAGCTCGGTCGGGTGTTCCTCGACCAGGGGCGCCTGGGCGAGGCCGAAGCGCATTTCCGCACGGCCCTGGCGATCCGGGAGAAGGCGCTCGGACCGGCCGACCACGAGACGGCGACCAGCATGAGCGATCTCGGCCTCCTGCTGCGACAGAAGGGCGACCAAACCGGCGCCGAGACGTTGTTCCGGCAGACCCTCGAGGTGACGCGGGCGTCGCGCGGCCCGGTGCATCCTGACGTCGCCACCGCCCTCTCCAACCTGGCCCTGACCGTCAACGAGCGCGGCGACCACGCGGCGGCCGAGGCGATGTTCCGGCAAGCGCTGGCCATCGGCCGAGCCAGCCTGGGAAGAGAGCACCCGGCGAACGCGCAACGCCTCGCCAACCTCGCGGGCGCTCTGCGGCTCGAAGGCAAGCTCGCCGAGGCGGCGGCACGAAACGAGGAAGCCCTGGCGATCTCCCGGCCGGCCTTCGGCAAGGATCACCCGACCGTCGCCCGCCAGGAGGTCGGCCTCGCGCGCATCGAGCTCGACCAGGGTCGCCCGGCCGCCGCGGAGGCGCTCCTCCTTCACGCGCTCGAGGTCCAGGAACGCAACTATGCCGCCGGCGACTGGCGGCTCGGAGCCACGCGGAGCCTCCTCGGCGCCGCCGACACGGGGCTCTCCCGCTTTGCCGAGGCGGAGGCTCAACTGCTCCGAGCCTTCGAGATCCTCAAGATCGAACCCGGTTCCGAAGGGCTCGAGACCCGCGAGGCGCGAGCCAATCTCGCCCGCCTCGTGACGCTGTACGAAGACTGGGGCCGGCCCGAGAAAGCCGCGCCCTACCGCTCCCCGCGGTAAGGCGCCAGGGCGGTCTTTCGCCCCACCTGTCGCTTTTTCTCCGCGGATCTCGATTTCTCAGGAGTGCCGAACGCCACGGGCCCCTTGCGGGCGCGAAACGGACGAACCGATCGGCTTCGTTCGGTGCGGAGCGGCACGCCTGGCGCGAACATCGTCGCCTCAACATAAACGCTTTGACACATGAAACTCATGAGGAGAAAGACCATGAACACGAACAAGAAACTCTGGCAAGGTGTCGTCGCTGTGATGGGTCTTTTGGTGACGGCGGCAGCGGCCGGCGCCGCGACCAAGGTCGTCGAGCCGGGCCAGGAATTCTCCGGCAAGACCTACAACGAGCTGGTCAGCGAGTGGACCAATTGGTTCGTCACGGAGCCGATCGCGACCAACCCGGCGTTCGATCCCGACGGCAGGTTCTGCGACCTGAACCAGCACGGCAAGGTGTGGTTCCTGGCGAGCACCTTCGGGGGCGTCGCCGAGCGGACCTGTGAAGTGCCTTCCGGCAAGGCGATCTTCCTGTCGCTGGGCGGGGTGTTCGTCAGCTTCGCGCCCGATTTCCCCGCGGCGGACGACCCCTGTGCCCAGATGGCGACCGACCTCGAGAAGGTGCGCTGCGACGTCGACGACGACGTCCCCGTGGCGCCCAACATCTCGCTCGAGGCCGCCCTCGACGGCGAGCCCGTCGCGGACCTCTTCGCGTTCCGGACCCAGAGTCCACCCGGCGGCTTCACCCTGCAGGTCCCGGACCCCTCCTTCCTCACCGACCTCGGGCTCGCCGCGGGAGACCGCTCCCCCGCGGTGGCCGACGGCTACTTCCTGTTCATCAAGCCGCTCAAGCGGGGCCGGCACAGCCTCAGCCTGCGCATGACCCAGCCCGACCAGTCGGTTCGGGGCGTCGACTACACCCTGATCATTCGAGGGGGCAACGACGACTAAGACGATCGTTCGGCTTGAATCTCCTCGGCCGGGGCGTGACGGGCACCACGCCCCGGCCGACGTCACGATCGGCGCCCAGACGAAGATCACGGTCACCGACGGCGACGAAGCCGCCGCGTTCAACCCGGCGGAGGGGTGGAGCCAGACGAACCCACCGCAGCTCTCGAACCTGTTCCTTTCCGTCAGCGATTCCTCGACGGCCTGCGTCTGCCCCTGCTGAGCCTGCCGCGCGACGTGGCCCCCGTCCGCCGCGTCGCGAGCGCAGACGAAGTATCTTGAGGTTCGTCGAGCGGTCCGAGCGGGCTCGGAGAGCGTGCTCGAAACCGTGCGCGTCCAGCCTGCCGCCGAGATCATCGAGGTGCCGTCTTTCTCCCCGTGTCGTCTTTTCTCTGCGGTTCTCGATTCTTCAGATTGTCGAATCGCCGCGGCACCCTGGCGGGTGCTCCACAGAAGAATCCACCGGCTTCCGCAAAGTGCTCGGAACGCGTTCCCAGCGGAGACGCCGAGTCAAGAACCGTCAAAGAGGAAGATGAAAATGAATCGCAGACACCTTTGGTTTCTATCCATGGCAGTCCCCGCGGCCTTGGCTCTCGGTTGGGCTGACCCCGCCGGGGCCATCGATTTCCCGGCCACCGGGCAGACCACGTCGTACCCCGCGGAAAAGAACGATCACGTCTCGGCGCCGGTCGCCGTGCCGGACGACGGCGCGGTGCAGGCGGGCGCGACCCTGAGCTATACGGACAACGGGGACGGCACGATCACCGACGACAACACCGGTCTCATGTGGGAGAAGAAGGGCGACAACGGCGGGCTCCACGACAAGGACAACGGCTACGTCTGGACCGGCACGGGAACCCAGGAAACGATCTGGGACTGGCTGGACGACGTGAACGCGGAAGGCGGCACCGGCTTCGCGGGCTACGACGACTGGCGCGTGCCGAACGCCAAGGAGCTCCAGACCCTCGTGAACTTCCAGAACAGCCCGCCGATGACGTCGGGCGCGTTCAACGCCAACTGCGTGCCAGGCGCGACCGTGCTGACCGGCAGCTGTACCCCCGTGACCGGCTACACGTCCTCGACCACATGGGCCCGGAGCACGGGCATGGCCTGGGGCGTGAGCTTCTACGAGGGCCTTCTGTTCCCGTACGACAAAACGTCCGGCCTGCGCGTGCGGGCGGTGCGGGGCGGTCTGTCGGGTCCCCTCCCGGCCACCGGGCAGACCACGACGTACGCCGCGAACAAGAACGACGGCATTCCCGGAGCGGTGACCGTGCCGGACGACGGAACGGTGCAGGCGGGCGCGCCCCTGAGCTTCACGGACAACGGCAACGGCACCCTGACCGACGACAACACCGGGCTCGTGTGGGAGAAGAAGGGCGACAACGGCGGGCTCCACGACAAGGACAACTTCTACTGGTGGTCCGGCAACGGCGCGGACGAAACGATCTGGGACTGGCTGGAGGACGTCAACGCGGAGGCCTTCGCGGGCCGCCAAGACTGGCGCATTCCGAACGCACGGGAGCTCCTGAGCATCGCGAGCTTCCAGAACCAGTGGGCGGTGCCGGCGGCGTTCAACAACAACTGCGTGCCCGGCGCCACCGTCCTGACCGGCAGCTGCGCTTTTCAATCGTCTTACTGGACGTCGACGACGCGGGTCAGCTCCGTCGTTGGAGGGACCTCCATCCAAGCCTGGTACGTCGACAACTACGGCAGCGTGTACCCCTACTTCAAGAGCGGCACGTTCCGCGTGCGGGCGGTGCGGGGCGGCACTCCGTAAGGGAGTCCATCGGATGCCCGGCCGGCTGTTTCGGGCTCCTCCTTCGAACAGCCGGCCGGCGGCACCCCAGACTCCGATCAAGCCTGAGGCGCTACCAAATCCTCAAGGTGTTCGCTTGCACGTTGACGTTGGCGTTGCGCGCGATCGTCAGCTCGACGTAATAGAGGAAGTTGACGAAGTCGATTCCCGCGAACTGGCAGGTGGCGCAGGTCGACGCGTTGTTGTCGACGCTCACGACCGTGCACTTGAGCACCCGTGTCCCCGTGCACGGATTTACCTCCCACAAGGAGGCTGCCACCTGGGTGTTCGCGGAGGTGTCGAGGTAGCCGAGCTCGAGGGTGGTCCATGCCGGGTTCACGAAGCCCGCGATGTTGACGACGTTGTAGCGTGCGACGATCGGTTGGAGCGCATTGTTCTTGTAGCCAAGGTTCGTCGTCCCGAACGCGAAGAACCCAAGCGCCGCTTCGTCGATGACACCCGTCGAAGCGACTGCGGTCCAGACGGGGTTCGCCTGCGCAAACGTGGGCATGGCGACCAGGGTGAGCAACAGGGCGATGCCGAATCCGATTCTCTTCATGGTCTCTCCTTTTGCGGGTCACGACGCCGCGGCCCGCGCCGTTGGGTATCCGCCGTCGAACGACGAAAACTCCCCCTGAAACCAAGCGAAGAGGGTTTTCCTGCGCTGCATTTTTTCGTGACGTTGGATGTGAAAACTAAAATTTACATCGGTGAACCCGGGTGACAGCCGTCTTTCATACCCCTCTCCTGTCGCCTTTTCTCCGCAGATTCCGATTCTCCAGAATGGAGCATCGCCGCCGACCCCTGGTGGGGCGACCTCGAAGAGATGGACATGCCCGCGGGCTCGGAGAGCGTGCTCGAAACCGTGCGCGTCCAACCGGCCGCCGAGATCATCGAGGAGATCGTGACCGAAGCGAGACGCCTCCTGGAACATGGAAACGGGAACGACGATTGAGGCCCTGTCCCCCCTCGAAGCCGGCGAAGCACTGTACTTTTAGCAGCAGAACCTGAAGACCATCTCGTGAAGGGCGCAGGAGGTCCGCGTCATGGGGACGGCGATGACCCAGCGAATCCGGCGACGATGGCCGGATCCTGCCCCGCCTCGTCCGTTCCCTCCCTCGATCGAACCTTTGAGAGCGTGACCACGTTGCCCTTTCGTCGCAGCGCGCCGGGTCGTTGGAACCGACCGACTAGAGAGGAGATCGCATGGAATACGACAGCCAGGGGGAGCGGGTCTCGCGGGCGAGGTTCAAGGAGATGTACAACGCTTTCAAAAATCGCCAGGAGCTGATCAAAGCCGGCTTGATGAACCGCCGGAGCCTCCTCAAGATGGGATTGCTGACCAGCGCCGGCTACTTGGCGGTCAAGAACGGCTTGAGCTCCAGGGCCTGGGCACAGTTCGGCGGCGGGGGCAGCGGCCAGTGCGCCAGCCCGGCGACGACGCCGTTCTCGATTCCCCTGCCGATCCCACCGATCAAGCAACCGGTGGCGCTTTCGTCGCTCACTCCCGCGCCGCAGATCAACCCCAACACCGCGATCAATCCGAGCACCGGCCTGCCTTACGAAGGCCGCACCCGCGCCCATCAAGGGCCGGGGCTGGGCCTTGCCTTCCCACCCCCGCTCGTCTACAAGGTCACGCAGCGGCCGGCATTGGTCACGATGTCCAATCAGCTGCCACCGCAGCCGATCTGGACCTTCGACGGGACCAGCCCCGGGCCGACCTACGTGGCCAACTACGGCACGCCGATCCTGGTCCGGAACGTCAACAACCTGGTGGGGGACAATTCCGGCTTCGGCATGCCCTCGGTGTCGACGCACCTGCACAACAGCCACACCCCGTCCGAGAGCGACGGCTTCCCCTGCGACTTCTTCGAGACCGGTCAATATTACGATCAGTACTACCCGAATGCGCTGGCCGGCTTCCGCTCCACCCATGCGCCGAACGGCGACATCAACGAGTCGCTGAGCACCCTCTGGTACCACGACCACCGCGTCGACTTCACGGCCCAGAACGTCTACAAGGGGCTGACCGGCTTCTACCTCCTGTTCAACCAGTTCGATACCGGCGACGAGACGACGGGGTTTCGGCTTCCCAGCTTCCCGACCTACGACATCCCGATGATGTTCGCCGACCGCTGCTTCGATGCGCAGACCGGCCTGCTGGCTTTCGACACCTTCAACCTCGACGGCATCCTGGGCGACAAGTACCTGGTCAACGGCGTGATCCAGCCCGTGCTGCACGTCAGCCCCCGCCGCTACCGCTTCCGCTGGCTGAACAGCGGTCCGTCGCGCTT
>DATMZM010000518.1:0-11673 GCA_035607445.1 Thermoanaerobaculia bacterium | reverse complement strand
GAGCCCCGCATCGAAGAGGATCTGCCTGTCGGCGAACGCGTGCCAGACTTCCCGGAGCCCCGCCGCCGCTTCGTCCCGCCGCCCGAGCCCTTCGGCCACGCGCGCTTCGAGCCACCGCACGCGGAGGCGGTCGAGGCCGTTGCCCAATTCGAGCGTGAGCGGCTGGACGTTGCGAACGAGGCGCTCCTGGGCCTCGGGGAATCGAGCGAGATGCCAGAGGTTCGACGTCCAGTTGAACTCGACCAGCCACCGCAACCGAAGATCATCGGGCTTTCGCTCATCGAACCGTAACGCTAAGCGCTCAAGCTCGCCGAGCGCTTCGTCATACTTTTCGAGCCTCGAGAGAACCATCGAGCGCTTCAGGGCGATTCTCTTCTTTCGCTCCGGCGATACGGCAATCTGGAACGCCTCCTCGAGAAGCTCGAGCCCCTCGGGCTCGCGACCCTGTTGCCTTCTCAGCGAGGCGAGGAGGTCAAGCCGGCGGCTCGCGTCCAGCGGCTCGGCCGGAGAGGCTTCGCCCGCTTTCCAAAGTTCCTCGGCACGGAGAAAGCCTCTCTCCGCCTCGGGAAGGTCACCCGCGACCCGCCGGGCGTTGCCGAAGAATCCCCAGGCGTAGCCCTCGCGCCGCCGACGGTGCTTTTCCTTCCCAGGTGATCGCTCGGCGGCGAGGAGCGCAAGCCCGGCGAGATGGAGCGCCCGCTCGGCATCGTCCGCCGCGGCGAGGACGCTCTCGGCGCACAGTCGTTCGCTCAGGGCCCAGGTCTGGTAGCGCTCGACACCGCCCACCAAGTCCCTCTGCAGCTCGGCCGGCTGCTGCTTGCGCAGGTGCGCCCAAAGCCGGCCCGCTTCCTCGCGTTCCCGCAGGACTCGCCGTGCGATCAGAACGGCGGTCATCTTCCGGCGCGCGATCGAGGCGACCGTGCGGGCGAGCTCGCTCGAGAGAGCCTCGACCTCCCGGTCTTCGGCCGGGGTCAAAGCGCCGGGGGCCTCGCCCGCCGCCCGCCCGCCCGGCGCCTGCTCGAAGGCAGCGATCGCCTGGTCGATCGCTGCGGCGGGAAAGCCGAGCGCCGCCACCAGCTCTTCGAGCGTCGGGCGATCGAGCCCGTAGGTTCCCCTCTCGAGCTTCGAGATCCGGCTCGCGGGCAGCCCGGCCTCCTTCTCGAGGCGCCGCTGGGTCCAACCGCGGGCGGTCTGGCGGAGGTGGCGCAACACGACGCCGAAGAGCGGCGGGGGATCATTCCGCGACACGGAAGCGCTCCTAGAGTTTGTGCGGTCTCTGGAATGTTACGGTGTTTCCTCGCCGGCCGGTGGGACAAATTCCCATTTCCAGCCCACCAGGGCGGCTCGGACAGCGAAAAATTGCTGAGGAAGGGGTTCCGGCCGTCGAGCCGGCGCTCCGGGTTCCCCTACCCCGCCAAACGGTAGGACCGCGCGAGCCACTCCGACAGCTCGGCGTCCACCTCGTCCGCGCGGGCGAGCTTGATCTCGAGGTGCCAGCGATGGGCGGAGGCGTGCTCGCGCTTTCCGACGCGCGGGCTTTCGATGTCGGATTCCGACTTGAGGGTGAGGATCAGCACCTCGCGGCGGGTCGCGACGCCCGCGAAGGCGGTCTTCGCGACCAGGTGGATCGACGTCTTCTTCGCCTCTTCGGCGACCGGGCCGAGCGCTCGCGACGCGGCGAGGAGACGCCGGTAGATCTTGCGCACCTCGGGCGATCGGCCGGCGAAGTGCTGCTCGACGGTGTACGGACCGGGCTCGACCATGCGTCCCCTCCCCTCCGGCCGTTTCCGTCGCTACCGGAGACCGGACCGCGGCATCTTAACGCCCGAGCTCGATCCGGTTGCGGCCGCGCTCCTTGGCCCGGTCAATCCGCCCGGGATCGCGGCGACGGGCGGGATGCGCTGGGCGACCCGCCCGCCGTTGCCCGGAGCCCCGCTTTGGGCTAGGTTTTTCCCGTTCCTCACGTGGAGGCTCTCATGCGGCGCGGATCCTTCGTCTTCGCTCTTCTCGCTCCGTTCATCCTCGCCCCGGCCGCACGCGCCGAGACGGCGCCGTTTCTCTTCTCGGGCCCGCTCCACTCTCTGCTGGCGCCGGGCGCCACGGCCGGGGCTTCGACCTCCGGGCTGCCGTTCGAGATCCGGCTTTCGGCCGGCGGGCAGACGATCGAAGGCGGACCGTTCGATCTGGCCCCTCCGGGCGCCGCGAAGCCCTTCCGGCTGACCCTCTCCGGCGCGGCGTTCGCAGCCGGCAAGCTGAGCGCGAAGGCGGCGATCGCGAACGGCACGGGCGCGGCGCTCGAAGGGCTGCGCCTCGATCTCGTCCAGGCGACCGAGACGTTCACGAGGAAGGACGCCCAGGGCAAGGCCGTGACGGAGACCCGGCCGCAGAAAGTCGTCGCCGCGCCGCTCCATTTCGGCGACCTGGGCGACGGCGAATCGAGCGACGCGCTGGCCCTCGAAGCGACCGGTCTCGCCTTCGGCTCGGAGACGACCCAGATCGTCGTGCGCGGCGTCGTCTCGGGCTTGCGCTACGAGAAGACCCTCCACAACCCGACGGCCTGCAGCAGCGGGGAGATCGACGTCGACCCGGAAGGAAACCTCTACCTGGCCGACACCTGCGGCAACCGGATCGCCAAGGTGACGCCGGGCGACGTGGCATCGACCGCGGTCGAGCTGCCGGATCAGACCAAGGGGAGCGCGCGCGACGCGAAGACCGGCCGGCTCGCCGCGACCTACACGAACTATCCCGAGATCCGCCTGATCGGCGCCGACAAGAGCGTGCTCGCGACGATCGGCGAAGCGCAGGGTCTCGACACCTACCCCGGTTTCCTCCGCTTCGATGCCCAGGGCACGCTCTGGGCGGAAGCCGGCGCCTCGATTGCTCGAATCGGCGCCGACCACAAGCTCGACCTGCGCCTGCGCACGATCGCGGGGACCGACCTCGACAGCGGCCTGACCTTCGACCTCGCCCCGGACGGCACGCTCTGGGTCGTTTCTTCGGGAGCCCTCTGGCACGGCGGAGCGGACGGCAAGAAGGGGGCGCGCGTGGCCGGCCCGGGCGTGCGGCCGGGAGAGCTGGCCGCCCCCAGAGCGCCGCGCGTGGCCCCGGACGGCTCTGTCTGGGTGGTCGAAGCCGCGGACTCGAACCTCGGCAGCGCCGATCGGGTCTCGGTCTTCGATCGCGAAGGCCACCTGCTGCGCGTCTTCGGGCGCGGCGCCCGCGCGCCGCTCCCCGCCTATCCCGACGCCTACCACGAAGCCCAGCTCTACGCCGGCCTCGACCTCGCCTTCGGCCCCGAAGACCGGGTTTACATCGCGGCCCAGCGGCCGGGGGAGAACGGCGAGTGCGTGATGGTGTTCCGGCGGTTTTGACGGGGGGAATTGAAAGGGCAGTTGGCACGTCTGGGACCCCCGCAGTGGAGAATCCAGGAAGTCGTTTTATGCTACGGTTCAGATGGGTAGCGATTTGAAAAGGAGGCTGCCATGAAGCGCTTCGCTTATGCCTGCATCACGTTCTGTTTCCTCTTCCTCGTGGCGGCCTCGCACCCGGCCGCTGCCTGCTCTGGGGATGACTGCGGTTGCGGAATAGAGAACAACGCGTGCCGAGCGGAGTGTGCGGCGAACCCGGATTGTACGGGCGCCTGTAGGACCGCTTGTATCGGGCGGTGTGTGCGGGAAATGAGAGATTGCTCGACAAGCTGTTGCGCCTCTACCGGGTATCTGTTCGATCAAGGCGGCAAGAAGACCAACCGGGAGTTCGACTTTCTTGGCGGTCCGGGACAGCCAAGCGTCATCCGCCTAGAAGGAGGAATCCCGTTCCTTTTCGACGGCCGCGAAAACCGGACGGACTGCTCCGTCTCCGTTCGGTAGAGGCATTCTCCATCCAGGAGAGAGGCGGGTAGCGCAGGTTCAAGGGGTATTTTTTATCCCCGAATTCGATCTCCGCCTCGGCGAAAAGGAATTCCTGTCCCGCGAATTCCATCCGCTGTCCCGCATGTTCGAATTCCGGCCGAGGAATTCGCTCACGGGGCGGCCGAATTCGAAATCGCGGCTGCGGAACTCGAATTCCGGACCCGCGAAATCGAGTTCCGGCTCTCGGAGACGGGTCTCCCACCTCGGAAAACGAATTTCCGGCCTCGGAGCTCGAGTCGGGGGTGGCGGAATTCGAATTCCTGTCCCCCGAATTCGTTTTCCTGGTGCTGAATTTTGGTGCGGCGAGGCTGAGCAGGAGTTTCACGCCAGGACGTCGCGGAGGATCTCTTCGGCCGTGCGGGGCACACAGCGGCCCTCGCGGTATTCGCTCCGAGCCTCTTCGACTTCTTTCGCCAACTCATCCCTTCTGCGCTCGATGAGCCGGCGGCGAACGATCTCTACGAGCTCCACCTGATCGCCCAGCGGCAGCTCATCGACGGCATCCAGAAGCTCGGCGAAACGCATCGCGGTCATGGTGCGACGATCCTAGCGCAGGGGGTTCTGGACGAGCGGCCGAATCGGACTTCTGCCTTCAATCTCACGACGAGACCTAGTCGAGATCGGCCTCTACCTCCCTAAGACGAGCGCCGCCGCTTGAGTCCGCGCAGGGTGAAGACCAAGAGGTAGGCGACGAGGGTTCCTTGGCCGGCCCATTTGAGGATGCGGGACTCTCCGGTCGCGGCGAAGATCGTCATGCTGGCGGCGTAGAGCCAGAAGAAGATCTCGCCGAGGAAGGCCTGGCCCCAGCGAGGGGCGCTCCCCGCGGCCGGGAGGCGCGGGCGGAGGGCGGGCCAGAGGCGGGGGACGGCGGCGAGGTAGGCCTGGTAGGAGGCTCCCTGGGTGCTCGCGAGTTGGCGCTCTTCGCGGCCGATCAAGCGGCGGGTGAAGAACCAGATTCCGGCGACGAGGAGGACGGCTCCGAGCCGGCAGGCGATGGGAGCCATGCCCAGGGCGAGGAGGATAATCCCGGCGTAGAGCGGGTTGCGCAGGTGCCGGTAGGGTCCGTCCGCCACCAGGCGGTCGGCGTGGAGCGCGACGTCGTGGACGACGGTGCTCGAAAGGTAGGCGGCGGCCCACGTGCGGAGCAGGGCTGCAGCCGCCGCGAGGAGGGCGCCGACGCCGAACAGGGCCCGGAGCTCGAGGCTGCCGGGCGGAGTGCTCGGATCGAAGCGCCCACCGTGCGCGAGGCGCAGGAGCGACACTCCCGCGTTGTGCGGATCGACCGCGTAGAGCGCGAAGGCGGCGAGGAAGAGCCCGCCGATCAGCCAGGGGCGGAAGCGGAACTCGGCGTCGGTGGCTTCGAAGAGCGGCATCTCACCAATCCTCCCCTCCGAGGAGGAGCGATTCCTCGTCGGAGCCGTGGGACCGTTCCCGGTCGCTGTCCTCTTTCTCCTTCTCTTGTTCTCCTTCTTCTTTTTCTCCCTTGATCTCGTTGTAGGTCGTCCGTTTCGGAACGTCCTCGCCGAGCTCCCGGCGCTCCTGGCGGTAGCGGTTCTCGTTGAAGCGGTCGCCGCTGTGGCGAGCGGAGAGGCCGACCGTCCGGTACTCCTCGCGGAGCTCGTTGCGATCGACGGGATGCCGCTCCTCGGCCTGGCTGATCCGGGGCAAGGGGTCCCGGTAGGTGTCCGCCGTGCCGCCGCGCTGCTGGTGATGAGAGTGGACCAGCTCGTGATAGAGCGCGATGTCGCCGCGCGAGGGATCGATCCACGGATTGTTGGGATCGGGCCGGTGCCGAGAGACGTCGCGATTGGCCGACGGAATGTAATGGATCCTGCTCCCCGTGGGCTGGTTCTTGCTGAGCTGGTCGACGCTCTGCGGTTCCGTGAAACCGTCGTTCGGATCGTTGACTCGGCCCTGCAGCTTCGGATCGATGCTGACCCCTCGATCCCATTTCCCGCGGCCGCTCTTCTCGATCCCACGCAGGAGCTCGCGGCCGCTCCGCGTCTGAGCGATGCGGATCAGGTCGCTGGTGGTCCCGGCCCGCGTCTCGGCCTGCCGCCTTGGCAAGAATCTCGTGCCCTGGATGTGAAGGCCAGTCGGCGGGACCTTGTACGCTCGCCCCTGCGGGTTCTTGTAGCCCTGCCCCTCCGCATGGGCGTTCTGGATCAGCCGGTTGATCTCGTCCCGGTCGCTGCGGGTGACGTCGTTCGGTTTGTTGGGATACCGGGACGAGAATTTGCCGAGCAGCAGGCGCGCAGGGGAGACGACGTTGAGCGAGCGGTCGACCTCGTCCGCGATGTCGTTCGTCGCCTCGCCGTAATGGCTCGCGGCACGCGGTCGCCGGCTGAGGTAGTTTTTCGGATTGAGATAGCTCTTGGTCGCCCGCAAGCCCTCGCGCAGCCGGTCGAGGCTGAAGGCCTGGATCGGCGCGGGGCCGGCCGCGGGAGCGGAAAGCGCGAGCCGGCGGGGAGCCGGCGCGGCGGGACCGCTCTCCCGGGAGGCGCGGCCGAGGCTCTCGAAGCGGTGCCCGAGGCGCTCCGCGCGGGCGACTGGGTCTTCCGCACCGAGCGCGCCGGGGATTTCGCTCGCGAACCGGGGAGGCGCTGAGGGCGGCCGACCGCTGGATCGGCTCTCGGAGGTCAACCGGCGGGCCGGCTCAGCGAAACTCGGCATGGTCGAAAGCCCGGCCCGAGTCTACGCGACGGGCCTCGGGGAGAGGCCGCTCGCGAGCCTGCTGGCCTCCTTCGAAAAAAGCGAGCCCGGGACGTCGCCGCCCCGGGCTCGAGTCGAGAAGGGTCTCGCGGCTTCGCTCAGCTCTCGAGCGGCAGGAGCTGGAAATCCGAGCCGTCGTCCGGCGGCGCCGTTTCGAGGAGGAGATCCTCGTCGCTCGCGAGGCGCTCTTGGATCCGCCGGTCGAGCTTCGAGGCGGCGAGGGCCGGCGAGGTGGCCGGGCCGTAGTGCGTCACCGAGGTCACCGAGCCGATGAACTCGGCGTAGGGCAGAGCGCTTCCCGCGTACTGGAGGACGCAATAGGCGCCGGTGCGGATCTGGTATTGGCCCGGCTGGAGGATCGCGCCCCCGAACTGCGACGAGCCGGCGAGCAGGCTGAGCGTCTGGTTGCTCGCGACCGGCTGGATGTCGACCGAGTTGAAGTTGCCCGGCCCTCGCACCTGGAGGAACGCGTAGACGTCGGCGACCCCGCCCCGCTGGAGGCGGCTGATCGGGCCGGTGCGGACCGAGGCCACCCAGTCGTGCCAGCCCGCCGCGCCGAGCTTGAAGTCGCGGACGAAGCCGGCGAGGAGATCGACCCATGTGTAGGGCGGGTTGGGCACGGTCGGCTGGGCGCCGAGCTGGGCCACGATGTCGCCGTTCCAGCCGACCCCCACGGCGGTCCACGAGCCGGGAAGGGCCGGGGATGCGTACCGGGTCCACGGGAAGGGCTGCTGGTTGAAGGGGGGCGCCCAGCGCTCGGGCCAACTGGAAGCGACGAGCCGGGGCGCTGCGGATTCGATCACGGGGGCGGTCAGGGTGGTCATGGCATGCCTCCTTCAAGGCAACGGTTGCGGGGAGCGGGCTCCGGCCCGTCCCTCCGCACCTGGATGCGCAATCGGAGGCGAAATCGGCTCAACGTTCTTCCGGCTCAGGAATCCGAGGCGGACGCTTTGCCGTCGCCGGGCGTCCTCGCCCCGGGCTCGAGGCGTCCGAGCGACGAGCGGAGGTCGGCCGCGAGCGACGGCTCCGCCTCCCCCTTCGCGAGCTGCGCCAGGCCTTCCCGGTAGTCTCTCGCGGCCTGTTCGGAGTCGCCGCCGAGCTCCGCGCTCTCGCCCCGATAGAAGAGGGCGCGCGCCAGCTCCACCGGGTTGCCGAAGCCACGGCGCAGCTCGACCGCGCGATCGAGGAGCGGCCGGGCCGCGCGGACGCGGCCGAGCCGGTGGTCGATGCGGCCGATCGTCTCGAGAAGAGACGCGCGGATCTCCGGCTGCTCCGCGAGCTCGCGTTCGAGGCGCGCGGCGCCCGCGTCGAGGACCTCGCGGACCGGCATCCGCTCTCCCCGCTCCTCGCTCGGCTCGGCGACCGAAAAGACCTCGACGATGAACGCGGCGACCTCGCGCGCTTTGTCGCGCTCGTGCTCGATCGCCCGCAGCTGGCGCTCGCGCTCGATCCCGAAGGCGACGAGCAGGACGGCAGCCGCCGCGGCCGTCGCGAGCGGCCAGCGGTTGCGGCGCGCGAACTTGCCGAACCGGTAGAGGCGCGAGCCGCGGCGGGCCGCGACCGGCAGGCCGTCCAAGGAGCGGCGCAGGTCCTCGGCGAGCTCGGCCACCGAGCCGTAGCGCTCGGCCGGGGCTTTGCGCAGCGCCTTGAGCACGATGGCGTCCAAGTCCCCGGCGAGGGGGCTCCGGGAACGGGCGGAGCGCGCGACGTCCGCGACCGTTCGGGCCGCGTTCGAGGGCGGCCGCGGCTCGAGCTCGCAGATCGCGCGCGCCAAGGAAGCCGCGCTGCCGGTCGCCTCGCCGTAGGGCGAGACGCCGGAGAGCAGCTCGTAGAGCACGACCCCGAGCGAATAGACGTCGGTGGCGACCGCGACCGGCTCGCCGCGCACCTGCTCGGGCGAGGCGTAGCGGGGGGTGAGCGGCGCATGGCCCAGCCGGGTCTCGACGACCGCCGCGTCGTCGCCGAGCGCGGGATCGAGCAGCTTGGCGATGCCGAAGTCGAGGAGCTTGGGCTTCCTGTCCGCGGTGACCAGGATGTTTCCTGGTTTCAGGTCGCGGTGGACGACGAGGCTCCGGTGGGCCGCCTCGACCGCCTCGCAGACGCCCAGGAAGAGGCGGACGATCGCGGCTCCGCCCAGGCCGTCCTCGCGGCAGGCGACGTCGATCGGCCGGCCGTCGACGAATTCCGTGACCAGGAACGGCTCGCCGTCCGCCGTCGTGCCGCCGTCGATGAGCTGGCCGATCGCGGGGTGCGCGAGCCGGGCCAGGATCTGGCGCTCGGCGAGGAACCGCCGGCGCGCCTCCTCGCTCGCCAGGCAGCCTCGGGAGAGGGCCTTGAGCGCCACCCGCTGGCGATAGGCGCCGTCGGCCCGCTCGGCCAGGAACACCCGGCCCATCCCGCCCTGTCCCAGCTCGCCCAGAACGTTGTAGCGATCGATGCGCGCGGGCGGCGGCGCCGGGTTCCGCTCGCCGCTCGGGCTCCCGGCCCCTCGCGTCCGCCATCCGCGCAACCAGCCGGGGTCGGTGTCGGTGGTCTCGGCCGCGGTTTCGGGCGCCTCGCCGCGGTCCGCCGCGAGCAGGCTCTCGAGCTCGCCGGCCAGCTCGGGATCCTCGCGGGCGAGGTCGTCGAGCAGGCGTCTTCTCTCGGCCTCGCCGGCCTCCGAGGCCGCGATGAACAGCTCTTTGAGGCGAGCCCAGCGCTCGGGGGTCATCGCGGCCCCGCGCCCGGGCCGCCGAGCTCGCGGGCCAGCCAGGCGTGGGCCATCCGCCAGTCGCGCTTGACCGTGGCGAGGGAGACGCCCACCGTTTCGGCGACCTCCGAGAGCGGCAGCCCGGCGAAGATCCGCAGCTCGGCGATCTCGGCCTGGCGGGCGTCGCAGCGGCGCAGGTCGTCGAGCAGGCGGTCGAGGCCGAGGACGAGGTCCGGCCCGGCGAGCTCCGCCGCCGCTCCGAGGGTGGTCAGCTCCCATCCGGAGCCCCTCTTGCCGGCCTGGCGGCGCCGGGCGCGGTCGACGAGGATCTGGCGCATGGCGCGTGCCGCGACGTTGTAGAAGTGGCGGCGGTCGCGCCAGTCGATGCCCTCGGGATCGAGCAGCTTGAGGAACGATTCGTGGACCAGGTCCCCGGTGTCGAGGGTCCGGGCGCCGCGCTCGCGCCGCAGCACGTTGGCGGCCACGGCGCGGAGCTCGCGATAGATCAGGGGGAACAGCTCATCGGCGGCCTCCGGGCGTCCGGCCGACCAGGCCCGGAGCAGCCCGGTCACCGCGCCCCGCGCCGCCGTCGCTTCCGCGCGCATCCGTCTTCCTTTCAACCGATGGATGCGCGAAGTCTAACAGAGGTGCGATACGACCGGAATCGAGCCCGAGGGTCGGGGAACGGTTCCGTTGGCGCGGAGCTGAGGGACAATGGGACCATCCATGAGCTTCGTGTTCACGTGGGACCCGAGGAAGGCGGAGCGGAACTTCGCGAAGCATGGAGTGACGTTCGCGGAGGCGGCAACGGCTTTCGCCGATCCCCTCGCGAGGATTTTCGACGATCTCGAACACGCCCGGCAGGAGAACCGGGAGATCCTGATCGGGCACTCGAGCCGCCAGAAACTCCTGGTGGTATCCTTTCTGGAGTCTGATCGCGAGATCCGACGCGAAATCCGATTGATCAGCGCCAGGCTGGCAACCACTCATGAAAAGCGCGACTATGAAGAAGGCCGCTAAGTCCGAGGACGACCTGCGAGCCGAGTATCGATTCGACTACTCGACCGCCCGCCCCAACCGATTCGCTGAGGAGATGAGCGCGGGCACCGTGGCGGTCGTCCTCGAGCCCGACGTGGCGGCCGTCTTCCGTTCGTCGGAAGCGGTGAACCGGCTGCTCCGCTCCGTCATCTCCGCACTGCCCGAACACGCCGAAGCTCAGCCGCCCCGCAAGAGACGGGCCGGCTGAAGCGCAGTCGCGGCTCATCCCGTTCCCCAACGGCTACGGTCGATGCGAGCCCGGGGGCTCGCCGGCTGCTCCTTCCCCCGGTTCCGACAGCTCGAGCAGCACGCCGCCGGTGCTCTTGGGATGGACGAACTGGACGCGCGCGCCGCCCGCGCCCTGGGTGGGCTCGGGGCGGAGGACCTGGAAGCCCTGTTCGCGCAGGCGCGCGTCGTCTCCGCGGACGTCGTCGCTCGCGAGGCAGAGGTGGTGAACTCCGGGGCCGCGTTTTTCGAGGAACTTGCCGACGGTCGTGTCGGGCGAGAGCGGCTCGAGCAGCTCGATGCGCGTCTCGCCGCAGGGGATGAAGGCGACGCGCACGCCTTCGTGCGGCACCTCTTCGATCGCGGTGACTTCGAGGCCGAGCGCCTCGTACGTCTTGCGGGCTTCCGCGATCGAGGCGACCGCGATCCCGATGTGATCGATCTTTCCGATCATGAGGTCTCCGCCGCGGCGCTCGAGACGACGCCCAGGAACAGCCGTTCCGCCACCTGGTAGGGATCGACCCGCTGGGCGAAGCCCTCCTCCACCGCCCGCTCGACGCCGACCACGCGATCCGCCGCCGCGACCACGCGCTCCTTGAGAATCGTCTCGACGCGCAGCCGCAGGTGCGAGAGGCGCCGGCCGGCGAGCTCGCCGCTCTCGGCCAGGTGCGCGCGGTGGCGCTCGATCCCTTCGAGGACGGCGGGCAGCCCCTCGTCGCGGCTCGCGACGGTGCGCAGGATGGGGGGGATCCAGGCGCCGTGCTCGCCGAGCGAGAGCATCAGCTCGAGATCGCGCTGGGTCCGGTCGGCGCCGTCGCGGTCCGCCTTGTTGATCACGAAGACGTCCGCGATCTCCATCAGTCCGGCTTTGATCGCCTGGATGTCGTCGCCCATGCCCGGCACCGTGACGACGACCACCGTGTCGACGCTGCGCACGACGTCCACCTCGTCCTGGCCGACGCCCACGGTCTCGACCAGCACCCAATCGAACCCGGCGGCGTCGAGCAGATCGATCGCGTCGCGCGTCGCGCGCGCCAGGCCGCCCATCGCGCCGCGGGTCGCCATCGAGCGGATGAAGACGCCCGGATCGGTGTAGTG
>DATMZM010000397.1:0-2075 GCA_035607445.1 Thermoanaerobaculia bacterium | reverse complement strand
GGTCCGAGTGGCGGCGCGGACCTTCGCGCTAAACTCGGCTCCCCGGCGGGTCCCTTCCGGCCCGCCGCTTCGAGACGGAGGGCCTCGCATGGTCTGGAAGAAAGCCGAAGAACCGGCGCTACCTCCCCCCGTTCAACCGCTCCGCCCCGCCGCTCCGCAAGCCTCCCCGCCCAGCCAGCCCCCGGCTCGCCGCGAGCGCGCGTCGATCGGGCCGTCGGTCTACGTCCATGGCGAGCTCACCGGCGACGAGGACCTGCTGATCGAGGGCCGGATCGAGGGCAAGGTCGAGCTCTTGAAGCACAGCCTCACGGTCGGCAAGAGCGGCCGGGTCAAGGCCGATCTCTACGCGCGCGTGATCACGGTCGAGGGCGAGGTCGAGGGCAACCTCTACGCGAGCGAGCAGGCGGTGATGCGCCCGTCGGCCCTCCTGCGCGGCAACATCAGCTCGCCGCGGGTGGTGCTCGAGGACGGCTCGCGCTTCAAGGGGACCGTCGACATGGAATCGCGGGAACCCGAAGGGGTGGAGGCACGGGAACCGGCGCCGGAAGCTGCGGCCGAGAGCGGGAGCTGGTCGAGTCCGGCCGGCGAGAGCGCGCCGATCGATCCGGCGGCCTGAGCGCGCCGCCTGGCGGCGGAACGCATGAGCTGGCTCTTCGATCGAATCTCCGGGGCGCGGCGCTCGGCGCCCTCCGAGGCGCCCCTCGCGCACCCGCCCCCGCGCGAGGTCCACGGCTCGCTCGCCCTCGCCGCGCTCTGGCAGGAGCTGCCCCCGGGCGGCCGCCTCGAGGTCCTCGATCTCGGCCCCCCGCTCGGCGCGAACGTCGAGTTCTGGGGCGAGGCCGGAGCGCGCCTTCACGTCGGGGACCTCTACGGCTCGCTCTTCGCCGAGCGCGACGGGAGCGAGAACGAGTCGCTCGCCGAGATCCTCGACCTGGCCGAGGAGGAGCGCTTCGACCTCGTGCTCGCCTGGGACCTCTTCAACTACCTGTCGCGGGAAGAGATCGCGAGCCTGGCGGACTTCCTGCGCCGCGTCTGCCGTCCGGGGGCCCTCGTCTTCGCCCTCGTCGCGATCGGGAAGACGATCCCGGCGGAGCCTTACGTCTTCCGTTTCGCCGGCCCGGAGAGCCTCGATTACGAGCGGCGCGGAGACGGGGAGATCGCGGCGCCCCGCTGGGCCCCGGCGGAGGTCGCCCAGGCGATGCCCGGCTTCGCGGTCCGCCGCACCTTCCTCCTGCGCCACGGCGTCGAGGAGTACCTGTTCGCGCGGCAGGGATGAAGGGACGAAGGGCCTCGGACCCGGCGCGGCCCCGGGTTAGACTCCCGGCGCTTCGACCCGATCACCTGATCTCCGGGGGCCACCGACGCATGCGCATGCCGCGACCGAACGCCAGCGTTCCGAAGATTCCGCTCCTGCCGTTCCTCCTCGCCGCGCTCTGGGCGGCCGGCGCCGGGGCGCAGCCGCTCACCCCGAAGCCGCCCGATCCGCCGACCCCCGGCGCGGGCACCGGGGCGACGGCGTTCGCGCAGCTCGAGACGCTGCTCCCGACCCCGTCCGAAGTGCGGCTCGCCTCCGGCGCGCCGGGGCCGCAGTACTGGCAGCAGCGGGCGGACTACCGGATCGAGATCAAGCTCGACGACGAGCGGCGGCGGATCGAAGGCAAGGAGCGGATCACCTACCACAACCGCTCGCCCCATCCGCTCTCCTATCTCTGGCTCCAGCTCGACCAGAACCGCTTCCGCCCGGACAGCGACGACGTCCTGACCAAGGCCGCGCCGCACTTCGACGAGCTGGCCTACGAGGACCTGGCGCAACGGCTCGAGCAGGACCGCTTCCAGGGCGGATTCGAGATCGCGGCGGTCACCGCCGCGGACGGCACGCCGCTTCGGACGACGACGGTCAAGACCATGATGCGGATCGATCTCGCGAAGCCTCTCGCGGCGGGGGCGAGCTTCGCGTTCGACGTCCGCTTCGCGTTCAACGTCATCGACGGGACGAAGATCCGCGCCCGCACCGGCTACGAGTACTTCCCGAAGGACGGCAACTCCATCTACGAGATCGCGCAGTTCTATCCGCG
>DATMZM010000471.1:0-10980 GCA_035607445.1 Thermoanaerobaculia bacterium | reverse complement strand
TGCCGGTGCCCAGCGCGATCAGCGTGAACATGTTCGCGCTGCGGTTGCGGAGCGAGTCGAGCGCCCGAACGAAGAACGGCCAGCCGCCCCAGAGAACGACCGGCGTCGCCAGCGCGAGCTCGACCCAGGCGGTCCAGCTCCATTGCGGCGCCGCGTGTCCGCCCCCACGCAGCATTTCGAGCATGCCCGGCATCGAGGACATCTCGAGAAGGAAGATCGGCAGGGTGAGCACCGCGCTGCCGATCAAGCGGCGCGTCATCGAGCGCAGCTCCGGGTCGGGTCCCTCTTCCGCGGTCGGGATCCTGGGCTCGAGCGCCATGCAGCAGATCGGGCAGCTCCCCGGCCGGTCGCGCACGACCTCCGGATGCATCGGGCAGGTCCACTCGGCACCGGCGGGAGCCGGCTCGGGAACCGCCTCGGTTTTCGGCGCCAGGTAGCGCTCCGGCTCCCGGACGAACTTCTCGCGGCAGCCGGCGGAGCAGAAGAAGTACGTCCGCCCGCCATGCTCGGCGCGATGCTTCGCGGTCGCCGGATCGACCGTCATGCCGCAGACGGGATCGAGAGCGGCAGGAGCGGCGGGCGGCGGGTGGGCTTGGGGGGTCGGGGTCATCTTCGTTGAACTTCCCGCGTCGATCCTTCCTGAATGGATCGGATACCCTTTCTATTCCAGCCGAGAGGGCGCCGCGGCTCTTTGCCGGATGGTATCTTCAAGAGAAGGTGGCGCATGACAAGGATCCAGACAGAGGACGTCCCCATATCGTCCCCCCGGGAGGGGATCCGGAGGGCGCAAGTACTCGTCCGAGCTTACATCCCCGCAGGACGCAGGCTCTCTGAAGAGCTTGTCGCCGAGCGCCGGGCCGAGACTGCGTTGAGGTCGAAAGTCGTTCTCTAGGCCTGGTGCAGTAGAAGAAGATCGGCCCGGCCTCTACGGCATAGCCGGAGCACTCGCAACCGCCGCCGCCCGGGCCGCGAACGCATCCTCCAACAAGTCCGCCAGCCGGTAGCCGGCGAGCGCCAGGCGCTTTTTGCAGGTCGCTTGGGCGCGGGCGACGTAGGCTTCGGTCGGGACGGTGTTGGGCACGATGCCTTCGTAGGTGGTCGAGAGGGCGAGGGCGTAGCTCTCGCGGGCCCAGGCGTTCGGGTCTTTCTCGGTTCTCTCGGGAAATGCCTCGGGGGGCAGCTCGGCGGTCAGCTTCGCCGCCAGATCGGGGATCGCCGCGGTCCAGGTTTCCTTTTTCTCCGAGTCGAGGTTCGGCAGCCATTCCGCGGCGTTGTCCCAGTACCAGTGGAGGTTCTTCTCGGGCATCGCGACCAGGAAGAGGTTGCCCCCCTGGTCTCCGGTCGGGATCGCCTGGGTGAACCGCTCGACCGAATGGAGGGGCTGGTGGATGTCGCCCACGAGGTGGATCAGGAAGCGGAGCGCGAGGGCGCGCAGGAAATCTCCCGCCTTCGGGCTCGCGAGCGTCGTCTTGGCGTCGGCGATCACCGAGAGGACGTTGTCCGGCCGCGCGGGAGGCACCATCGGCAGGCCGTCGCCGTTGACCGGGAAGTCGACGTAGTGCCAGGTGTTGAAGAGCTTCCAATCCTCGCCGCGCAGCAGATCCATCCAGGTCGAGGCGGCGACGAAGGTGTCGATCTTCGGCGACTCGGCCGCGAGGACCGCGATCAATCGATCGGCCTCGGCGCGGGCCCCGGGCGAGAGGCGCTCGCGCGCGATCTGGGCCGTGAGCATGTGCCCCGCCGCGTTCCAGGCGCGAGCGGGAACGGGCGCCAGGAGGAACGCGAGGGCAATCAAGGCGAGGCCGGGGCCGAAGGATTTCAGAGCGCCCAAAGACGCGCTATTCCGCGGGATTGTCGCAGCGCGGTTCATTTCTTCCTCCGGGGGCGCCGGCTCCGGTCGCCGAGCAGGATGTTGAGCAAGAGCAGGATCCCGCCTCCGGCGGCGGCGAGAAAGAGCAGGATCGCGAGCCCGGGGTAGCCGAGGAGCTGGAAGCGGGTCGGCACGCTCATCAGGAGCGAGGCGCCGAGGATCAGCGAAGCGAGCAGGAGCCCGACGGTGATCCGGTTCGCCACTTTCTGGATCCCCTCGGTCAGCAGCTCCTCGTCGATCGCGTCCACGTTGACGCGCAGCTCGTTGTTGGCGACCGCGTCGAGGATCCGGTTGAGCCGCCCGGGCAGCTTCTCGGCGAAGTCCTTGGCTTCGAGGACGGTCGCGAGGACGTGGCCCGGCGAGAGCGACTTCCACATCCGGCCGCGCAGGATCTCGGCGGCGTTCCGGCGGATCGAGGCGTTGGGGTCGAACCGCGGATCGAGCGTCGTGACGACCTGATCGAGGTTGAGCAGCGCCTTGCCGATCATCGTCATCTCGGCCGGCAGCTTGAAGCCGTGCTCGGCGGAGATCCGCGTCAGCTCAAGCGTGATGCGGCCGGCGTCGAGCCGCTGCATGTCGGCGTCCTGATGGCGGCTGACGAGCTCGGCGATATGCCGCGTGAACCCCGCGCGGTCGAACTCGGGCCGCGAATGGCCGAGCCGGATCGCGAACTCCGCAGCCTTCTCGGCCCGCCCTTCGCTGATCGCGAGCAGGAGCTGGAGCAGGTCTTCCTGAAGGCCGGGGGTGACGCGCGCCACCATGCCGAGGTCGATCAGCGCCAGGTGCCCCTCGTCGGTCAGAAAGACGTTGCCCGGGTGCGGGTCGGCATGGAAGAAGCCGTCGACCAGGATCTGCTGGAGATAGGCACGGAACAGCTCCTCGGCGAGCGCGCTGCCGTCGATGTCGACGCGGGCGAGGGGAGTGAGCGAGGTGATCTTCCGGCCGCGCACGAATTCCATCGTCAGCACGCGGGAGCTCGTGTAGTCGGCGATCGGCGAGGGCACGTCGAGGAGCGGGAACTCGTCGAGGTTGCGCTTGAAGATGTTCAGGTTGTCCGCTTCGAGCCGATAGTCGAGCTCGGCGAGGAGGCTCTTGCGCAGCTCGCCGAGCACCTCGGTGAGCTGGTATTTGCGCCCGGTCGCGCTGTAATTGGCGAGGAGCGCGGCGATCTCCTCGAGCGCGTCGAGGTCGTCGACGATCCGTTCGCGGATGTTCGGGCGCTGCACCTTGACCGCGACCGGCCGGCCGTCGCGCAGCGACGCGCGATGCACCTGGCCGAGCGACGCCGCGGCGAGCGGCACCGGATCGAACGAGGCGAACGCCTTGCTCAAGCGGATGCCGAGCTCCAAGGAGACGATCCTCTCGACCTCCTCGAAGGCAAAGGGCTCGATCCGGTCCTGGAGGCGCGCGAGCGCTTCGAGGTACGGCAGCGGCAGGAGATCGGCCCGGGTCGACATGAGCTGGCCGAGCTTGATGTAGGTCGGGCCGAGGCGTTCCAAATCCGCGGCCAGCTCGCTCGGACCGGCCGCGGCGCCCGCGCCGGGCGCCGCACCCTCCTCGACGGCGGTGTCGAGACCGGCATCCTTCACCAGATCCGACCGGCCGTACTTGACGAACAGCCAGACCAGGTCTCGGTAGCGCTTCAGGTGCTCGGGTTTGAGCGAGAGACCCAATTTCGAGCCCTTCATTCGACGGTCACGCTCTTCGCCAGGTTCCTCGGCTGGTCGACGTCCGCGCCCCGGCGCACGCCGATGAAATAGGCGAGGAGCTGGAGGGGCACGACGTTGACGATCGGCTGGAGGAGGGGCGCGACGCGCGGCACCGCGATGATCTCGTGCGCGAGCCCCTCGAAGTCCTCGGCCGGGGCGTCGGTGACGACGAGGACGTGGCCGTCGCGCGCGCGCACCTCCTGGAGGTTCGAGCGCACCTTTTCGTAGACGCCGTCGCTGGTCGCGAGCGCCACGACCGGCAGGTTCTCGTCGATGAGAGCGATCGGGCCGTGCTTCATCTCGCCCGCGGGGTAGCCCTCGGCGTGGATGTAGGAGATCTCTTTGAGCTTGAGCGCGCCTTCGAGCGCGATCGGATAGTTGATGCCGCGGCCGAGATAGAGGAAGTTCTTCGCCTTGTGGTAGCGGCGCGCGAGGTCTTCGAGATGCGCCTCCTGGCCGCGGATCACCTGGTCGACCGCCCCGGGCAGGTGCGCGAGGTCGTCGAGCGCCGCCCGGTCGAAGCCGCCGCCGCGCACCTGCTTCAAGTAGAGAGCGAGGAGATAGAGCGCGACGAGCTGGGTGGTGAACGCCTTGGTCGAGGCGACGCCGATCTCGGGGCCGGCATGGGTGTAGATCACCCCCTGGCTGATCCGCGTCGCCTGGCTGCCGACGACGTTGCAGATCGAGAACAGCTTGGCGCCCCGCTCGCGCGCGGCCTCCATCGCGGAGAGCGTGTCGGCGGTCTCGCCCGACTGCGAGATGCCGACCGCGAGCACCCGGTCCGAGACGATCGGATCGCGATAGCGGTACTCGGAGCCGTAGTCGACCTCGACCGGCAGGCGCGCGAGCGACTCGATCAGGAACTTGCCGATCAACGCCGAGTGCCACGAGGTGCCGCAGGCGAGCAGGTGCAGCCGCTCGATCTTTTGCAGCTCCTCGGGCGGCAGCGTGATCGTGTCGAACAGGATCTCGCCTTCCTCGAAGTCCACCCGCCCGGCGAAGGTGTCCTGCACCGCCTGCGGCTGCTCGTGGATCTCCTTCGCCATGAAGTGCTTGTAGCCGCCCTTCTCGGCCTGGACGGGATCCCAGTTGAGGCGCTGGACGGGGCGCTCGACGCGCGCGCCGGAGCGGTCGAAGACCTCGACCTGTCCCGGCCGCAGCACGGCCAGGTCGCCGTTCTCGAGGAAGATCACGTTGCGCGTGTAGGCGAGGACGGCGGTGGGGTCGGAGGCGAGGAACTGCTCGCCTTCGCCGAGGCCGATGACGAGCGGCGGCCCCTGGCGGGCGGCGACGATCTCCTGCCCGTTCCCGGCGGTGGTGACCGCGGCGAAGGCGTACATCCCCTCGGCCTCGGCGGAGGCGCGCGCGACGGCTTCCCGGAGCGTCGAGCCGTCGAGGTAGGAGGAGATCAGGTTGGCGACGACCTCGGTGTCGGTGTCGGACTTGAACGTCCAGCCCGCCGCGAGCAGCCGCTTCTTGAGCGGCAGGAAGTTCTCGATGATGCCGTTGTGGATGAGAGCCACCCGGTTGCGCGAGTCGACCATCGGGTGGGCGTTGCGTTCGCTCGGCGGGCCGTGGGTCGCCCAGCGGGTGTGGCCGAGGCCGTAGACGCCGTGGACCGGCTCGGTTTCGAGCTTCTCGCGCAGGCGGTCGAGCTTGCCTTCCGCGCGGGAGGTCTCGAAATGACCGTTCTGCACGGCGACGACGCCGGCCGAGTCGTAGCCGCGGTACTCCATCCGGCGCAGGCCGTCCATCAAGAGGGGCACGACCTCACGGTGCCCGACGTATCCGACGATGCCGCACATTCCTCGATCTCCCGGGCGGAGGCGAGCTCCGCCCCTACGGGTCTTCTTCGCTGCCTTTCGTCGGGGTGGAGCTCGCCTCCGCCCCCGCTCGGCGATGCCGCTTCAAACGCTCGAGCGCCCCCGGAAGATTCCTCTGCCGGGCGCGGCCGATCGCGAGCGCCCCGGCGGGGACGTCCTTCGTGATCACCGAGCCGGCCGCGGTCGTGGCTCCTTCGCCCACGCGTACGGGAGCGACGAGCATCGTGTCGCTGCCCACGAAGGCGCCGGGGCCGATCTCGGTCCGGTGCTTGGCCACCCCGTCGTAATTGCAGGTGACGACCCCGGCGCCCAGGTTCGCGCCCGCTCCGACCGTGGCGTCCCCGACGTAGGCGAGGTGGTTGGCCTTCGCTCCGGATCCCAGGTCCGCGGCTTTCACCTCGACGAAGTTGCCGACCCGGGCGCCGGCGCGCAGGATCGTCCCCGGCCGCAGGCGGGCGAACGGCCCGACCCGGCAGCCGGCCTCGACCTCGGCACCGTCGAGCGTCGAATAGGGCTCGACGACGACGCCCGGAGAAAGCCGGCTGTCGCGGATCCAGGCCCCTTGGCCGAGCACGCAGCCGGCGCCGATCGAGGTCCCGCCCGAAAGCGAGACCTCGGGGTGGATCAGCGTCTCGCGGCCGACCTCGACTCCGGGCTCGATCGACGTCCGGGCGGGCTCGAGGATCGTCACCCCGTCGCGCATCAGGCGCTCGAGGTGGCGGTCGATCAGGCGGCGATGCACCCGGGCGAGATCGACCCGGTCGTTGACTCCCCAGGCTTCGGAGGGGTCGTCGAGAGGGTGGAGATCGACCCGCCGGCCGGCCCGCGCGGCGTCGGTCACCGTGTCGGTCAGGTAGAGCTCGCCCTGGGCGTTGCTCGGGCGCAGGCGGTCGAGGAACTCGAAGATCTCGGGCGCGGGCAGAGCGTAGAGCCCGGCGTTGATCCGCCGCTCCTGGAGCTGCTCGGACGTCGCGTCGCGCGCCTCGACGATTCCCGCGAGGCCGCCGTCGGGCGCGGGGAAGACCCGGCCGAGGGCGCCGGGCTCGGCGAGCTCGGCGACCGCGAGGGCGCCCCAGCCCGCTTCCGCCCGGGCGGCGAGGGCCTCGATCGTCGCCGGGGTCACGAGCGGCGCGTCGCCCGAGAGGACGACGAGCGTCGCGGGCTGGTCGGGATGGGAGCGCAGCCTCCCCTCGACCTGGGCGAGCGCATGGCCGGTGCCGCGCTGCTCGGCCTGGAGGACGAATTCGACGTCGGGCGCGGCGAACGCCTTGCGGACCGCCTCCGCGCCGTGGCCGACGACGACCACGAGCCGCTCGCAAGCGGCCGAGCGCGCGGCCTCGAGCACCCAGGCGAGGAGCGGCCGGCCGGCCGCGGGATGGAGCACCTTGGGCAGCGCCGATTTCATGCGCGTGCCCAGGCCGGCGGCGAGGACGACGGCGATGCGAGGGGGCCGGGGCGCCGCCGCGGGTTCCACGCCGGGATCGCTCAAGACGGCTCGCCCGGGCGATGGCCGCGGCCGGCGATCGCGAGCACGGCGCGGGCGAGCTTCTTCGGGTCGTGCCGCACCAGGTCTCCCTCGTCGGCGAGGAGATCCTCTTCGACGACCTCGACGCCCTCCGCTTCGAGAGCTTCGCGCTCGGTCCGCACGCATTCGGAGCCGGTCTCGGCGTAGTAGGCGCGCGCCGGCTCCTTGACCGGCGTCCGGTTCGCGAGCACGCCGTGGATCAACCGCTGCCCGAGGTAGCGCTGGATCTCGCGCAGGTGGTCGGGGCCCATCATGCTGTCGGTCTCTCCGGGCTGGGTCATCAGGTTGAGCAGCAGGAAGACGCGTGCCCGGCTTTTCGCGATCGCCTGCCGGATCCCCGGGATCAACAGGTTCGGCAGGATCGAAGTGTAGAGCGAGCCGGGCCCGAGGACGATCAGGTCGGCGCGCTCGAGCGCCGAGGCGGCCGGCGGGAAGGCCGCTGGGGCGGGTGGGTCGATCTCGATGCCGGCCAGCCGCTCGCCGGAGCCGCCGACCGCCGATTCGCCGTGGTAGACGGTGCCCGAGACGCCCCGGCCGCGCAGGTCGACGTCGGTCAAGGTGGCGGGGAAGACCTTGCCGCGGACCGAGAGGATCGACTCGGCGGTCAGGATCGCCTGGTGGAAGTCGCCCGTGATGCCGGTGAGTGCGGTCAGGAACAGGTTACCGAACGAGTGGCCGAGGAGGCCGTCTCCCGCCGGGAAACGGTACTGGAACAGGCGCGAGAGGAGAGCCTCGTCGTCGGCGAGAGCCACCAGGCAGCTGCGGATGTCGCCCGGCGGCAGGACGCCCAGCTCCCGCCGCAAGCGCCCCGAGGAGCCGCCGTCGTCGGTGACCGTGACGACCCCCGTCAGCTGCCGCAGCTGGCGGCTTCCGACGTGGTGCTTCAAGCCGCGCAGCAGCGCCGAGAGCCCGGTTCCGCCGCCGACCGCGACCAGGGAGAGGCCGCCGGGCTGGTGGTGGCGCCTAGGGGAGCTCGAAGAGGTGGCGATGCTCGGAGGCTCGACGGAGCTCGGCGAAATCGGCGTCGTGGAACGCATGGATGCGGTTCTTGGGGTTGAGCTCGATCGCCTGGGCGAGCGCCTTCGCGGCTTCTTCGAGGCGTCCTTCGGACGCGTGGATCGAGGCGACGAGGAAGGCGAACCGTTCGTCTTTCTTGTCGCGCGCCCCGCGGCGGGCGATCTCGAGCGATGCCTTCGAGTCGCCGCGATTGCGCAGCATGACCGCGTCTAGGAAGGCGTCGGCGGGCTTCTCGTCCTCCGCCGTCGCGAGCCGCTGCTTCGCGATCGCGAGGAACTGCCGCGCGCGGGCGGTCAAGGCCGGATCGTCGCCGGCGATCACCTTCTCGAACGCGGCGGCGGCTTTCTTCCACTCCTGCTTGTGGAGCAGCTTCAGGCCCGCGGCCAGGTCCTCGGCGAGCGGATCGTCGCCCGGGCGCGGCGCGCGCGGGGCCGGAGGTGCGGGCGGAGCCTTCTTGGCCTTCGCCGCCGCCGCGACCACCCCGAGCTCCACGAGAGCGGCGCGCACGGTCTTCTCGTCGGTCTTGAACCGGTGGGCGAGCTCGGAGAGGCTCTTCGTCTTGCCGTACCGCTTCAGGTAGGTCAGGTCTTCCTTCTTCAAACGATTGGGCATCTCGATTCGGGCTCCCGCTCCGGTCATCGCTTGCGCAGCTCGATCAAAATCTGCTTGGCGACCGACTTCAAGGTGTCGAAGACGCCGATTCCGGTCGTCGCGACGGCTTCGAACGTCGGTTCGCGCTTGTAGTTGAGGATCCGGTACATCTGCTCGACCGGCAGGACGCCCGGCAGATCCCGCTTGTTGAACTGGAGCGCGTAGGGGATCGTCGGCAGGTCGTAGCCGTGCTCCTGGAGGTTCGCCTCCAGGTTGCGGATCGACTCGATGTTCGCCTCCATCCGCTCCTCCTGGCTGTCGGCGACGAAGACGACGCCGTCGACCCCCTTCAAGATCAGCTTCCGGCTGGCGTCGTAGAACACCTGGCCGGGCACCGTGTAGAGGTGGAAGCGGGTGGTGAAGCCGCGGATGCTGCCGAGGTCGAGCGGCAGGAAGTCGAAGAACAACGTCCGGTCGGCCTCGGTCGCGAGGGAGATCATCTTCCCCTTCGACTCGGGCGCCGTCTTGTTGTAGATGTACTGCAAATTGGTCGTCTTGCCTCCGAGCCCGGGCCCGTAGTAGACGATCTTGCAGTTGATCTCCTTGCTCGCGTAGTTGATGAACGTCATGGTCTCTTGGGCCTACTCGCTGAACAGGGCGTCGATGTCCTCGTCGGTGATCTCGGAGAACGGGCTCGCGGGGCCGGTGCCCGCCATGTCCTGCTCCCCTTTCGAGAGCATCGCGTCGAAGGTCTTTTCGAGCTCGACGCTCGCGCGCTTGACCCGCAGGCGCACGAGGCCCAACGAGGAGCGCTCGTCGAAGATGACGACCAGGATCGCGCGCTTGGCGACGATCGAGATGTGGATGTGGTCCTGCTGGCCTTCGTGGAAGAGCACCGAGAACTCGCGCTCGCCGATCAGCTTCGCGAGGCCGTCGGTCGCGGCGACGTTGCCGGCGGTCAGCGAGGCGAGCGAGGTGGTGTCGAACTGCTCGATCTCACCCGCGGCCGCGATCTGCTGACCGTTCTTGTCGATCAGGAAGACCGCCTTGCCGTTGGCCTCCTGGCGCAGGCGGCGGAGCGCCTCCTCCAGGCGGTGATACTCCTCTTCGTAGAGGATGAGATCGGGTGAAGCCATTGGGCTACCTCGTTCGGATCGACGGAAGATACAACACCGTGCGGTATCGGTCAAACCGCTGATTCCAAATCACTTGTCGAAAGCAGTCCGGAGGAACGGGCCGAACGGCTGTCGCGGCCGGCGCCGAGCGCCGCCTTAGGGGCTCGCGGCTAATGGAACAACCGCCAGCCCGTGAGGACGTCCGCTTCGGCGAGGACGAGCTGCCCGCCTTCCTCGTGGTGGACGACGGGGACCGGTTCGCAGCCCCCGCCACCGTTGTTGATCGCGGCCAGCCGGAACGCCTTGTCGCACTTGTTGCAAACGACCCACTCGCCCTGCGACCGGAAGCCTCGCTTGCCCTTGGCGCAGACCTCGCTCGCGTCGAAGGCGACCTGGACGACCCCGCCGGCGTCCTTCCCGACGAAGAACTTGATCTCCTGGTTCGAGGAGTTCAAGAACCTGTAGAAGCGGACCTCGAGCGGTTTGAGCCGGGCGACGTCGATGCGGACCATGTGATCCGCCCCCGGCGACACCCTCTCGTAGGAGCCCTTGCCCAACCGCCCCTCGAGAGCCAGCTCGGCGAACAGCCCGACGCCGAGGACCGCGAGGACGGCGAGAATGCCATGGATCGGCCGGAACCGCATGACCCGTATTGTGCGACAGGGCAGTGGCGAATGTCGAATCAAGAATTTCGAGATTCTTCATTCGCCATTCCGCATTCTCCCGCACAGCCAGGCCCCCATCGCCCGCGCCGCCTCGCGGTGGCCGCGGGCGTTCCAGTGCCCCTCGCCGGGCGAGGTGTTGGGGAAGCCGTGGAGGAAGGCACGCTCGCGGGTCGCGAGGTCGCGCAGCGGCGGGGCAAGGGGCAGGAAGTCGATCCCCGCCCGGCGGCTGAAATCGCCGAGGCGCCGCTCGGGATAGTCGAGGTCGGCGTCGCCGAGCTGGGCCGCGAAGGCTTGGCGCTTCCCGGGGTCGGGGTCGACCTGGATCGGCGTCGTCAGGCTGACGAGCGCGAAGCGGGCGCCGTGGGCCCGGGTCTCGCGCTTCATCTCGGCGAGGAGCGCCTCGGTGACCGCCCAGGCCTGGCGCCAATCGACGTCCGCGGGCGGCGCGTAGACGGCGTTGTCGAGCCCGAGCTCCTGGAGCGCTTCGCCCTTCTCGACCCGCCGGGCCTTCCAGGCGCCGATCCGGTCGTCGAGGCGGCTCTTGCCCTGCTTGAGGCCCTGGAGCAGGCGGGAGTGGTTGACCGCCGCGTAGAACAGGCGAGCCAGCAGGCTTTTCCGGAAGCGGTAGCCCGCCTGGTCCCGGAACGAGGCGTCGAGCGCGAGCC
>DATMZM010000373.1:0-9943 GCA_035607445.1 Thermoanaerobaculia bacterium | reverse complement strand
TCGACGAGATCCGATGCGCGCAGCCCTCGCTCCCCTTCCGCCTCGGCGGCGAGATCTCCGGCCAGACCGTGGAGGTAGACGCCGAGCCGGGCGGCGTCGAAGGGCTCCAGGCCCTGGGCGAGGAGGGCGGCGAGGAGCCCTGTGAGCACGTCGCCCGTTCCGCCCGTCGCCAGGCCGGGGTTGCCGGTCGGATTGATCCAGATCTCGATCCGATCTTCGATCGAGCCCGCGACCAGCGTCCGATGCCCTTTGAGCACCACGACCGCGCCGGTCTCGCTCGCCGCTCGACGGACCGCGGCGAGCCGGTCGGCTTCGATCTCGGCGGCGGAGGTACCGAGCAGGCGTCCCAGCTCGCCGGAATGGGGCGTGAGGATCGCGGGCGCCCGTCGCGCGGCGATCTCCGCGGCTCGATCCGCGAAGGCGTTCAATCCGTCGGCGTCGAGCACGAGGGGGACTTCGGATTCGAGAGCGAGGCGGCGGATCGCGGCGGCCGTCTCCGGCTCCTGGCCGAGCCCGGGGCCGAGCGCGAACGCTTTCTTCCCCTCGAGCGCCGCGAGGACTTGATCGACCGCCGCTTCCGCGATTTGCCCCGACGAGCCGGCTGGGAGGGGAAGGGTCATCGATTCGAGCGAGCCCAGATCGACGGTCGCGAGCAGCGGCTCGGGCACTCCGGCGGTCACGAGCCCGGCTCCGCCTCGCACCGCGGCCCGACTCGCGAGGATCGCCGCCCCCGCCTTGCCGGGCGAGCCGGCGAGGAGGAGAGCGTGGCCGGCGTCCCCCTTGTGGGCATCGGGCGCCCGATGCGGCAGGAGGAGCGCCGCGTCCTCCGCTGTGAGAAGGAAGAGGTCGCCTTCCGCCTCGTCGATCAGGCGGGCGGGAAATCCGAGGTCGGCGATCGCCAACTCCCCGATGGCTCCCGCGGCCGGCCAGAGGACGTGGGCGAGCTTCGGCGCCGCGAAGGCGATCGTGAGATCCGCCTCGACGTGCGGGCCGATCAGGTCGGCGCGACCACCCGCAAGACCGCTCGGAATGTCGACGGCGACGACCGGCCGGCCGGCGCGCGAGAGCCCCTCCGCGAGATCCGCCGCGAACCCTTCGAGCGGGCGGCTGAGCCCGGTGCCGTAGAGCGCGTCGACGATCAGGTCCGCCCCGGCCGCCGCGGCGAGCGCCGGCTCGAGGTCGCCGGCCGCGAGATCGCGGATCGCCAGATCGAGCCGGCGGCAGATCGCGAGCTGCGCTCCCGCGTCGCCGGAGAGATCGCGCCCCTCCAACGCCAGAAGGACCTCGACCGCGTAGCCCCGGGCGTCGAGCTGGCGGGCGATCGCCAAACCGTCGCCTCCGTTGTTGCCCGGACCGCAAAAGATCGCCGCCGAGCGCGCTTCGGGAAACCGCGTCGCGATCGCCTCGACGACGCCGAGCGCGGCGTTTTCCATCAGCACCAGGCCGGTCAGGCCGATCTCCTCGATCGCGCGGCGGTCGACGGCGCGCATCGCTTCGGCGGTCAGCACCTTCACGCGCGAGTCTCCGTAGCAAGTCGCGCGGGCAACCGCTGCCAGGAAGCCAACAGCGCCCGCGTGCGCGGACAGCCGAGATCGCTTTCGGCCATCGCCTCGGCGAGCCGCGCCAGATCGGCCGGGGTGTCGACGTCCGAGGCTTCGGGCAGCAGCTCGAGGGAGAGGCCGAGCTCGGCGCAGCGCTCGACCGTCGTCCGCAGCACCGAATCCGTGCTCCAGGCCACGCCCTCGAACAGGCGCTGCCGGACGGCGCGGGCCGCGAGCGCGATCAGGTAGTAACCGCCGTCCTCGGCAGGGCCGATCACGACGTCCGCCCCCGCTTCGACGCGCGCGAACGCCTCTTCCACCCGCGCGACCGGGAGCGTCGGGTGATCGCTGCCGAGCGCCATCACGGTCTCCGCCTCCCGAGCGGCGGAGGAAAGCGCCGCGAACAGCCGCGCCCCGAGATCGGCGCCCGCCTGGCGGACGCCGGGGAGACCGAACGGATCGGGCAGCCGGTCCTCCCCCTCGAATCCCTCGGAGCCGTCGAGCGCCCAGGCGATCGTCAGGGCGAACCGACCGCCTCGCAGGCGATCGAGGAGGTCGGCGACGAAGGCGGCGTGGAGATCCGCCGCCTGCTCGGGGCTCAGGTCGCCGATCAGGCGGGTCTTCACCCTCCCCGGCCGGGCCGGCTTGGTGAACAGGAGGAGGCTGCGCGGTTCGCCGGACATGAGAGAGGGAATTGTAGATCGCAAGCGACGGCGGGCGCTCCCGGCCCGGCGGCCCCGGCGTACGGACCCAGGCGTTGACACGCTGGGCCCCTGTCCATAGGATCCGACCCACCTCACCACAATCACGGAGGAGTGTCCCTCAATGAAGCGCGTTCTTGTCCTCTCCCTCCTCTCGACTCTCCTTCTGGGCGGCTCCCTCTTCGCTCTCGACGTCAAGCTGCCCGCCTCGAACCTCCATGTCGAGAAGTTCATCCCGCTCGCGGAGCTCTCCCAGCACCCCGAGGTCCAGGTCGTGCGCGTCGTCGATCCGCTCGCGATCTACTCGAACGTCACGACGTTCACCGGCCAGGCCTTCACCCAGGGCGCGGCCAGCGGCGGCATCAGCCGCCTCGCGATGGACGACCTGACCTTCACCACCAACCCGACGGTCAGCAACGTCACGACGATCCGCTTCGCGGTCGCCAACCTGAACGCCACCTCGCAGTCGGTGCGCGCGCGGGTCCGGTTCTGGAACGCGAACGGCCCGGCCTTGGGCGCCGGCCTGCCGAACGGCCCGGGAACCTACTACGCCCCCGGCGGCACCCCGGTCGGCTTCAGCTTCAACCCGTTCACCTTCGGCGCCGGAGTGACGACCCTGACCGGCACGCTGGGCGCGGGATTCCCGGTCCCGGCGGGCGCCACCACGACGCTCTGGGCCGGGATCACGTACGACAACGTCGGCACGACGACCGGCGCGACCGACACCGAGCTGAGCAACTTCGGCCAGGGCCTGTTCAACCCGGTGGACAAGGGCTCGAGCACGAACACCCTGTGGGAGACGACGGCGGCGGGCAGCTTCTTCCCGACCGACAATCCGGCGGGCGCCGCGTTCACCACCGGCGCCACGACCGCGAACGTCGGCTGGGAATGGGTCGTCACGACGCTGCCGGTCGGGCTCACCACCTTCTCGGTGGAGTGACCCCTCACCCCATCGTCACCCTCTTGACCGATTTCGGCGGCGACGGCTGGTACGTCGCCGCGGTCAAGGGGGTGATCCTGACCCTCGCCCCGGAAGCCCGCCTGGTCGACGTCTCCCACGACGTCGCGCCGGGCGACGTCGCTCGAGCGAGCTTCCTCCTCTCGGCAGCCTGCCGCTGGTTTCCTCCCGGGACGATCCATCTCGCGGTGGTGGATCCCGGCGTCGGCAGTTCCCGGCGCCTGCTCGCTGCGGAGACTTCCGAAGCCGTCTTCCTGGCTCCCGACAACGGCCTGCTGACGCCGATTCTGGCGGGCGCCTCCGTCCGGGCGATCGACCGGCAGGATCTCCATCTCCGCAATCCGGGCGCCACGTTCGACGGGCGCGACCGCTTCGCTCCGGTCGCCGCGTTCCTCGCCCGCGGCGGGCGGTTCGCCGATCTCGGCCCGGAGATCGCGGATCCCGTCCGGCTCGAGACGCCGCCGCCGCGGCGGGAACCGGGACGGCTGGCCGGCCGGATCGCGCACGTCGACCGCTTCGGCAACCTGATCACCGATCTGCCGGCCGAGTGGCTGCCGCCCGGGCAGGGCTTCCGAGCGCGCGCCGGCAACGGCTCGACGACCCGCTTCGCGACCCACTACGCCGAGCTGCGGGCGGGCGAGGCCGCGGTGCTGCCCGGTTCCCTCGGCACTCTCGAGATCTCTCTCGACCGCGCGAGCTTGGCCGAGCGCTGGAGCGCTCTCCGTGGCGGCGAGGTCGTCGTCGAGTTGTCAGGGCCCGCAGGCCCCGCGGGTCCCGAGCCGGCGGGCTGAGCCCCGATCCCCGCCGCTCCTCCGCGGAGTTCGAGCTAAAATGATCTGCGCTCGAGCCCGAAGCGGTCGAGTGGGTGGCGAGCGGAAGGGAGGTTCGAGATGACGAAGTGGGAGTACAAGATCATCAACATCCGCAGCGAAAACTATCGCCTCGATCCCAACGCGACCACGCAGATGAACCCGCTGGGCGAGGAGGGTTGGGAGCTGGTCTCGATCACCTCGGTCAACTTCAAGACCGGCGCGACCGACAACATCGCGATGGTCTTCAAACGCCCCGTCGCCTGAGGGGCGCTTACCGGCGGAGCCGTCCGCGCGAGCGCTTGCGCAAAGCGAACGCCATGGCGAACCCGACGGTCCCGGCGGCGAGCGCGAGCAGCAAAGGCTTCTTTTTCGGCACGAAGCCGATCTCGTCGGCCACCGCCTCGCGCACGGCGAGAGCCCGGCGCTCCGCCTCGCGGCGGGCCTCGGCCAGCATCATCTCCGCCCGGCGGCGGCTCTCTTCCAGGGCTTTCAAAGGTCGTCCTCCTGGGCATCCGCGACGGCAGGGACGACCGGCTCTTCGGTCGCGAGCAGCCGGCCCTGCACCCAATCCATCAGATCTTCGAAACGGCGGCGGGCGGTGGCCATCGGGTTCTCGAAGCGCGCGATGCGCCCGCGCCCGCCGAGGGCGAGCCCGACGGCCGCCGCGGCGAAGAGGACCGCGACCAGGAGGGCCGCGCCCCAGAGCGGCAGCCAGACCGCGAGACCCGCGATGGCCGCGACGACGAGCGCCCCGATCGCCCAGAAGGCGAGCGCCGCGGCGGCGCCGAACAGGCCGAGGCCCTTGCTCAGCTCCCCGCCCGAGCGGGCGAGGTCGCGCTCCAAGGCGGCGAGCTCCGCCCGCAGCACGTCGACGAGCGCCTGGCCGAGGCCACGGATCTCCCGGGTGAGGCCCGCCACCCTCAGCCCCCCACCCGCACGGTCCGGGCGATGAACGACGAGGCGTTCCCGACGTCGTCGTGGAGGCCCACCGCGACCTTCTGCTCGCCCGGCCGCATCAGGAGGGTGAGCGTATAGGTGTAGAACTTGCCCACCGCGACGGTGAAGTCGGCGTTCGGGATGCGGATCGGCACGGGGGTCTGCTGGACCTCGGAGGTCGCGCCCTGCCCGTCGAGCGCCGCGACGAAGACCCGCACCGACGCCTCGTGGTCCTGTTCGCGCGGGATCATCACCAGCTTGCCCAAGGGGATCTTGACCTCGACGGGCTGGAGGAAGAAGCCGTCGGGGCGCCTCTGGGCCGCGCCGAAGTCGAGGTCGAGGCCGAGAGGATTGCTCTGGAACGGGAAGTTGAGCGCCGCCAAGGTGCCGTCGTTCATCTGGGCGTCCGGCGTCTTGTCGCGATAGCCCGCGCGGTGGCGGATGTTCAAGCCCTTCCGGTTCAGCTTGACCTTGATCTCGTGGTAGCGGCCGTCGCCGTTGTGCTGCGGCGAATAGCCGAGCGAGTAGTAGCTCCGGAAGTCCTCGGCGATCCGCTCGAGCGGCTGGAGGAAGTCGTTGGTGTTGATCACCGCCTTGCCGCCGGTCTGCTCGGCCATGAACTGGATCGAGCTCTGGAGGTTCTGGATCGAGATCTGGTCGATGAAGACGCCCTGGCCCGGCAGCTGGTTCTCGGCGCTGGTCGACTCGTAGCTGCGCAGGCCCCCGGCGTCGAGCGTGTAGAAGGTCACCCGGTTGGCGTTCGCCGTCGAGGTCAGCTCGCGAAAGCGGGTCGAGGTGTCGAAGTCGAACGAGTCGGTCAGGCCGCCGGCGTCCTTGTACTTGTTCTGGACCGCGTAGTAGACGTCCTGGCCGACGATCATCTGCAGGCCGTTGCTGACGTAGATGACCGCCTTGCGCCCCGGCATCCCGGCGAGGCCGTTGACGATGTCGCGCAGGGCGTCGATCGAGAACGAGAGGTCGTTGTACTGCGACTCGGCGTAGGAGTGCGCGGCCGAGAGCGCCTCTTCCGGGCTCTGCGAGTCCTCGATCCGCTTCAAAGCGTCGCGGCGATCGGAATCCGCGTGCGTGCCCTGCGCCGAGATCTTCTCCATGTCGGTGAGCTGCCGGTTGACCAGGGACGGGTCGCTGGTGAACGGCTGGCGGATGTGGACCGAGCGGTCGTACGACACCAGCATGATCAGGTCGTCGCGCTTGAGCTTGGTGTTCAAAAACACGCGCAGGTCGCGCAGGACGCGGTTGCGGTCGAACGGACGCAGGTTGAAGTTGTCGATGTAGACGATCAGCACCAGCCGCTGGTCCTCCGGCGTTCCCGGGGCCGCGACCGGCTCGGGCGGGGGGACCGGGGCGGCAGGCGCGGCGGAGGGCGGGGGCAGCGGGAGCGGAGCGGGAGCGGTCGGGCGGCTCCCGTCGATCGAATAGAAGTTGGTGATCGCGACCGGCCGGCCGTCCTCGAAGATCGAGAAGTCGTCCTTGGTCAGATCGGTGACGCGGTGGCCCTTCTTGTCGGTGACGTAGACGTCGACGTTGACGACGTTGACGTTGACGATCTCGCCGGCGAACGAGGTGCTCGAGTCGTCGGCCTTGGCTTTCTTCGCGGGATCCGCTTTCGGGCTCGGCTTGGCGTCCGGCTTGGCTTTGGCGGCGGCACCCCCCGCCGCGAGCAGCAGGAGGAGCGAGGGAACGATCAAGGCTCTCTTCATGGTCGGGTGTGTCCTCGGGGGTGATTATACGGACCGGAGGCTTCCGCTCACCGCGGCGGCACGATCTCGACCTGCGACGCGAGCATCCGGCCGCTCGGCGGATCGAAGATCGAGACCACCAGCTTCTGGGCGATCTTCCGTAGCTTGAGCCGGGTGTCGTAGCGGACGAAGCCGCCGGCCTTCGGCGCCTCCTTGGACGACAACCCGAGAGGCTGGACCGGGACGTCCGAGCGGGCGCCCTTGGCGTCGACCGCGGCGACGCGCAGCTCGAGCTGGGCCTGGTAGCGGCCGTCGAGCGGCAGGAGGGTGATGCCGTCGACCGGGATCGCGAGCGAGAGCGGCACCTCCATCTCCGACCGGCTCGTCGACTTCGGCGTGCCGACCTGGACCGGCATCGACTCGCTGCCCGGCGGGCTGCCGAAGAACAGAGCGCTCTCGACCATCAGCGAGACCTCGGTCGACTTCGAGAGGTCGCGGAACGAGTCGCGGAAGCGGACGGTCAAGCCGGCGCGGGTGGTCTCGACCTTGATCCGATGGCGGACGTCGTCGCCCTGGCGTTGGGGCGTGAAGCCGAGCCAGTAGTAGGACCGCGTGTCGCCGCTCGCCCGCGACAGGGCCTGGACGTTCTCGCCGTTCAAGAGCGCGGTGCCGCCGGTCTGCTTGGCGATGAACTGGAGCGAGTCGTGGATCTCGTTCTCGCGCAGGTTGAGAGCGCTCGTGGCCGGCGCCGGGCCCGCCTGGCTGGCGTCGACGAGGGTGGTGTCGAGCCCCGGCACGTCGACGGGATAGATCGTGTAGCCGAGCAGGTTCGCCGTGTCGGCGAGCGGTCCGAACAGCTTTTCCCCTTCCGGCACGTCGCGCTCCGAGATCGGGCGGTTCGGATCGTTGATCGCGAAGTCCGCCGGCGCGTACGGCCAGCCGCCGGAGAGGAGGACCATCACCTTGCGTCCGGGCGGCGAGGCGAAGCCGCGCAGGGTGGTCACCGCCGCCGAGACCGAGCGCTCGACCTGGCTCGCGAGGGTGCCTGCGTACTGCAGCTCGTCGACCTCGAGCCGGGTGTTGAGCTGCCTCCCGCGGTCGCCGAAGAAATCGAACCGCTGGCGGCGGGTGGTCTCGAAGCTGCGCAGCTCGGCGACCCGCTCCAAACCATGGGTCCGGCGCACCAGCGCCTGGTCGAACGCGCGGGCGAGAGCGTTCGCCGAGCTCGACCAGGTCGAGAGCATGTCGACGCTTCGGCCGTCGAACGCCACGATCGCCATGCGGTCCGCCGGTCCCAAGCGCGTCAGGTCGTCCTTGAGCGCGCGCAGGACCTTGTCGCGCCGCTCGCCGACCGAGAAGTAGTCGTCGATGAACACCAAGTAGCTCGTGCCGACGTCGGTGCCGGGCGCCAGCCCGGCGAGGCCGGGAACCGGCGCCGCTTCGGCGCCCCCGGCGGCGGAAGGCGCGATCGACTGGCCGCCCCGCACCTCGGTGAAGTACTCGATCGGGACCACCTTGTTGTCGACCTTGAGCCGGAAGTCGCCGCGCTGCAGGTCGGGCACCCGATTGCCCTTCTTGTCGGTGACCACGACCTCGACGTTGACGACCCGGACTTCGATCAGCTCGCCGAAGACCGGCACGTCCTGGGCCGGCTTCTGAGCCGACGCCTCGCCCTGGCCGCGAGACGGCGCGGACGCGACGAGGGAGACGAGAGCCGCGAGCACGGAGAGCAGGGCGAGCTTCGAGCGATGGCGCATGATGACTCCTTCCGGCGGCCCGCTCGGGGGGGAGCGAGCCGACTTCGACCCGCGCGCCAGGACGGTCGGCGCGAAGGCTGCAAGATCGCGGTGGCACAGGCCGCAGCAATCTTGCAGGCAAGAAGCGTACCGCGAGTTTCCGGTTCCGGGGCCCGTTCGGGGTCGAACGGCCGTCCTCCGGTCAGGACGCTCCGGCGCTCCGGAGCGACAGGAGATGGCGGACGATCCTGCCTCCGTGGTCGCGGGAGTTCTCGATGAAGATCCGATCGGTCGCCTTCCCGGCCTGGATCGTCCCCGCGACGTAGAGCCCGGGGACGTTCGACTCGCAGGTCTCGGGATCGAACGCCGGCACGAGAGTCTCGGGCTCGATCTCGATGCCGGCCCGCGCCAGCAGATCCATCTCCGGCCGGTAGCCGATCAGGACGTAGACCGCGTCGGCCGGCAGCGTCTCGGCGCCCTTGGGCCCCCGGATCTCGACCTCGCCCGGGCGGATCTCCGTGACGACCGACTCGAAACAGGCGCGGATCGACCCCTCCTCGATCCGGTTCTCGGCGTCCGGCTTGACCCAGTACTTGACCCCGGCCTTGAGGCCCGCCCGGCGGTGGACGATCGTCACCTGAGCGCCGTTGCGCCAGAGGTCGAGAGCGGCCTCGACCGACGTGTTCCCGGCGCCGACGAGAACCACGTCCTGGGCGTAGTGCGGGTAGGGCTCGAGGTAGCGATGGTGGACGTGCGGGAGATCCTCCCCCGGCACGCCGAGGCGGTTCGGATTGCCGAAATAGCCGGTCGCGAACGCCACGGCGCGCGCCCGGCGGACCCCGGCGCGTCCGGCCCGCTCGGTCCGGACCTCGAAGACCTCCCCGCGCCGCTCGACCGCGGTCACCGCTTCGTAGAGCGCGAGCGGGATCCGGTACCGGTCGACGACGGCCCGGTAGTAGGCGAGAGCCTGGCGCCGGGTCGGCTTGTCCTCCGGAGTGGCGAACGGGATGCCCGCGATCTCGAGCCGGTCGCGCGTGGTGAAGAACTCGAGGAACGTCGGATAGCCCTGGATCGCCGCGGTGATCGGCCCGCGATCGACGAGCAGCGCCGAGAGGTTCGCCATCTTCGCCTCGGCGCCGATCGAGATCCCGGTCGGCCCGGCGCCGACGACCAGGAGGTCCAGGAGATCCTCCGATGGAGGAGAAGGGGAATCGTCTCGAACGTCGGTCATGCGAAGCCCTCGCCGCGGGCGAAGCGGTAGAGATGATCGACCGGCCCGGTGCCGCCGCCCAGGGGATAGGCCGCCCCGAGAGCGCCGCGCAGGTAGCCGATCGCCCCCTCGACGGCGCCCGCCAGCTCCTCGCCCCGGGCCAGGCGCGCCGCGATCGCCGAGGAGAGCGTGCAGCCGGTGCCGTGGGTCGAAGCGTCCGGCAGCCGCGGCGCGGCGAAGCGGTGCCAGCGGCCCCCCTCGAGCAGCAGGTCGACGACCTCGGGCTCCCCGGCATGGCCCCCCTTGGCGAGGACCGCGGGCCCGAGCCCGGCGAGCACCTCGACGGCGC
>DATMZM010000147.1:0-50411 GCA_035607445.1 Thermoanaerobaculia bacterium | reverse complement strand
GTCGGCTTCGGCGCCGGAGCGGCGAAGACCGGGATCGAGGGCGAGCTGTTCGACGCCGAGACCGGCAAGGTGCTCGTCCGATTCACGCAGGAGCGCCGCTCCGGGGTCGGCGATTTCGGCGGCGACTACGAGGAGCTGTTCGAGCGCAATCTCCTCCAGATCGGCGGCGACGTCGCGTCCCTCCTCGGCGCTTTCGAGCGGCCGCGATAGCTCGGTCCGGTGAGGATCCTCGCCGTCTCCGGCAGCCTCCGGGCTGCCTCGACGAACACCTCGCTCCTGCGCGTCGCGGCGGTCTTGGCCCCTCCGGACGTCGAGGTCGCCCTCTGGGGCGGCCTGGCCGACATCCCGCCGTTCAATCCCGATCTCGAGGAGGATCCTCCGGCGCCTCCGGTCGCGGACCTGCGCACCCGGATCGACGCCGCGGACGGCCTTCTGATCTCGAGCCCGGAGTACGCCCACGGGGTGCCCGGGGTGCTCAAGAACGCTCTCGACTGGCTGGTCGGAGGCAGCGAGATCGTCGACAAGCCCGTGGCGCTCTGGAACGCCTCGGCGACCGCCACCCACGCCCCGGCGTCTCTCGTCGAGATCCTCACCGTCATGTCGGCGCACCTCGTCGCCGAGGCGTCCGTCACCGTGCCGCTCGCGAGCTCGCGGCTCGACGAAGCGACCCTCCTCGCCGATCCCGCCGTGACCGGAGCCCTGCGCGCCGCCCTCGAGGCTTTCGCGCGCGTCCTTCGCGCCCGCGAAGAACGCCGCGGCACGCCGGCCGCCTGATCCGGGCCGCCCTCCTCCCCAGCTGGTAGAGTTTCACCACCATGTGCGGCCGCTATACCCTCTCCGCCCCGCCCGAGCTGATCGCCGACCTGTTCGAGATCCCGGACGTCCCCTCGTTCTCTCCCCGCTTCAACATCGCGCCGACGCAGGAGGTCGCCGTCGTGCGCCAACCCGCACCCGGCGCCCCGCGGCGGCTCGACCTCCTCCGCTGGGGCCTCGTGCCGGCCTGGGCGGAAGACCCGTCGATCGGCAACCGGATGATCAACGCGCGCGCCGAGTCCGCGGCGGAAAAACCCTCGTTCAAGCGCAGCCTGCAAAAACAACGCTGCCTCGTGCTCGCCGACGGTTTCTACGAGTGGAAGAAGGAGGGCAAGTTGAAGCAGCCCTACTGGATCCACCGCCGGGACGGCCAGCCGTTCGCCTTCGCCGGCCTCTGGGCGAGCTGGCGGCCGAGAGGGGCGCCGCGGGAGGAGCCCGCGCTCGAGACGTTCACGATCCTCACCACCACTCCGAACGAGCTGATGCGGCCGATCCACGACCGCATGCCGGTGATCCTCGAGCGCGACGAGCATGCGCTGTGGCTCGATCCCGCGGTCTCGGAGGTCGAACGCCTGACGTCGCTCCTCGGCCCCGCGCCCGACGGAGCCTTCGAGGCCACCCCGGTCTCGCGCGCGGTCAACAGCCCAGCCCACGACGCCCCCGACTGCATCGAATCGCTGGCCGACTGAAGCACCTCGGAGGAGCGCGTCGTGGCGGATGAGGCCGTCGGGCTGGCAGCCCGCCGTTGACTTGGCCCGGAGCCTTCGCATACGATCCCGCCCCTCGAAGGCGGGAGGTTAGCTCAGCGGTTAGAGCACCTGCCTTACACGCAGGGGGTCGCGGGTTCAAATCCCTCACCTCCCACCAGGGAGCGAGGCCCGCTCCCCGATTCGAGAACAACGCGGGGTCGTAGTTCAGTTGGTTAGAACGCCGGCCTGTCACGCCGGAGGTCGCGGGTTCGAGTCCCGTCGGCCCCGCCAAAATTCGCCGCAGAAACGCAAGGAGCCGCCGTCTCGAGCGGCGCAACCGAGGCACCCGAACGATGCGCGACAAGATCAAGCTGGTTTCGTCGGCAGGGACCGGAACTTTTTACACGACGACGAAGAACAAGAAGCTCTCGACCGAGAAGCTGCGGCTCAAGAAGTACGACGCGAAGATCCGCAAGCACGTCGAGTTCGTCGAAGAGAAGCTCCGCTAGAGCCGCCGTTCCTTGCCCGGCGCCCACCCGGACGCCCCGGTCAGCCCCCTCGCGATTTCCAGGGGCGCCGGGGCGTTCTCGTTTTTCGATGTGAAACAATCTCCTCCGACTTCCGTGCACGCGGCTCCGGCACCGCGCGTGCATGGTTTCGAGAGCCACGAAGGCTACCCTTCGCTTCCGAAAGGAGAATGCAGACGATGCACTCCGTACCGCCTCTAGGCTATGCGTTCGACGCCCTCGAGCCGCACATCGATGCGCGCACGATGGAGATCCACCACGACAAGCACCATGCCGCCTACGTCGCCAAATTGAACGGCGCCCTCGAGGGCAAGGCCGACCTCGCGGCCAAGCCGGTCGAGGACCTGCTGCGCGGGCTCGACGAGGTCCCCGAATCGATCCGGGCCGTCGTCCGCAACCACGGCGGCGGCCACGCGAACCATACGCTCTTCTGGGAGGTCATGGCCCCGAATGCCGGCGGCCAGCCCGGGGGCGCGCTCGCCGCGGCGATCGACCGCGACCTCGGGAGCTTCACGGCGCTCCAGGAGAAGCTGACGAACGCGGCGGCGAACCAGTTCGGCTCCGGCTGGGGCTGGCTGGTCCTCGCCGACGGCAAGCTCGACGTGCTGGCCCGGCCGAATCAGGACAGCCCGCTGATCGAGGGCAAGACTCCCCTCCTCGGCGTCGACGTCTGGGAGCACGCCTATTACCTCAAGTACCAGAATCGGCGTCCCGACTATCTGGCCGCCTGGTGGAACGTCGTCAACTGGCAGAACGTCGCCGACCGGCTGGACCGCGCGAAAAGCTGAATTTCCCTCCTCGGGGGCCTCCAGCCGGCCGCAGGGCCCCCGAAACGCCTCTCTCCGCCGCAGACTTAAATTTCATTTATAGAGAAGTTTGCACCCTTGCGCTCAGTTCGTTGGCGATCCTGCCCCACTCACTGAGCGAGACCTCAACTCTTGAACAATCCATTTGTTCTACACTTTGGTCAACATCAGGATGCGCAGGACCGGATGAGGCCCTGCCCCTACAAGGAGGCTGGCGATGGCGATCATCGATCGCAGCATGAGTTTCGGACGTGGAGAGCGACAGCTGACCAAAGTGTTCAAGGCTCTCTCCGACGGCACCCGGCAGGAGATTTTGCGTCTTCTCGAGGTCAACCAGAGGACCGTGGGCGAGATCGTCGGCAACTTCAAGCTCTCCCAGCCCACGATCTCCCGGCACCTCTCGGTGCTCAAGGAGGCCGAGCTGGTCGTCGACCAGCGCCACGGTCAGAACGTCATCTACCGCCTGAACGACCACATGCTGTCGACGTCGATGCGCGACTTCTTCGGCCAGTTCCGCAGCTGCCAGGATTCCCTGCGCTAACGGCGCGGCCTCCCGGCTTCCGAGGCGTCACCCGCCCGCCGCTCTCGCGGCGGGCGGCGAGTCGGACTTCTCGCCCTTCGGGCGTCGAGCTCGGGCCTCGGGCCTTCCGGTCCGAGCCGGAGTTGGCTCTCAGCGGACCTCCGGCTATACTTCCCGCCGCGCGGGGAGGCGCCGCATCCTTCCTTATCCAGCAAGGCGGTGTAGCTCAGTTGGTCAGAGCAAGCGGCTCATATCCGCTGTGTCAGGGGTTCAAGTCCCTTCACCGCCACCATCCATCTCGACACGTTGCGAGGCGACCGTGACGGTCCCGGGTGCGCTCGATCGTTTCTTCGCTGCCGGCGAGCCGCTCGGCGCCGGACCGATCCTCGTCGCCTTCTCGGGCGGGCCCGACTCGACCGCGCTCCTCGCCGGCCTCGCCGCCCGGCGCCGGCACGATCCCAGCGCCTCCGACCTCTACGCCGCTCATCTCGACCATGCCGCCGACCCCGGCTCCGCGGAGCGCGCCCGGAAGGCCACGGTCCTCGCCGCTCGGCTCGGCGTGCCGTGCCGGGTCGAACGGCGCGACGTGTCGGCGCTCCGCAGCCCGGGCGAAAGCTGGGAGACCGCGGCACGGCGCGTTCGTTACGAGTTTCTCGAAGCCGCCCGGCGGACCTGCGGCGCCCGTTGGATCGCGACGGCCCATCACCTCGACGACCAGGCCGAGACGGTGCTCCTGCGCTGGCTCCGCGGCTCCGGGCTCGCCGGCCTCGCCGGGATCCGGCCCCGAAACAGCCGCCTGATCCGCCCGCTCCTCGCCCTGCCCAAAGCGGAGATCCTCGCGTACCTCGAAGCCCTGGGCCTGCCCTGGCAGTTCGATCCGGCGAACCTCGACCTCGCCGTCGCGCGCAATCGAATCCGCCATCGGCTCCTGCCGGCGCTCGAGGCGCGGGAGCCGGACCTCTCGCATCGCCTCGCCCGTCTCGCCGAGGGGGCCGCCCGGGCCTCGGCCTCGATCGCGTCGCGGCTCTCCCGCCGCTTTCCCGGGCTGGCGGAAGCCGAAGAGCCCTCGCTCGACCTCGCCGGGTTTCGGGAGCTCCCTCCGGAGCTCCGCCCCTACGCCCTCGCCGCGCTCCATCGCGCGGCCGGCCTCCCCTTCCCGCCCAGCCGGGCCGCGGGCTCGGAGCTCGAGCGCCGGATCGACGCGGGCCGCCTCGGAGGCTCGGCGCGCGTCGCTTGCGGCGGCGGAGCGTCCTGGACGACCGTCCGGGGCCGGATCGCGCTCGCCGCGAGCGGAAGCGACGGCGATCCGTCCGAAGCCCCAGGATTCACGTATACTTTTTCGGTTCCGGGGCGCATCGAAATCCCGGAGATCGGCATGGCGCTGACGCTTCGCCCGGGCGAGCCCGCCGCTTGGATGCTCGAAGGAGCACCGAACCGCGCGGGGCTCGCCCTCGTCCTGGCTCCGGGGGATCGCGTGACCGTGAGGAGCCGCCGGCCGGGCGACCGCCTCCACCCCCTGGGTGCCGCGGGAACCCGAAAGCTCAAGGAGATCCTGATCGACCGACAGGTGCCGCGCGGCGTCCGGAAACGGATCCCCCTCCTCTGCGCCGGTGATCGGATCGTCTGGGTCCCCGGGGTGACGATCGAGGAACGCTGCCGTGTGCGGAGCGCCCATGCCCCGGTCTGGATCGCCGAGCTCCAGGCGCTGGCCGCCTCGGACCCGCAACCGACTTCGAACGGCAACCCGGAGAGAGGCGGCACGCCGCCAAACCCGGGACCTGTTTTTCCCGTAGGAACGCGAGCGCAAGAAGCGCCCGCCAGCGAGGTAGCCAACCCTTGAATTCGACGCTCAAAACCCTGCTCCTCTGGATGGCGATCTTCGTGGTCGTGATCCTGCTCTGGAATACCTTCCAGGCCGGCAAGACGGCCCATAAAGAGCTCGACTATTCCGCCTTCCGCTCCGCCATGCAGCGCGGGCTGGTCTCCGAAGTCACGATCAAGGACTCGAGCAAGATCGCCGGCAAGCTGCGCGGCGGCGGCGAGTTCACCGAGGGGACCGAGTTCACCACCGATCTCCCGTTCAAGTCCGACAGCGACTTCGTCAAGCAGCTCGAGGCCGCGCACGTCGTCATCAAGGCCGAGGAGACGAAGGAGAACCCGATCTTCGCGATCCTCGTCGGCTGGGCGCCGCTGATCCTGATCATCGCGTTCTGGATCTTCTTCATGCGCCAGATGCAGACCGGCGGCAACAAGGCCCTCTCGTTCGGCAAGAGCAAGGCCAAGCTGCTCAACACCGCCGGCAAGAAGGTGACGTTCAAGGACGTCGCCGGCGTCGAGGAAGCGAAGGAGGAGCTGCAGGAGATCGTCGAGTTCCTGAAGGAGCCGCAGAAGTTCCAGAAGCTCGGCGGCCGCATCCCCAAGGGCGTCCTCCTAATGGGCCCCCCGGGAACCGGCAAGACGCTGCTCGCGCGCGCCATCGCGGGCGAGGCGAACGTCCCCTTCTTCTCGATCTCGGGCTCGGACTTCGTCGAGATGTTCGTCGGCGTCGGCGCTTCGCGCGTGCGCGACCTGTTCGAGCAGGGCAAGAAGAACGCGCCCTGCATCGTCTTCATCGACGAGATCGACGCCGTCGGCCGCCATCGCGGCGCGGGGCTCGGCGGCGGCCACGACGAGCGCGAGCAGACCTTGAACCAGCTGCTCGTCGAGATGGACGGCTTCGAATCGAACGAAGGCGTGATCCTGATCGCCGCGACCAACCGCCCCGACGTGCTCGATCCGGCCCTCCTGCGCCCCGGCCGCTTCGACCGCCGCGTCGTGGTCGACCGCCCGGACTTGATGGGGCGGCTCGGCATCCTCAAGGTCCACACCAAGAGCATCCCGATCGACGAATCGGTCAACCTGTCGACGATCGCCCGCGGCACGCCCGGCTTCGCCGGCGCCGACCTCTCGAACCTGGTCAACGAAGCCGCGTTGATCGCGGCGCGGCGCAACAAGAAGAAAGTGGGCATGGAGGACTTCGAGTACGCCAAGGACAAGGTCCTGATGGGCGTCGAGCGCAAGACCATGATGCTCACCGACGAGGAGAAGCGCCTGACCGCCTATCACGAGGCGGGACACGCGATCGTCGCCCTCTTCACGCCCGGCTCGGACCCCCTCCACAAGGTCACGATCATCCCGCGCGGCCGCGCGCTCGGCCTCACGATGCAGCTGCCTTCCGAGGACAAGTACACCTACCGCAAGAGCTACGTCGAAGCGCAGATCGCGATCCTGATGGGCGGCCGGGTCGCCGAGGAGCTGACCCAGGACGACATCACGACCGGGGCCGGCAACGACATCGAGCGGGCGACCGAGATGGCGCACCGGATGGTCTGCGAATGGGGCATGTCGGAGCTCGGCCCGCTCGCGTTCGGCGGTCCGGACGAGCCGGTCTTCCTGGGCCGGGAGTTCGCCCAGCGCGCCGACTACAGCCAGGAGACCGCGATCCGGATCGATCAGGAGGTCTCGCGGATCGTCACCTCCGCCTTCGAGCGGGCGAAGGCGATCCTGATCGAGCAGCGCGCCGTGCTCGACCGCATGGCGGCCGAGCTGCTCGAGCACGAGACGCTCGACGGGCACGAGGTCTACGCGATGGTCCGCGAGATGACGGGCCGCGACCTGACCCCCTTCGTGCGCACGATCCCGGGCGAGCTGGCGCCGGGCCCCGGCCCCGAGTCCCTCGTCATCGCTCCCGAGGAGGTCCCGGCCTCGATCGGAGCGGAGCGGACCACGGCACCGGCAGCCGCGATCGGCGAGGGCTAGGGTCCCGGCGCGCGCTCTCTCATGCCGACCGCCCCCGCCGCCGACGCCCCCGCCCGCCACCGCGAGATCCGGCTCCCCCGCGCTCGCCGGCTCGCGTTCGGCGCGCGCCCGCTCGTGATGGCGGTCGTCAACCTGACCCCCGACTCCTTCAGCGACGGCGGCGTCCACTACGATCCGGGAGATCCCGAGCGCGCCGTCGCGGCGGGGCTCGAGAAGCTCGCCGAGAGCGCCGACCTCCTCGACTTGGGCGCCGAGTCGACCCGCCCGGGCGGCGGCGTCTACGGCCGGGGCGCCGAGGAGGTCTCGGCCGAGGAGGAGATCCGCCGCCTCCTGCCGGTCCTCGAGCGGCTCCGCGCGCGGACCGACGCGCCGCTCTCGGTCGATACGCGCAAGGGCGAGGTGGCGCGCGCGGCGCTCGACGCCGGAGCCGACCTGATCAACGACGTCTCGGCGCTCGGCGATCCGGATCTCGGCGCCGCGGTCGCCGCCTCCGGTTGCCCGATCGTCCTGATGCACAGCCGCGGACCGCTCGAGACGATGCAGAAGGACATCCGCTTCCAAGACGTCGTCGCCGAGGTGAGGGCCGAGCTGCGCGCCGCGCTCGCGCGCGCCGAGGCGGCGGGGATCGACCCCGAGCAGACGATCGTCGACCCCGGGATCGGCTTCGGCAAGAGCCTCGAGCACAACCTCCGGCTGATCGGCCGGCTCTCGGCGCTCGCCGATCTCGGCCGGCCGATCCTCCTCGGCGCGAGCCGCAAGAGCTTCCTCGGCGCCCTGACCGGCGAGCCGCCCGCCGAGCGGTTGGCCGGAAGCCTCGCGGCGGCCGGCTGGGGCGCCCTTTCGGGCGCGGACATCCTCCGCGTGCACGACGTCCGGGCGACCGCGTCGTTCCTCCGCGTCTTGACGGCGATCCGCGAGGCCGGCGCTTGAACTGGCCCCGGTTCCTGCAGCTGCTGACCTGGCGCGATCCGATCGACATCCTCGCCGTCGCGGTGGTGGTCTACAACCTGCTGCTCCTGATCCGCGGCACGCGCGCGGTCCAGATGCTGCTCGGCATCGTCTTCGTCGGGTTCGTCTACTACGCCGCCCGGCTCGCCGACCTGCCGACGCTCCAGACGCTGCTCGAGAGCCTCCTGATCGTCCTCCCCTTCGCGGTCATCATCCTGTTCCAGCAGGAGATCCGCCGCGCGCTCGCGAACTTCGGCCGCAATCCTCTCTGGGGCCTCGCGCGGCAGCAGAAGGTGGCCTCGACCTTCAACGAGGTCGTCCTCGCCGCGACGACGCTCGCGGCGCGCCGGATCGGCGCGCTGATCGTGATCGAGCGCCTCCAGGGGCTGCGCAACTACATCGAGAACGGCGTGCGGATCGACGCGCAGCTCTCCTATGGCTTGCTGATCAACATCTTCACGCCGGACACCCCCCTCCACGACGGCGCGGTGATCGTCCAGGACGACCGGATCGCCGCCGCCGCCTGCTTCCTGCCGCTGTCGGTGAACCCCGAGCTGTCCAAGGAGTTCGGCACCCGCCACCGCGCGGCGCTCGGCCTGACCGAGGAGACCGACGCTCTCGCCGTCGTCGTCTCGGAGGAGACCGGCATCATCTCGGTCGTGATCGACGGCGAGATCATCCGCGACCTGGACGGCAAGAGCCTGCGCAACACGCTCTTCAAGTACCTGATCACCGATCTCTACCCGGCGGGAGAGGGCCGATGAGCGACCGCGGACGCACCTGGGGCCTGCGCCTCCTCGCCCTCGCGATCGCGATCGCGATCTGGAGCCGGGTCTCGCTCGAGGACCGCGAGGAGACGACCGAGAAGCTCGTCGACGCGAGCGTCACCTACAATCTGCCCCGCGGCTTCCTGGTGCTCGATCCGGCCCAGAGCGTCCTGGTGCGCCTGCGCGGCAGCCGCAAGGCGATCCGGAACCTGAACCCCTACATGGTCGACGTCCAGGTCGAGCTCCATCCGACCGGCCCGGAGACCGTCACCGTCCAGCTGGGCGCCGAGAACCTGCTGATGCCCGAGGACCTCGAGATGGTCTCGATCGAGCCCAACGCGATCCAGGTCGAGCTCGACCGCGAGGTCACGCAGCGCGTTTCGGTCCAGCCGAAGCTCCAGGGCAAGCCGGCGGAGGGCTCGACGCTCGGCACCCCGGAGGTCTTCCCGAACCAGGTGCTGGTCTCGGGGCCGGAATCGCGCCTCAAGAAGCTCACGGCGCTCAAGTCGCAACCGATCTCGCTCGACGACCACGCGACCTCGTTCGAGGAGATCGTGGGGGTCGTCTCCCCCGACCCGTTGATCCAGGTGGTCCAGCCGTCGAAGGTCACGATCCGCGTGCCCTTGACGCCGCGCGAAGCGGCACCGGAACCCGCGAAGCGAAAGGGCAAGAAGAAACGATGACCTCTCCCCGGCTCTTTGGTACCGACGGCATCCGCGCACCCTTCGGCGAGGAGCCGCTCGACCGCGCGACGATCTCCGCCCTGGCGCTCGCGCTCGGGGCAAGGCTCCGCGCCGCTCGCGGCAAGCGTTCCGTGCCGCCGATCGTCGTCCTCGGCGGCGACACCCGGGAGAGCACGCCGGAGATCTGCGGCTGGCTCGTGTCCGGTCTCGTCCCGGAAGGTGTCGAGGTGCGCTACGAGGAGGACATCCCGACGCCCGGCATCGCATACCTCGTCCGCCAACATCGCGCGGCCTGCGGGATCGCGGTCTCGGCGAGCCACAATCCGGTGCCCGACAATGGCGTCAAGCTGTTCGACCGCAAGGGCTTCAAATGGACGGAAGAGGCGGAAGCCGAGCTCGAATCGGAATTGCTGGCGATCCGCGATGCCCCCGGGTTTGCCCCGAATGCCGCGACCCGGCCGAAGCGTTACAAGGGTCTGGCCCTGGAATACTACGAGGCCCTGTTGGCGTATCTACCGGGGAAGAAACCGCTCGCAGGCTTGAAGCTCGCGGTCGACTGCGGCCACGGCGCGGCGTCCGATTACGGGGGTCTCTTGTTCAACGCCATGGGCGCCGCGGTCCACGTGATGAACGATCGGCCGGACGGCACGAACATCAACGCCGGCTGCGGCTCGACGCACCCGGAAGTGGTCGCCGCGCGGGTCCTCGAGAGCGGCGCCGACTTGGGGTTGACGTTCGACGGCGATGCCGACCGTTGCATCCTGGTCGACGAGCAGGGCGAAGTCCGGGACGGCGACGCGATCCTCTACCTCTGGGCGCGCGACCTCGCGGCGAAAGACGCTTTGCCGGGCCGAAAGATCGTCGCCACCTCGATGAGCAACCTGGGCCTGGTCCGCGCGCTCGCCCGAGACGGCATTGAGGTCGTCCGCTGCGACGTCGGCGACCGCCGGGTGGTCGCGACGATGAAGAGCGAAGGGATCGTCCTCGGCGGCGAGCAGTCCGGCCACATCGTCCACTTGCGAGAAGCGAGCACCGGAGACGGCCTGATCACCGCGCTCCAGATGGCGGCGCTCCGAGCGCGGTCAGGCGAGCCGCTGTCCCAAATGCTCGCCGGCTTCCGGCGCTATCCCCAGATCCTCAAGAACATCCGGGTGACCGACAAGAGAGCTTTCCGCGACCTCCCCGGAGTGGCGGCCGCCGCGGCCCGCGTCGAGAAGCTTCTGGGCGAAGACGGCCGCCTCGTCCTCCGCTACAGCGGCACCGAGCCGCTCGCCCGGGTGATGATCGAAGGGCCCGAGCAGGGGCAGATCGAAGAGATGGCCGAGGAGATCGCCCGCGAGGTCCGGAGCGCGATCGGGGCGTAGAAGCTCGTCGCATCGCGGCATAAATAGCCGCTTCGCGGCGCAGGAAGCGGCTTCCTGCGCTGGGAAGCCGCTTCCTGGCGTGGGAAGCCGCTTCCTCGAGCAGGAAACCGCTTCCTGGCGTGGGAAGTCGCTTCCTGGAGCAGGAAGTCGCTTCCTGGAGCAGGAAGCCGCTTCCTGGACTGGGAAGCCGCTTCCTGGCGCAGGAAACCGCTTCCTGGTCTGGGAAGCCGCTTCCTGGTGCAGGAAGCCGCTTCCTGCGCCGCGAAGCGGCTATTTACGCCGCGTTGCGGCTGCCTTTCAGCGTTCTCTCGCCGCCCAAGGAGCGCTGCGCTGGAGATGAATGCACTCTGAAGACACACCTCCGCCGCGCGTCGAGGTGCGCCTCGCCACACCGGAGCAGGAGCCGGTGCTGGCGAACCTGCTGGAGCTTTATTCGCACGACTTCAGCGAGTACATGGACCTGGAGCTTGAGGCGGATGGGCGGTTCGGCTACCCGTGGCTTTCGCTCTACTGGCAGGAGGAGGGCCGCTTCCCGTTCCTCGTGACGGTCGACGGGCACCTCGCCGGGTTCGCGCTCGTCGCGCGGGGCTCGCGCATCGGCGGAGATCCGGACGTCTGGGACATGGCGGAGTTCTTCATCGCCCGCGGCTACCGCAAGCGCGGCATCGGAGCGGCCGTCGCCCGGGACATCTGGCGGCGCTTCCCGGGGGTGTGGGAAGTGCGAGTGATGGCGAGCAACGAGCCGGCGAGCGCGTTCTGGCGAGCCGCCGTCGCGCGATTCACCGGCGGACGGGCGGAGGAGAAGCATGTCGAGACCCTCGGCAAGCGATGGCATGTCTTCTCCTTCGACTCAGGAGCATCTGCGTCGCAGCATAAATAGCCGCCTCGGTCCTCCGCCCTCTACCCTTGGCTTTCGGCGAAGCGCTTGAAGGATTCCATGTGCCGGCGATGGGCGCTCTGGATCGAGCCTCGCGCGAAGAAGCCGAAGATTCTGTTGAACGCTCCCTTGAAGCGGAACGTCTCCTCGGAGATGAGCTTGGTGCTTTGCTCGGACAACTTGAGGAACTTGGCCGCCACGGAGACGGAGACGCTCGGGGCATCGAGCGACAACGTCGCCTCGGTCGGCAGCTTTCGGGTGAGCACGGTTGCGACGAAGACCAGCTTGCCGCTCTTCGGCACGAGCCGGTAGACCGAGCCCGGCTCCCCCAGCTCTCCGCTGATGGGCTCGATCCTCTCGACGTCGTCCATCCATTTCGGATTGTTCCTGGGGTCGGTAAAGAGCTCCGCCAGCCTTGCCTGCTGCAGGTGGACATCTAGTTCGACCACGCTCTTCATGCGCCGCCTCCACAACTTATTAGCGCTGTCTCATTGGTCGGGAGCGAAACGCCGCGACGCGGCTCTCCTCTCATGTTTGGCGGAGGCGGTACTCTTCGGGGAAGAGGTAGGGGCTTCCCCAGCGCTGGTACTGCTGGAGCATCCACCAGAGGGCCTGCTCCTCGCGCAGTGAAAGCGGCTGGCGGAGGCCCCATGTCTTCAGCAGGTCGCCACGGTAGAGGTCGAAAGCGGCCTCGAAGGCCAAACGCATCCCGGCGGCGAAGGGAAGCGACAGGCGGTAGAAAAGATAACCGGCGAGCAGCAACACGGCGACCACGCCCCATCCCACGGCGCTCGCCGGGTGCAGCAGCAGAGCCGTGCTCACGGCGAGTAGGACCAGTGCCGAGGCCAAGTGTAAGGCCAAGTCGAGCCACGTTTTGCTCAGGCGATACTGGTCGACGAGGGGCGCTGGGACAACGAGCAGCATCCGGCTCCAGGCCTGGATGGCGTCGATGCGGTAGCGTGCGTTGGGACCCGCTTCCATCGCCTGAAGGATTCGGCCGAGGGCAGTGGGCAGGGTTGGGACGAATGGCGGCTCGAGACCATCCCCATTCCATGCACGGGCGAGCGCCAAACGCAGCGGGAAGGTGTCCTTCTCTTCCGCACCCGAAGCGTCGCTCCGCTCTTGGAGGAGACGGAGGAGGTCGCCAGCCAGTTCTTCGGCGCGCACCTGCCAAGGGACCGGTGCGGGCCGGTGCCGCAGACGCCGCCAAACTGATTGGAGCCTACGCGCGAGTGGTTTCAGTGGAAGCCAGCAGTAACCCTCCCAGATCTGAACGAGCAACCGGTTGGCGAGCAGCCAGCCCAGGGCGGTCAATACGACGGCGGTCCAGAAGACGGGCAGGCCCAGGAGGCTTCCGAGCAGAGGTAGGAAGGTGCCTAGCTCGGCCCCCGGGTCGACCAGCAACTTGCCAAGGACCGTCTCGCCGACGACCAGAAGGAAGGCGGGCGGCATCGCGCCGAGGAAGAAGCGCCCTCCGACCTCCTGGAAGAGCGAAGTGAAACTCGCGAGCATGTTAGAGCCGTCTGCTGCCACAGCGCCCGCACTGAGTGCGCAGTGGGTTGTTGGGAACGGGGATCCTATGGTGACCCTCGTGTCTACATTCCGCACCGTCGCGCGAGCAGACCGAGAACCCGAAGTAGTGCACGAACCTATGGCCCCGCTCAAGGAAGGGCTGGCCGGGTGGGCGACCGGTCGGCGGCAGGAGGGGACAAAGCACAAGGTCAAGAGTGGGGAGCGATACGCCAGTTGGTTGGGACAAGCCCACGTCGCTCACGGTCATCGGCACGACCTCGAAGCCGGCGAGGCTTGACGCGAGTGCCACTTCGTGGGCGAGCTCCAGTCGCGCCTCGTGAGCAACCGCAAGGCCCGAGGGGCGGACCGCGATGACCCTGCCGCGCGGCGGCACGAGTCTGAGGAACCTCTCTTCGATCTCGTCCTGTTGTGCGACCAGGCAGATCGGATCGGCATCGATGAAGCTCAGTCTGTCGGCAGGAGAGGACATCTTAACGACGAGCTCCCCGAGCTCCGGCTTCGAGACCGCGCGGTATTCCGATCCGGCCGAGCGCAGAAGGGCATAACCCTGATCGGGGAGTGTCCGGACGGCCTGGGCGAGACGCTCCATTCCGGAGCGCTCTACGCCTAGCTCCAGCGTGGGGACGGTGAAAGAGAAATCCATCGAAATGCTTCTCCTCCGTAGTTTTTGGCGCTGGGTGCTACAAGAGGTTTTGATATTGTTTCAGGACGACCGATATGTCAAGAAAATTGCTGCGGCGAGATATGCGACTTTGCAAGGGAGAGAATCTTTCTCCCGGCTCAGGTTGCCAATAGCGAGATGGGATAGGAGCATCGATTGAAGACAGGTCGGGCAGAGCCCGCGCTTCTGGGCCTGGACTGGGTGGATTCGAAAAAAGGCTGGGCCTATTGCCAACTCGGCGCTAATTCCGCCCGTATCCTTGGTCTCGGGTGTCTGCCCGTTGAGCAGGTCGCCACTTCTCCTCTCGTTCTCGGGGCTGATCGAATCGTCGTCGACGCTTCGGCCTCGGTCACATTCGGACTGATAACTTCCTCGACGCTATCGCGATGGCTCTAGTTGCTCAAGCCTGGAATAGAAAGGGGAGAGATCTACAGGTTATCCGATGCAGTGAGGGACTGCCAGCCCGCACTTGATGCACTGCTATCTTGTACCTTGAACCAGTTCAGGACATCTGCGCCCAGCCCTTGTCAGATCGATCGCTTCGGCGGCCCAAGTGCAAGCCGGACGATCCCACGAACGATGTGCTCGGTCGAGGCTTCCGGATGCTCGGCGGTCCGCGAGATCTCCTCGTCCGAGAGGGCGCGCACACGGTTCCAGTCGGTTTTCGAAGCCTTGGAGGAAGAGGTCTGTTTCATGCCGGGTCGCCTCACTTCCCCCGGACCATCGCCGCAAGCATCTCCGCGACCGCCGCCTCCATTCCGACCAACACAGCGCGCGAGACCAGGGCGTGGCCGATGTTCAGCTCTTCCATGCCGGGGAGGGCGGCGATCGGTCCGACGTTTTCAACCGTCAGGCCGTGGCCGGCGTAGAGGTGGAGGCCGGCGGCTCGGCCGAGGGCTCCCGAGCGGGCGGCTCGCTCCCTCTCGGCTTCCCGGGCGGGGCCTGCGGGCGCTTTCGTGTAGGCGTCGGTGTTGATCTCGAAGCCCGAGACTCCGGCGGACTTGAGCGCGGCGAGCGGCTCGATCTGCGCCGGATCGGGATCGAGGAAGATCGAGACCGCGATCCCGGCGGCGGCGAGGCGCAGGGCGGCCTCGCGGACGCGGGCGCCGTGGAGGCGGAGATCGAGGCCCCCTTCGGTCGTCACCTCGTCCGGATTCTCGGGCACGAGGGTGACCTGGTCCGGCTTGATCTCGAGGGCGATCGCGAGCATCTCGGACTCGGCCGCCATCTCGAGGTTCAGCTTGCCGCGGACGCTTCCGCGCAGGCGCGTAACGTCCGCGTCCTGGATATGGCGCCGGTCGGCGCGCAGGTGGACCGTGATGCCCGCGGCGCCCGCCGCCTCGGCGAGGCGCGCCGCGTCCACGGGATCGGGGTAGGCCGCCCGCCGCGCCTGACGGAGCGTCGCCACGTGGTCGACGTTGACCGAGAGGCGGACCGGGTGGGCCGCCATGGCTAGCGCTCCACCTCCGGCTCGAGGCGCGACGATTCCTCCGGCTCGCGGGAGATCAGCACCGTGCTCTCGATCGGCAGGAAGGTGCGGTGCAGCTTCTCCCCGAAGGTGCAGTTGACCTCGTAGTAGCCGTCCGCGACGCGGACCAGGGTGCCGACGTGCCCCTTGAGGCCCAGCAGCTCGTTGTGGATGAACACCTCGGCCGGCAGCTCCATCTCTTCTCCTCGGTGCCTCAATCCTCGTGGAAGAAACCCTCGTCCTTGTATTCCTTCAGCTTGCGCTGGAGCGTCCGGAGGCCGATGCCGAGGAGATCCGCCGCCCGGGCGCGATGGCCTCCCGTCTTGGCGAGGGCTTCGAGGATCGCCTGGCGCTCGATCTCGGCCATCGTGTGCGGCTCTTCACTGGCCGGCGGCGGCGTGGCCATCGGGCTCCCCGACGGCGCGGCGGGGAGCGCCACGGTCGAGGAGTCGCGCACTTCGGCCGGCAGATCGCGCACGCCGATGACCGGCGCGGGGGCGAAGATGACGGCCGACTCGAGAGCGTTTTTGAGCTGGCGCACGTTGCCCGGCCAGGGGTAGCGCATCAGCATCTCGAGAGCTTCGGGCGCGAGCCGCGCCGCCTCCTTGCCGTGCTCCTGGCAGAAGACCTTGAGATAGTGCTCGACGAGGAGCGGGATGTCCGTCGGCCGTTCGCGCAGCGGCGGGATGCGCAGCGTCACCACCTTGAGCCGGTAGTAGAGGTCCTCGCGGAAGCGCCCGTCCGCGATCTCTTTTTCGAGATCCCGGTTGGTCGCCGCGATGAGCCGGAAGTCGACGTCGATCAGGTCGCTGCCGCCCACCCGCATGACCCGGCGCTCTTCGAGCACGCGCAGGAGCTTGACCTGCAGCTCGGGGTAGAGCTCGCTGATCTCGTCGAGGAAGAGCGTGCCGCGGTGGGCGAGCTCGAACTTGCCGATCTTCCGCGCCACCGCCCCGGTGAACGAGCCGCGCTCGTGGCCGAACAGCTCGCTCTCCAAGATGTCGCTCGGAATCGCGCCGCAGTTGATCGCGAGGAAGCGCTCGTTGCGGCGCGGGCTGACGCGGTGCAGAGCGTTCGCCACCAGCTCCTTGCCGGTTCCGCTCTCGCCCTGGATCAGCACGGTCGAGCGGGTCGGCGCGACCAGCTTCATCTGCTCGAACAGGCGCTCCATCGCCGCCGAGCGGCCGATGATGCTCTCGAAGCCGTAGCGCTTGTCGAGCTGCTCGCGCAGGACCGTGACCTCCTGGCGGAGCTGGTCCTTCTCGATCAGGTTCATCACCCGCTTGCGCAGCTCGTAGAGGTCGACCGGCTTGGTCAGATAGTCGTCGGCGCCGACCCGCATCGCCTCGACGGCCGACTCGATCGAGCCGTAGCCGGTGACCAGGAGGACCGCGAGCTCGTAGTTGCGCTCCCGGACCTCGTTGAGGAACGCGAGCCCGTCGACACCGGGCATGCGCAGGTCGCAGATGGCGAGGCGGGCGCCGTCGTTCTCCTCGAGGTAGTCGAGCGCCTTCTTCGCTTCGTCGAAGGTGCGCACGGCGAGGCCGGCCTTCTCGAGCGCGATCGCCATCGATTCGCGCGAGCCGGTTTCATCGTCGATCACGAGGACGAGGGGGGGAACGGACATGGCGGTCATTTTGGCACGATCCTGCCCGGACTCGACCCTCGATTAGACTCGGGAGCGAAAATGACCCTTCCCTTCGGCCCTCCAGAAGCCGGCGAGCGACTCGAGACGCTCCAGGGTGCCGTCGAGCGGATCGTCTTCCACAACGCCGAGAACGGCTTCACGGTGCTCCGGCTCGCCGTCGCGGGCCAGCGCGAGCCGACGACCGTCGTCGGTGCCCTCGCCGGGGTCCAGGCCGGGGAGACGCTCCGGCTCGAAGGGCGCCTCGTCCACGATCCGAAGCACGGCCGCCAGTTCCAGGCCCGCTCGTACCAGACCCTGGCGCCGTCGACCCTGACCGGCATCGAGCGTTATCTCGGCTCGGGGTTGATCCGGGGCGTCGGAGCCGAGATGGCCAAGCGCATGGTCGCCCGCTTCGGGCTCGAGACGCTCGAGGTCATCGAGCGCGCTCCCGAGCGGCTCGCGGAGGTGTCCGGAATCGGTCGCAAGAGGAGCGCCGAGATCCGCCGCGCCTGGGACGAGCAGCGCGGCATGCGGGAGCTGATGGTGTTCCTCCAGTCGCACGGCGTCCAGACCGGCCACGCGATCAAGATCTACAAGCGCTACGGCGGCGACGCTCTCTCGACCGTGCGCGAAGACCCCTTCCGCCTCGCCTCCGACGTCTTCGGCATCGGTTTTCGGACCGCCGACCGGATCGCCGCCGCGCTCGGCTCGCCTCCCGACGCCCCGCGCCGGCTCGAGGCCGGTCTCCTCTACGCCCTCTCGGAGGCCTCCGACCGCGGGCATCTGTTCCTGCCTAGAGGGCGCCTGCTCGAAGAGGCCGCGACGCTTCTCGGCGGCCCGCCGCGCGAGAGCCTCGGCCAGGCGCTCCAGGCGCTCGCGGCGGACGGCCGCGCGGTGATCGAGACCGAGCCCGGCGGCGAGCCCGCCGTCTATACGGCGGCGCTCCATGCGGCGGAGGCGGGGCTCGCGGCGCGCCTGCGGGCTCTCCTCGCCGTTCCGGCCGCCTCGCTCGACATCGACGCCGACCGCGCCCTCGCCTGGCTCGCCGAGCGCGAGGGGATCGAGCTCGCGAGCCAGCAGAGGGAGGCGATCCGGCGCGGTCTATCGAGCCGGGTTCTCGTCATCACCGGAGGCCCGGGCACCGGCAAGACGACGCTCGTCCGCGGGCTCGTGCGCGTGCTGACCAAGAAGGGGCGGCGCGTGGCCCTCGCGGCGCCGACCGGCCGGGCCGCGAAGAGGCTCTCGGAGGCGACCGGCATGGAGGCCTCGACGCTCCACCGCTTGCTCGAGTTCGAGCCGCGCAGCCGCTCCTTCCAGCGCGGCGACGACCGGCCGCTCGAGGCGGAGGTGACGATCGTCGACGAGGCGTCGATGATCGACGCGCAGCTCGCCTGGAGCCTGGTGCGCGCGATTCCCGACCGCGGCCGCCTGATCCTGGTCGGCGACGTCGATCAGCTGCCCTCCGTCGGTCCCGGGCGCGTGCTCTCGGACCTGATCCGTTCCGAGGCGGCCGACGTGGTCCGGCTCACCGAGATCTTCCGCCAGGCCGAGCGGAGCGCGATCGTGGTCAACGCGCACCGCGTCAACCGGGGCCTGATGCCGCTCGCGACCCTGCCCGCGGGCGGCGACAACGACTTCTTCTTCATCGAGAGGCGCGATCCGGCGGAGATCCTCGCCACGGTCGAGCATCTGGTGGCGGAGCGGATCCCGGCGAGCTTCGGGCTCGATCCGAGCGAGATCCAGGTGCTCTCGCCGATGAACCGCGGCCCGCTCGGCACGGAGAGCCTGAACGCCCAGCTCCGCGCGCGGCTCAATCCGACCGGGCCGAGCCTCGCCCGCGGCGGGCGGGAGCTGCGGGTCGGCGACAAGGTGATGCAGATCCGCAACAACTACGACCTCGAGGTCTGGAACGGCGACCTCGGCAGGGTCGCGTCGGTCGACGAAGAGGAGTTCCGGGCGGTGGTCTCGTTCGAGGGCCGGAGCGTCGACTACGACGCGGCGACCCTCGACGAGCTGCAGCTCGCCTACGCCTGCACGATCCACAAGGCGCAGGGCAGCGAGTACCCGTGCGTCGTCGTGCCGCTGCACAGCCAGCACCACCTGCTGCTCCAGAGGAACCTGCTCTACACGGCGCTGACCCGCGCCCGCCGGCTCGCGGTGCTGGTGGGCGAACCGCGAGCGCTCGCCGCGGCGGTCGACAACCGCCGCGGCGAGCCCCGCTTCAGCCGCTTGGCCGAGCGGCTGCGCGAGTTGACCAGGTCCTAGGAACGCGGCTCCTCGGCCGATTCCTCGGTCGGTTCTTCGGTCGAACCGGTCGCGTCGCCGGGCGGCGCCGGGGGGACCTCCGGCAGCTCGGCGAGGCGGGGCGCTTCCGGCTCCGGCTCGAAGGGCGGCTCGAACGGCGGCGTCCCGAGGGGCGCCGGCTCGCTCGGGGGCGGGACCGGCGGGGCCTCCCCGGCCGTCCGCCGGCGGCGCGGCCCGAGACCGAAGCGCGTGAGGATCGCGGCGCCGAAACCGAAGAGCACGGCGGCGACGATCAGGAGCGCACGGGTGAAGCCGGCCAGGCATCCCAGCGGGCCGCCGACGAGCTCGAGCAGCAGGCCCAGGAACCAGGGCACGCCGAGGACGCCCAGCCCGACGAGGGCCGTCGGCACGTTGCCTCCGAAGTGGCGATCGAACCGCCGCTCGATCGCCCGCCCGATCTGGAGCGCGACCGCGGCGAAGCCCAGGAAGCCGGAGAGGACGAGGAACAGGCCCGCGAACGGCAGGATGATCAGGAGCGGAATGCCGATGATCGAGATGGCGAGCACGATGGCGGCGATCAGGAACGCCGGGAAGATCGAGATCGCGCCGAGGAGCCCCGCGAGCCCGCACTGCCAGGGGTCGGCCGCCAGCTTCGCTTCCATCCGCGCCAGAGGATCGCGGGCGACCAGGATCGCGAACGCGACGAACAGGGCCAGGATGACGAAGCAGACGATCGACCACATGAGCCGGATCGCGCCGGCGAAGGGATTGCCCCACCAGGGCCAGAAGTCGAACCCGCGGCGGTCGCCGCGGAGGTGGATGCCCCGGCCCATGCCGACGGCCTCGTTGATCGTGCCGTGCACCCGCGCGCCGTGCTGCCGCTCGACGGATCCGCCGACGCTCGTCACGTCGCCGCCGACCTCGGCCTTCGGCCCGAGATGGACCGAGCCGCCGACCGAGACGACGTCTCCGTCCACCCGGCCGTCGACCGTGACCGAGCCGCCGATCGCGGTGACCTCCTGCTCGACCTGCCCGTCGATCCGGACCGGACCGCCGATCGCCACGACCTCCTCGGCGACCTCGTCCTCGTCGACGTGCGCGCTGCCGGCGAAGCGGACCAGGGTGCCGAGCCGCACCTTCGCGGCGTCCGGCGGTTCCGGCACGGCCGGCGCCTCGGGGGCTTCCGGCGCTTCGGGCGCTTCCGGAAGCTCGGAGGTCACCGAGCCCTCGCCGTCGTCACCGCTCGGCGCCGCGGTCCCGGGCTCCGCGGCGGCTTCCTTTGGCTTCGCGGGAGGCAGCGCCGAAGCGGAGAAACCGAACAGGGCCCGGCGCTCGGGAACCGGCAGGGCCAGGAGCCGCAGCAGAGGATCGGCGTCCGAGCCGAGCCAGGCCTTGAGGACGGTCTCGCTGACCCGTTCGCCGTTGACCGCGATCGAATCTCCGCTCACCTCGACCGAGCGCACTCCGAGGCGTTCCTCGCGCGGCTTCAGGAGAACCCCGTCGCGCAGGGGGGTCACGTCGTAGCGCCGCTCGAGCTCCGCGCGGAAGGGGCTCGCGGCCGCCGGAGCCGCGGGCTTCGGCTTGCCTCCCGACTGCGCCTCGATCCGGGAGAGACCGCAGAGAACGGAGCAGGTCAGGGCAAGAAAGACGGCGAGCGGCGGAGCCCACCTGGGGCGCCCGCCGGCCGATGCACGCTCAAAGATCGACATAGGACCAACTCCTCTCACGTCGAAGCAGGGTCTGAAGGAGGAAAAAGGCGCAGCCGGCGAGGATCGCCAAGAGCGCCACGCTCGCCGCCACCGGCGGATGGTCGAGCGGGGCTGCGAGGGCGCGCCGGATCGCCCCCAGCGACTCGGCCCAACCGGCGAGCGCCGCGAGACCCTCGCCCAAACGCGCGAAGAGGTCGGCCGTCAGGCGAACGCCGCCGGCGGCCGAGGGCCGGGGCAGCAACAGCCAGAGGAGAGGGGCGAGCCAGGCGACGGCCACGCCCGCCGACGCCACGCCGAGACCGACGGAAGCGCGAGCCCAACGAAACGTCCAGACCCCGCGCGCCGGCTGTTCCCGAGCGACGCGAGCCATGACCCGCGCCGCGAAGCCGGGCGGCGGAGACCACTCGGGCAGCTCCGACGCCAGCTCGGCGAGCAGCGCCTCGGCCGACTCGTCGTCGACGCTCTCTTCGGCTTGCAGCCAGCGGGTCAGGAGCTCCGGGGTGCCAGGGTTCATCAAACGCCTCCCAACGGCCCCTACGGCCGGGGAGCGCCCCGGGTTTCGCCCGCGGACCGCCGTCCGGCGCCACTTAATGGCGGTGGGGCTGCCTCGAAGGGCCCGGGCGATCCGAGCCCGGGCCGAAGCCGGCGAGGAAGAGCTGGCGGCTCAACGCGGCGATGCCTCGGTTGGTGATCTTGCCGATGCTCGCCGGGCTGTAGCCGAGCTTTTCGGCCACCTCGTGAGGCTCGTAGCCGAGCAGGAAGCGCAGGCGCAGGACGTTGCGGTAACGCGGACGGAGGCGATCGATCAGCCGCTCGAGGTCGGCGAGCAGGTCGGCGCGTTCCTGCGGCGGCTGCATCGGCTGGGCGAGCCAGTCGAGAAGCGCCGCGTCGACCGCCGCGTAGACGTTCCGCCTGCGCTTGCGCCAGTACATCAGGCAATGGTTCTTCAGGCTGCCGACGAGCCACGCTTCCGGGTCGTTCACCGGACTCGAAGTGAAGACGTAGGACATGAGGCTGTCCTGGATGATGTCCTCGGCATCGTCCACGGGGATCCGGTAGAACCAAAGCAGGCCCTTCAAGCGAGGTTCCACACGTCGAAAGAAATCTTCAAACGACTCCGCAGCAAACCGCTCTGGAGCTAGGGCCGGCATAAGCAGTAAAATTTTCTCCTTAAGGTACCACGAGACCTCCGGGGCCGTCGAGCGCAGGAAGCCATCTCACGAGACCCCGTCCGGCGGGGAGAGCGCCAGGACTCCGCTTTCGAACCAACCCTCGAGCAGGGCGACCTCCTCCGCGTCGTGGCCGAGATCGCGGCACGGTTTCCCGAGGAAGCTCTGCAAGATCGCCGCCTCCCGTTCTTCGAGCTGGCGCGAGCCGTAATCCGAGACGATGCGCCGCGTTGCGGCGTCGAAGCTCCGCACGAGCGGGCTCCAGGCGACGACCAGAGCCTCGAAATCGAGCGCTCGAGGCGGTTGGCCGAGCCGCGCGAGCGCCGAGCGAAGGTCGCGCTCGAGCGCCCGGCGATCGTAGAGATCGCGGACGAGCGCGGCCCCGCGCAGCGTCTCCGCGCGCGCGGCGTCCGGCGCCTCGACGACGTCGCGATAGATCCCGGCCGCGATCTCGGCGCAGCGCGACAAATCGCCGAAACCGAGACCCGGCGGATCGCCGACGTCGATGCCGTGACCCGGCGGCAGCAGGTGGCGGAAATTGCCGACGCCGTTGGTGTAGACCTTCGACTCGTGCACCACCGACTCGAGGGGGTAGAAGCCGAACGACTCCGGCACCCAGTTGTAGAAGAGACCGAACCGGCAGCTGCCGAAGAGCTCGAAGACGGCCTCCTGGCCGATGATCGGCACCGGCACGAAGACGTCCTCGAAGGACAGGCCGAGCGCGCGGAAGCCGGCCGCGATCGGCGCCAGCTCGGCCGGCCCCCGGCCCTCGAAGGCGAGGCGCAGCGGCAGGAAGACCCCCTGCCAGACGACGAGGCGGAACAGCCGGCGGCGCAGCGCCCGCCGCAAGCCGCGCTCCTGGGCCAGGCGGTTGAGCTCGAGGAGGATCGCGGCCGTGGCCGCCAAATCCGCCTTGTCCGCGAGGCAGTGACCGTAGAGGTCGCCGCTCGCGAGCGCCTTCCGGACCGGTTCCGGCAGGGGCTCCCCGACCATGACGCCGCCGGGCTCTTCGAGGCAGGCGAGAGGCAGCGTCAGGCGGACGACGAGGTCGAAGGCGCGCGGCTCGAGAAGCGCCCGCCGGCTCCAGTCCGGCAGCGCGAGGAGGCTCTCGATGACCCGGCGGCTGTAATCCGAATTCGCCCAGTACTGATCGATCTCGGCGGAGTTGCCCAGCCAGTGGGCGGGCATGCCCGCCATGCCGTGAAACAGAACCACGTTCGGGCAGCCGGGCCGGCGCCGGAGCGGCTGCAGCTGGAGGCCTCCCGCGTCGTAGACGGTGAGGTCGGCCGCCGGCACCGACCGGAGACGTTTCGCGACCGGGAAGGGGAGAAAATCTTCGGGGGCCGCCGGCCTGTGCTTGCCGTGGACGAGCCGAAGCTCGTAGCCGGCTTGCCGGAGCGCCTCCGCGACGGCGGCCGATCCCACGCCGACCGAGTTGGTGAACGGCCGGTCGATCGACTGGAAAAAGAAGACGTTCGCTCGCTTCATGGTTCTCCGGCTCCCCGCCGCTCGTGGGGTTCCGACAGGTAAGTGCGGCAAGCCCTTGCCGCTCGGGACAAAAGCGCCCTTCCGAGCCCGGCCGGAGAACGGCGACTTCGAGCCGCGGAGAGACGGCGGATCAGGCGCCGCGCAAGCGGTCTCGCACGAGCTGCATGTCTTCCCAGGTCGGACGCTTGAGGGCCGGATTCCGCAAGAGGGCCGCGGGGTGATAGGTGACCATCGCCGGCACGCCGCGGATCTTGGTCCAGCGCCCGCGCATGCGGCCGAGCGGATCCTCGTTGCCGAGGAGCGTCTGGGCCGCGATCCGGCCGAGCGCGACGATGACCTTCGGCCGGACCAGCTCGATCTGCCGCTCGAGGTAGCCGCGGCAGAAGGCCACTTCGTCCGGCTGCGGATCCCGGTTTCCGGGCGGACGGCACTTGAGGATGTTGGCGATGTAGACGTCCTCCCGGCGCAGCTCCATGGCTTCGATGATCTTGGTCAGCAGCTCTCCCGCCCGCCCGACGAACGGCAGGCCCTGCCTGTCCTCTTCGGCGCCCGGCGCCTCGCCGATGAACATCAGCTCGGCCGCCGGGTTGCCGGTGCCGAAGACCGTCCGGGTCCGCCCCTCGCACAACCGGCAGCGGGTGCATTCGGCGACGCGGGCCGAGATCGCCGCGAGCTCGGCCGCGCGCGCCGCGAGCTCTTCGGGCGCGATCTCGACGCGAGCGGCGGATGGCGGATCCGGTGGCGGGGCGGAAGGAGAGGCGGCCGCCTCGGCCGGCTGGCGCAGATAGAGATCGCCGTAGCCGATGTCGCTCAGGTAGCCGAGCAGATCCTTGAGGGCGGGCTCGAGAGGCGGGCGGCTCATGCCGGCGAGGACCCCTCGGGCAGCGCCGCGCCGAACAGGTCGAGGAGCGCCGCGGCGATCGCGGCTTTGCTCCGGCGTTCGAGGAAGACCGGTTCCCCGGCGCGGCGGAAGACCAGGACCTCGTTCTCGTCCCGGCCGAAGGCGATGTCCGAACGGGAGACGTCGTTCGCCACCACGAAATCGATTCCCTTCCCCTCGAGCTTGGCGCGCGCGTTCGTCTCGAGGTCGTCGGTCTCCGCAGCGAACCCGACCTTGACCGCGCCCGGGGCGATCCGAGAGAGCCCGGCGAGGATGTCCTCGGTCGGCTCGAGATCGAGCCGCGGCACTCCCGCCGCCTTCTTGAGCTTGCGCGCGGCCACGTCGCGCGGCCGGAAGTCGGCGACGGCCGCGGCGAGGATCACCAGGTCCGCCCGGGGTGCGCTCTGGGCGACCGCGCGGGCCATCTCGGCAGCGGTTTCGACGTCGATCCGCTCGACGCCGCCCGGCGTGGCCAGACCGACCGGGCCGGCGACGAGGATCGTCCGCGCGCCCCGCCGAGCGGCCTCGCCCGCGAGGGCGAATCCCATCTTGCCGCTCGAGCGGTTGCCCAGGAAGCGGACGGGATCGATCGGCTCGTACGTCGGGCCGGCGCTGACGAGAACGGTGCGGCCCGAGAGCTGTCCCCGCCCGAGGGCCGCGAAGAGGGCGGCGGCGATCGCCTCCGGCTCCGCCATCCGTCCCATTCCCGTCTCGCCCGAGGCGAGCGCTCCTTCGACCGGTCCGACGAAGATCGCGCCCCGGGCCGCGAGCGCCGCGGCGTTGCCCTGGACCGCGGGCTTCGCCCACATCTTTGAGTGCATCGCGGGCGCCAGGACGATCGGGCCCTCGAAGGCGAGCGCGGTGGTGGTCAGGAAGTCGTCGGCGAGGCCGAGGGCGAGGCGCCCCAGGACGTGCGCTGTCGCGGGCGCGACGCAGAGGAGATCGGCCCATGCGGCGGCCGAGATGTGCAGCTCTTCGCCCGTGCCGGTCGGCGCGAGGTACTCCTCGCCGTAGACCGCCTGGCCGGAGAGGACCTCGAGCGTCAGCGGCGCCACGAACGATTCGGCGCCGCGGGTCAGGGCGCAGCGCACTTCGGCGCCCTGCCCGCGCAGGCGGCGCACCAGCTCGGCCGCCTTGTAGGCCGCGATCCCTCCGCTCACTCCCAAGAGGACGCGCGGGCCAGGACTCACGCTAGAGCGCCTTCGAGAGACCAGGGGTCTCTAGCTCGCCTCGTCCGCTGCGACCTCGGCCTCGACGACCGGAGCCGGACCGACGCCCCAGGCGACGAGCTCGCCGTCGATCTCGCCCATCGCGACGCGGGTCGGCTTCTTGACCGGCGGATTCTCGAGCTTCGGCCGTGCGCCGCGCATCAGGTGCTCGGCGCGCCGCGCGGCGACCAGGACGTAACGGAATTTGCTGTCGACGTTCGTGGGCATGACCATAGTTTGTGTTCCCGGACAAAAGGGCGACACCGCGCGGCGACCAGAACGCTACGGCGCGCCTCGTTCATGGAAGTCTGAGAGGATGCCCTGGAGCCGGCCCTGCATGCGCTCCCGCCGGTGACGCTTCTCCAGGATGATCGCCGCGAGCGCCTCGCTCGCCCGGCGCGCGTCGTCATTGATGATAACATATCGATACCGATCGTAACGCCTGATCTCCCAAAGAGATACGGCCAGGCGCCGGGCGATCGCGTCGGGGTCGTCGAGGGCGCGTCCGGCGAGCCGCCGCTCCAAGTCCGCGTAGCTCGGCGGCATGATGAAGATGCTGTGCGCTTCCGGGTAACGGGCGAGCACCCGTTCGGCGCCCTGGACGTCGATGTCCATCAGCACGTCGATCCCCGCTTCGAGCCGCGGGAACACCTCCGCCATCGAGGTGCCGTAGTAGTTGTTGTGGACCTCGGCCCATTCGAGGAACGCCTCGGCGACGATCATGCCCTGGAACGTCGGGACGTCGACGAAGTGATAGTCGATCCCGTCGCACTCGTTCTGCCGGGGCTCCCGCGTCGTGTGGCTGACCGAGAACGCGAGGTCCGAAAGGCCGAGCAGGCCGCCGTTGAGCAGGCTCTGGATGAGCGTCGTCTTGCCCGCGCCCGAGGGAGCGGACAGGATGAACAGCTCGCCGCGGTGGGTTGGGCTCTGGCTCAAACGGAGATCGGATCGGGAAGAAAACGGCTGGGCGATGCTAGCACGGGCGGTCACTCGACGTTTTGCACCTGCTCGCGGATCTGCTCGCAGAGCACCTTGGCGTCGAGGACCGTCCGCGCGACCTCCGCGTGCCGGCACTTGGCGCCCAGGGTGTTGAGCTCGCGGAAGATCTCCTGGGTGAGGAAATCGAGGCGCTTGCCCGACGCCGCCTCGCCCTCCGCCACCTCGCGGAAATGGCCGAGGTGAGCGCCGAGCCGGTCGATCTCCTCCGAGACGTCGCTCCGATCGGCGAGGATCGCCGCCTCCTGGGCGAGCCGCGCCGGATCGAGAGCGGCGCCCGAGAGGAGGTCGGCGAGCCGGCGATCGAGCGCCGCCTTGGCGTCGGCCAGCGCCGGTCCGCGCAGCGCGTCGAGCCGCGCCACCCGCTCGGCCAGAGCGGCGAGCTTGGCCGCGAGGACCTGGCGAAGCTTTTCGCCCTCGTGCTCGCGGGCGGCGACCAGCTGGGCGAGCGCCGCGCGCGCCGTGCGCAGCAGGAGCTCGCGGTCCTCGGCCGTCCATTCGTCGGCGGCGACCGTCACCTCGAGCGCCGCGGGCAGGCGGAGCAGGTCTCCGGCCGAAAGCTCGCCCGCGACCAGCCCGCGCTCGGCGAGAGCGCGCACGGCGGCCTGAACCGCCTCGACGACCCCCGCGTTGAGCCTGACTTCGGCCGGGCGATCGGTCAGCGGGCGCACCTCGACCCGCGCCTCGACGCGGCCCCGTGCGAGCTCGCTCGCGAACAGCTCGCGCAGGTCCGCTTCGTTGCCCCGGTAGGCCTCGTCGATCCGGACCTGGACGTCGAGCCCGCGATGGTTGACGGCGCGCAAGGTCACCGCCATCGCGTGCCGCGGATTCTCCGCCGTGGCCTGGCCGGAACCGGTCATGCTGCGCATCCGTTCTCCTCTCCTCAGCCGCGCGAACCCGCGGCGAGCCTCTCCGCCTCTTTCTCGCACGCGTCGAGCCGCCGTTCGAGCTCCTCCGCGAGCGGCGGCAGCTCCGCGCCGCGCGGTACGGTCAACGCTTCGCCGTAGACGAAGCAGACCCGCGAGAACGGCGCCGGGATGAGAAATCGATCCCACGAGGCCAGGCGCTTGGCCCGGCTGGCGGCGATCGCTACAGGTTGGATCGGCCAGCCGGTCGAGGCCGCGGCCATCAGGATGCCGGGCTGGACTTTTCCCGCCGGCCCTTTCGGCCCGTCGGGCGTGAAGGCCAGATCGTACCCCTGCTGGCCCTTGCGCAGCAGCTCGCGCAATCCCGAGACCGCGCCGCGCGTGGTCGAGCCGCGGCTCGCGTCGATGCCGAAGCGCGCCACGGTCGCGGCGATCAGCTCGCCGTCGCGGCTGCTCGAGATCAGCACCGAGATCCGCTCGCCCCGGTAGGCGTAGGGCATGAACAGGAGATGGCGATGCCAGAAGGCGAGCACGAAGCGCTCGCCCCGTAGCTCGCGGCCACGCAGCTCGGCGTCGCCGTGGTGGGAGAGCCGGCAGGTCGCCCGCAGCGCCCGGATGAAGAGGGCCGCGAGCCAGGAGATCGGCGCCGCCGTCACTCCTGGAACTGCAGATCGTAGAGGCGCTTGTACGAGCCGCCCCGCTCGAGGAGCTCGGCGTGGGAGCCCTCTTCGACGATCCGCCCTCCTTCGACGACCACGATGCGGTCCGCCTTCATCACCGTCGACAGCCGGTGGGCGATGACCAGGGTGGTCCGCCCCTGCATCAGGTTGTAGAGCGCCTTTTGGACCAGCGCCTCGGACTCGGTGTCCAGGTGCGAGGTCGCCTCGTCGAGGATCAGGATCGGCGCGTCCTTGAGCAGGGCGCGGGCGATCGCGAGGCGCTGCCGCTGCCCGCCCGACAGGCGGAGCCCCGACTCGCCGATCACCGAGTCGTAGCCGTTCGGCAGCTCGTGGATGAACTCGTCGGCGTACGCCGCGGCGGCGGCCTCGCGCACCCTGTCGAGCGACAGATCCGACCGGCCGTAGGCGATGTTGTTGCGCACGGTGTCGTTGAAGAGGACGGTGTCCTGGGTCACGACCCCGATCAGGGCGCGCAGGCTCTGGAGCTTCAGGTCGCGGATGTCGACGCCGTCGATCGTCACCTTTCCTGAGTCGACGTCGAAGAAGCGGGGCAGGAGGTTGACGAGCGTCGACTTGCCGGCGCCCGACGGGCCGACCAGGGCGACGATCTCGCCCCGCCGGATGTCGAGCTCGACGTCCGACAGCACGGTCCGCGCCTCGTAGGCGAACGAGACCCTCTCGAACCGGATCCCCTGCCGGACGCCGGAGATCGAGCGCGCGTCCGGCCGCTCCGCGATGTCGTCCGGGATGGCGAGCAGGCGCGACGCCCTCTGGCCTGCGGCGAGCGCCTCCTGGAGCACCATGTTGACCTTGTTCAGCTTGCGGATCGGGTCGTACATCATGAGCGCCGTGGTCAGGAACTTGATCAGCTCGGGCGCCGTCAGGTCGCCGGCGCGGATGCTGCGCCCGGCCCAGAACAGGAGCGCCGCGGCGCCGATCACCGCGAGCGACTCGACCACCGGACCGGAGGCGTTCGCGAGCAGCTGCGCGCGCAGGTTGGTGCGCAAATGGCGCCGCGTCGCGGCCTCGAACCGGCCGCGCTCGAACGCCTCCATGCCGAAGGCCTTGACCACCCGGTGGCCGCGGATGCCCTCGTTCATCAGGCTCGCGAGGTCGGCCATCCGCTCCTGGCTGCGATGGCTGGTGCGCCGCATGCCGCGGCCGAAACGGATGATCGGATAGATCAGGACGGGCGCGACGACGAGGCAGATCAGGGCGAGCTTGACGTGGGTCGAGAGCAGCAGGCCGAGGAGGACGACGAGCGTCAGCGATTGCTGGAACAGGTCGAGCAGGCGGTTCGCCACCGCGCTCTGCATCAAGGCGACGTCGTTGACCACGCGCGCCACCAGCTCGCCCGACGGGTGGTCGGCGTGGAACCGGCTCGACTGGTCGAGGATCCGCCGGTAGAGGTCGTTGCGGATGTCGGTCGTGACGCCGAGCCCCATGTGCTGGAACGAGTAGCCCGAGAGGAAGTCCGACAGGCTGCGCACCAGGAACACCAGGACGAACAGGAGCGGCACGAACCAGACGACCTGGCGGTCGCCGATCCCCCACTGCCGCTTGAGCGACTCGTAGCTCTTCTGGATCTTGTGCTCGAAATCGAGCCGCCGCTTGAGATGGATGAACCAGTCGGGCGCGTTGCTCGCCTTCTTCTCGGCGCCCTTCTCGACGCTCGCGGAAGGCGTCGCCATGCCGAGCACGCTCGGCGCCCCGTCCCGGGCGAGCAGCACCTCGCCGAAGATCGGCTCGATCAGCGACACGATGCCGCCCGTCGCCGCGGCATAGGTGACGATGCCGAGGCCCGCGAGAGTGGCCCACCCGGCGTAGCGGCGGACGTAGCGCCAGAGGAAGGTGACGGGGCTCAAGCCGCGGCCCTCCGCTCGAGGAAGGACGCCACCTCGCGCGCGGCGCGGCGGCTCGCTCCGCCCTCGCCCAGGCGACCGCGCAGCTCGGCGAGGCTCGCGCGCATCGCGGCGATCGCCGAGGGGTCAGAGAGCAGCCGTTTCGCCTCCGCCGCGAGAGGGGTCGGCTCCGCGGCCCCCTGGATCATCTCCGGCACCGCCCGGCGCCCGAGGACCAGGTTGACCAGGCCGACGTAAGGCAGGCGGACGAGCAGCCGCGCGAGCAGGTAGGTCCAGGCGCCCAAGCGGTAGCAGAGGATCATCGGCGTGCCGAGGAGGCCCACTTCGAGCGTCGCGGTGCCGGAAGCGCAGAGGGCGAGATGCGAATCGGCGATCACCGCGAACCGGTCCCCGGCGACGATCTCGGCCGGCACTCCGGCCCGGTCGACCTCCGCCGCGAGCAGATCGCGCGGGATCGTCGGCGCCTGGACGATCGTCCCGACGACCGGCACCTCGCGCGCGAGCCGGCCGAGAGCGCCGAGCTGGAGCGGCAAGAGAGCCCGGACCTCGGAGCGGCGCGAACCAGGAAGGAGGGCGACGCGGAAGGGCGCCCCGCCGCCGTCCGGGCGATCCCAGACCTGGGGCAGCTGCGGCACCTCGTCGACCAGGGGGTGCCCGACGTGCACGGCTTCGACCCCGTGCCGCCGGTAGAACTCCGCCTCGAACGAGAAGAGGACGAGCATCCTGTCGACGTCGCGGGCGATCGCCCGCACGCGCCGGCGCCGCCAGGCCCAGACCTGGGGGCTGACGTAGTAGATCACCGGAATCCCGCGCCGCTTGAGCGCGCGCGCCAGGCGGAGATTGAAGTCGGGAAAATCGACCAGGAGCGCCGCCGCCGGCCGCCGTCGCTCCGCCTCGGCGAGGAGCGCGGCGAAGATCTGGCGCGCGCGCGGCAGGATCTTCGCCACCTCGGTGATGCCCACGACCGAGATCTCGGAGCTGTCGGCGAGGGTTTCGACGCCGGCCCGGCGCATCTCGTCGCCGCCCAGGCCGAACGCGGCGATGCCGGGCTCGATCCTCGCGAGCTCGGCCAGGAGGCGCGCGGCATGCTGATCACCCGAGGCCTCCCCGGCGACCGCGAGGAGCTGCCGGCTCATGGAATCGGTGCCGGCGGCCCCTGCGGGAACGGGTACATCAACCAGGCGACGGCGAGGCCGCCGAGCACCATCCCGAGAAACAGCTGGAGGAAGAGCCGGACCTGACCCGCCCGCTCGCGACGCCAGAGGAGCGCGAAGAAGACCGAGACGATCAGGGCGAAGACGACCATCAGGAAGAAGTGGCTGATCACCATGCGCGGCTCGCTCCCCTAGTCCTTCTTGCCGTGAGCGATGTCCCACGCGTCGAGGACGAGCAGGAGGTTCATCAGGCCGGCGGTGAGCAGGAACGCGGTCCCGTATTCGAACCCGGGCCCCCGGATGTCGCCCTGGTAATGGACGTAGCGCAGCACCGTGTACACCGTTCCCAGCCCGAGCTGTCCGATCGTCCCGAGCCACGACAGCGGCTCGTTCGGCACCGGGCGGTAGAGGTGGCCTTCCAGGGCGAGGCCGATCGCGAGCGAGATCGCGACCAGGACGAAAAAGGCCAGCCCGCGCCGCCACCGCTTCAGGTAGACGTGGCCGGCGCCGGGGATCAGCCAGGCGATCATCGCGGCGGCCATCGCGGTGCCAAGGCCAAGGCTCTGCGGCGCCGGGGACGCCGTGGTTTCGGACTCCGTCACTTTAAGCCCTCCTGCGGTGGGACCCGGGGGTCAAGCCTCGTCGTTGAGCAGCTCGCGCAGCTCCTTGCCCGGCTTGAAATACGGGATGCGCTTGGGCGGCACGTCGACCTTGTCGCCCGTCTTGGGATTGCGCCCGGTCCGGGCGCCGCGGTGGCGGATCCGGAAGCTGCCGAAGCCGCGCAGCTCGATCTTCTCGCCCGACTTGAGGGAGAGCACGATGCTGTCGAACACCTCGTTGACGATGATCTCCGCCTGTTTCTTGGTCAGCTGCGTCGTGCGGGCGACCTCTTCCACCAACTCGGCCTTGGTCATTCCGTCTCGTGCGAACACCGCCGTCCCCCCGTGGCCTCGAGATGGAGCGGCGGCCCTCCTTGGAGGACCGCCGCTCGCGAGCCCGACCAAATCTACTACGCGTCCTGGGATTCCGCCGCTTCGGCCTCCGCTTCCGAGCCGCCGGCGCGCTTCGCATCGGACTCCTCGGCCGGCTTGACGACGCCGGCGCGGATCGCCGCCTCGCGGGTCGACCGGCCCGCCTCGGCGGCTTTGCGCACGGAATCGTCCTTGAGCGAGTCGACCTCGCCGTCGGTCGGCTGCGAGACGCCGTGGAGCGAGAGGCCGACCTTCTTGTCCCCCTCCTCGATGCGCAGGATGCGCGCGCGCACCCAGTCGCCCACCGCGTAGCGGTCCTCGAGGCGCTGCCCCTGCGCGACGTCGATCTCGCTGACGTGCGCGAGGCCCTCGAGGCCGTTGTAGATGTCGATGAAGAGACCGAAATCGGTGACGTTGACCACCCGGCCGTCGAGCACGTCGCCGACCTTGTGGGCGTCCGCGAAGTCGTCCCACTCGTTGGGCATGAACTCCTTGATCGACAGCGACACCCGCTGGTTGTCGATGTCGATGTTGGTGATCCGCGCCTTGACCGAGTCGCCCTTCTTCAGGACCTCGCTCGGGTGCTTGACGCGCTTCGTCCAGCTCATGTCGGAGACGTGGATCAGGCCGTCGATGCCGTCGGTGATCTCGACGAACGCGCCGAACTCGGTCAGGTTCCGGACCTTGCCCTCGATCACGCTGTGGATCGGGTGGCTGTCGGACAGCTCCTCCCACGGGTTGCGCTCGGTCTGGCGCAACGAGAGCGAGATCCGCCGCTGGTCCATGTCGAGCTCGGAGACGATCGCCTCGACCTCGTGGCCGACCTCGAGGATCTTCGCCGGGTTGACGACCTTCTTGGTCCACGACATCTCGCTGACGTGGATCAGGCCCTCGACCCCCTCCTCGATCTCGACGAACGCGCCGTAGTCGACGAGCGAGACGACCTTGCCGCGCACGCGCGAGCCGATCGGGTATTTCTTGTCGACCAGGAGCCAGGGATCGTCCGAGCGCTGCTTGTAGCCGAGCGAGACGCGTTCGGTCTCCGGATCGAACTTCAAGACCACGACCTCGATCTCGTCGCCCACCTTGAAGTGCTCGGACGGGTGGTTGACCCGGCCCCACGAGATGTCGGTGATGTGCAGCAGGCCGTCGATGCCGCCCAGGTCGACGAAGACGCCGTAGTCGGTGATGTTCTTGACGATGCCGGGCAGACGCGCGCCCTCTTCGAGCTTCTTGAGCGTCTCGGCCTTCTTCTTCTCGAGCTCCTTTTCGAGCACGGCCTTGCGCGACAGCACGATGTTGTTGCGCCGGCGATCGAGGCTGATGACCTTGAACTCGAGCTCGTGGCCTCTGAGGGCCTCCAGGTTCTTGACCGGCTTGATGTCGACGAGGGAGCCGGGCAGGAACGCGCGCAGGCCGACGTCGACGGTCAGGCCGCCCTTGATCCGCTCGACGACGCGGCCCTTGATCACGCGGCCTTCCTTGAACGCGCGGTCGACCTCGGTCCAGCGGCGCATGCGCAGAGCCTTCGAATGCGAGAGGAGGACGTGCCCTTCCTGATCTTCGGTCTTCTCCAGGAGGACGTCGACGTCGTCGCCGACGGCGACCGACACCTTGCCGTCGCGATCGAGGAACTCCTCGACGGGGATCAGACCCTCGGACTTGTAGCCGACGTCGACGATGACCGAGTTCGAGGTGATGCCGATGACCCGGCCGGGGACGATCTCGCCCTCGGTCAAGTTCCGCATGCTCTCGTCGTAAAGCTCCAGGAGCTTCTGGTACTCGAGATGCTCCTGGTCGGGAGTGGACTCAGTCGCGGTCGGCTGGTCCTGGTCGAAATGAGACGACATAAGGGGACAATCCTCCTTGGCTTTGGATTCAGGCGGAAGAGACACGCCTGTTGCTGCCCGCGCCGGGGCATCGAGTTCCACTCAACTCTAAGTCGTTGGAAACTCGGGCGTACGAGTATAGGGGTCAGGTCCGAAAGGTGTCAATCGATGGGTCGGGCAGCGGCGCGCGCCCGTCCGAAGGCCTCGGTCGAGCGACCTCGGCAGAACCGCCAGCCGGACGATTCTTCACAAATCCTCGAAAACGTGTCACGCTTGACCCCACCTGGCGCACCTGGGTATGGATCCACCGAGAAGCTTCCGGGATCGTCTCAGAGGACCGAGGTCCTCCTAGGGGGATCGTATGCGCAAAATCGCCATCGTGGGCGCGGGGCAGGGCGGCTTGCAGCTCGGTTTCGGATTGCTCGCGAACGGGTACCAGGTGACGCTCTATGCGGACCGGAGCGCCCGGCAGGTGCTCGACGGGCGGTGCACGGCGACGGCCTTCCTCTTCCATCGGAGCCTCGCTTACGAACGGGAGCTCGGCCTCGACTTCTGGGACGGCGAGGTCGAACCGGGGGAAGGGGTCCACCTCGACTTCTGTCCGACCCCCGGCAACCGCCTGCTCGCCGTCGAAGGCCGCTTCAAGCGCCCGGGGATGGCGATCGACCAGCGGCTCAAGTTCTCGCGCTGGATGGACGAGCTCGAGGCCCGGGGCGGCCGGCTGGTGGTGCGCGAGATGTCCGTCGCGGACGTCGACGCCGCGGCGGCCGAGCACGACCTGGTGGTCGTCGCGAGCGGCAAGGGGGAGATCTCGGCCCTCTTCGAGCGCGACGCGCGGCGCAGCGTCCACGCCAAGCCGCAGCGCAAGCTCGCCCTCCTCACCCTGAAGGGGCTCGCGCGCTGGTCCCAGGTGCCGTTCCACGCCGCCAAGTTCACGCTCATCGGGACCGAAGGCGAGATCTTCTGGATCCCGTTCCACGACAAGACCGCCGGCTCGTGCCACAGCCTGCTGTTCGAGGCCAAGCCCGGCTCGCGCATGGACCGCTTCTCCGCGGCGCGCACGGCCGAGGAGATGCTCGGCATCGCCCGCCGGGTCGTCGCCGACCTGGCGCCCTGGGAGCTCCACCGGCTGGCCCACGTCGAGATCACCGACCCTCTCGCCTGGGCGACCGGAGCGATCACGCCGGTCGTCCGCAGGCCGGTCGCCCATCTGCCCTCGGGCCGCGCCGTCACCGGCCTGGGCGACGCCCTGGTGCTCAACGATCCGATCGCCGCCCAGGGTGCGAACCACGCCGCCAAGGCGGCGCACTTCATGACCGGCAGGATCCTCGAGCACGGCGACCGGCCGTTCGACGCCGCCTGGATGGCCGCGGGCTTCGAGGAGTTCTGGCAGCGGGAAGCGCGCTTCATGACCCGCTTCTCCAACCTGTTCCTCGAGCCGCTCGGGCCGCCCGCCAAGGAGGTGCTGCTCGCCGCCTCGCGGGTGCCGGCGATCGCCGAGGAGTTCTTCGAAGGCTTCAACGCGCCGCAGAGCCTCTGGCCCTGGATCGAGGATCTGCGCCTCGCCCGGCGCCTGGTCGCGGAACGGACCGGACGGCCGTGGCTCCGCACGGCTGCCGCCTCGCGCTTCGCCGTGCTCAAGGGCCAGCTCGGCCAGCGGCTCCTGCCCACGCCCGCGATCGCGCCCGTTCCCGCCGAAGCGAAACCGCTCGCGCCGCCGGCCGGCAAGCCCTTCGCGACGCGGCCCGCCGCCGAGCTCTGAGCGCGACCGTCAAGAGCGCCCCAGCGCGGCCGCCGCGTTGCGCTGCAACCCTTCGAGCTTCGCCCGTTTCATCGGGCTGCCGCGAAAGCGCAGGGTGTAGTCGTCCCGCGACAGGCCGAGCAGGCCCAGGAGGTCGAGCCCGGCGCGCTCGGGCGGCAGGCGCAGCTCCGGGTGATCGGCCGGCGGCACAGCGGCGTTCCACGGGCAGACCTCCTGGCAGACGTCGCAGCCGAACACCCAGCCGTCGAGGACGGCAGCGACCTCCGGCGGGAAATCTCCCCGGTGCTCGATCGTCCAGTAGCTGATGCAGCGCCGGGCGTCCAGGCGATAGGGCTCCGCGAGAGCGCCGGTCGGGCAGGCGTCCAGGCAGCGGGTGCAGCTGCCGCAGAGATCGGCGAGCGGCGCGTCGGGGGCCAGGTCGAGCGTCGTCAGGATCTCGCCGAGCAGGAACCAGGAGCCGCCTTCCGGGTGGAGCAGCATCGTGTTCTTGCCCATCGCTCCGAGGCCGGCGCGCGCGGCGATCTCGCGCTCGAGGAGCGGCCCGGTATCGACCGAGAAACGGGCTCTGGCGCCGGGGAAGGCCGCCTCGATGCGGTCGCACAACGGGCGGAGCCGCCGGCTCACGAGGTCGTGGTAGTCGGCGCCGCGCGCGTAGCGGGCGACGCGCGGCCAGAGGTCGCCCTCCGGCTCCTCCTCGCCCGCGAGCGGCGAGTACTGGAGGGCGACGCAGAGAGCGCTCCGGGCGCCTTCGAGCCACCGCGAGGGATCGAGCCGGACCTCGAGCCGATGCGCCATCCAGGCCATCCCCGCCTGGTCCCCGCGCTCGAGCCAGCGCACGAGCGCCCGGCCGTGCTCGAGCGGCCCCAGGCTCGCGACTCCGGCGCGGTCGAATCCCGCTTCGAGAGCCCAGGACTTGAGCTCGCGGGCGCGGTCGAGCGACGTCATGGCGCCGACCCTCTCGGGAGCGCGGGCAGCGGCACCGCGGCGACGCCCAGGCGGGCCCAGGCCTCGATCTCGCCCGGCCCGAGCGCCCCCGGCTCGGAACAGAAGACGGTGTGCAGGCGGCCGAACGGCGGCTTGCGCCCGCGCCGGGAGCCTCCCGCCTTCGCGAGGAGAGCGGCCAGCTCGGCCGCCGGGCCGCAGTGGACGGTCGGCCTCGCCCAGGACGCGGTGGCGACGCGATGGACCGCCCAGGGCTCGAGGACCAGCGCCGCGCCGGTGATCTCCCCCCAGGCGAGGAACGCGCGCTCGGCCGGATCCTGCGACGGGAGGCCGACGACCGCGATCTCCCGCTTCGCGGGGCGCGCGAGGAGAGCCGTGATCGCAGAGGACGCGGCGTCGAGATCCGCCGCCGGCACGACGCGGAGATCGCCCGGTCCGGAGCCGGCGGCCACAGCGATCGATCCCGCGCGGTCGGGAACCTCCCCGTCGAGCGCCGCTAAATCGGGCAGATCGATCGCGGGAAGGCCGAGACCGGGCGCGAAGCCGGGCGGAGCGACGAACGCCTCGGCGCCTGCGGCCGCGAGGGTCTGCGCGAGGCCGCTCTCCCCGGCGCCCACCGCGAGGGGGACGGCCACCAGCCCCGCGGCCTGGATCGCGAGGTCGACGAGGATCGCCGCGGCTCCCCCGGCGCCCGCGACCGAGGGGAAGGCGACGCGCGCGCCGGACGAAAGATGGGCCAGGAGCGCGGCGGCCCCGCCGACCTGCCGCCGGGCGTCGCGGAAGCCGAGCCACCGCCAGTCCCAGCCCCGCTGAAAGAAAAGGAAAGGGGCCTCCGACCGCCGGCCGGCGGCCCGCGCGAGCGCGGCGGGGGGACCGGGCATCGCGCGGAAGGCCCCGGGCTAGGCCGCGGCCTTCTTCATGGCGGTCGAGATCTTCTGCTCGATCACCGACCGCATCATGCTCGCGGGCGGAGCGAGGTGCGCGCGCCCGACGAGCTTGCCCTCTTCGAGCACGATCGTCCCTTTGGCGCCCGGGCCGGTCAGATGGCAGACGTCGCCGTCCCAGCTCCATTTCAGCATGCCGCCGGGGAAGTTGGCCTTGAGCGCCGCGTCGAGCGCGGGGCGCAGGTCGGCCATCGACGATTTCGCCGCCGGCGTCTCGATCGTGAGGTCGCTCATGGCGGCGAAAGCTACCACAGGGCAACCGGGCCGCCGGACCTCCCCGCGGCCCCGAGAGGACGCCGCCGTCCCCCGCGCGCTCGCCGCGGCGCCCTGCCCTTCGCGCCGCCGCCTGCGGCGCGCGCCGAGCCCCGGCCCCAGGGCCAGGCATCCTCCGTGCAGGACCGGACCTCGACACCGAGGCGCCAGCCGCGCCCGGCGATCGCCGCAGGGAGTAAGCTCCGACCATGAATCCGCCGCTCCCCTTTCGCCCCTCGCCCCGGACGCCGCGGATCGCGCGCCGGCTGCTCGCCGCGCTCCTGGTCTCGGCCCTCCTGGCGCCGGCGGGGCTCGCCGCCGAGCCGGCCCCGGCCGGCAAGCCCGAAAAGCCGGATCTCTTCGCTCAGAGCGTCAAAGCGGCACAGGAGGCGGTCGAGGAGTACGGCTACTACGACAACCCCAAGGAGCTCGAGCGGGTCAACCGGATCGGTTACGAGCTGGTCAAGCAGGCCGACTACGACCGCTATCCGGTCTCCTTCGGCCTCGTCGACATGCCGGTGCCGAACGCCTTCGCGCTGCCCGGCGGCCAGATCTTCGTCACCCGCGGTCTCCTCGACCTGGCGCCCGACGACGACATGCTGGCCAACGTCCTCGGCCACGAGCTGACCCACGTCACCCACGAGCACTACGTCAAGATGCAGCGGCGCGCGACCCTGATGAACGTGCTGGGCAACGCCCTGATCATCGGCGTCCTGGTCGGCGCCGAAAGGGGCCGCCAGTCCACCCCGACGGGCCCCGGCTACGATCCTCTCGCCACTCCCGACACGGGAGGCAACGTGGTCCAGGGCGCCGCCGCGGCGAGCCTCGTCGTCTCGGAGCTCCTCTTGCGCAGCTACAGCCGCGAGAACGAGACCGAGGCGGACGACGAGGGGCAGCGCCTGGCCGCCGCTGCAGGCTACGACCCGGCGGCGGCGCAGAGCTTCTGGAAAGTCCTCAATACGCGCGCGCCGCAGGCCCGCGAGTACGGCTACTGGCAAACCCATCCGTTCGCCGAGGAGCGGATGAAGGCCGCGCTCGTGCGCGCGGCGGACTTGAAGATCCAGGACCGGAGCACCGCGGATCCGCTCCGGCAGAAGACCCAGACCACGCTGATGGCCTGGATCGCGCACAACCGGCCCGAGCGGCCCGAGCTCGGCTTCATGAAGCGCGCCGCGCTCGCCACCTGGCCGCAGGGTCCGGTCGCCGAAGGGTTGCGCCTCGAGAAGCTGCACGAGGTGCGCGACGACGCCCTCGCCAAGCCTCTCCTGGCCCGCGACTACGGCGCGGTGCTCAAGGTCTACCGCGCGCAGCGCCAGGAGGTCGTCGATCTGACGCCGAAGAGCGATCTCGTGACCAAGCTCGACGCCGAGCTCACGGACCTGGAGGCGAAGTCGCGCGAGGCGTATCCGAAGTCCGTCGAAGTCCTCGAAGGAGGCGTTTTCGAGACCTCGTTTTTGGCCGCGTTCCTCTCCAACTACCCCGATTCGCCGCGGATCCCGGAGGTCGCGCTCGCGCTCGGCAACGCCTACGCCCGGCTCGGCGATCAGACCAACGCGGTGGCCCAATACCTGCGCGCCTCGGAGGCCGGCCCGGACACGCCCGCCGGGGTCAAGGCCCATACGGGCCTCCAGAACCTCGCGCCGGGCTTGAACCAGCTCGCCGCGCTCCAGGAGCTGGCCGACCGCGAGAAGGATCCGGAGACCCGCAAGAAGGCGGAGGAGCGGATCGCCCTCCTCGCCACCAGCTACAGCGACCTGGCCAACGGCGCCGAGTACCTGAAGCGCTATCCCGAGGGCGCGCACGTGCCGGCCGTGATCGAGCGGCTGAACCGGCTGGCCGACGACCTCTACGGCGAGGTCGTCCTCTATCAGGGCGTCGGCGAGAGCATGAAGGCGCTCGATCGCATCAACCGGATCCTGACCCACGCCCCCCTGTCCCCGGCCGCAGCGAAGATCCGCGACAGCGCGGTCCCGGCGAGCGAACGCTCGAGCTGAACGGCGAGAGGGAACCTCACCCCGAAGCGACACGTTGGGTTGCGCGAATTCGCGTCTTCCTCCGAACGCAGGCGGCGGCGTCCGCCGCCGAGCGATCCCGGAGGAGCCAGACATGGTGTCGTGTCTGCTGTTCGTGCTCTACGCTCTGCACCTCCATCCCGCCCCGACGACGTTCGCCGTCACCCCGTCGACCCCACGGACGAGCCCGCCGATCGTCAAACCGATCGGTTCCTCGGGCTGCGAGGTCGACCCCGACGGCCACCTGAGGTGCAAGCCATAGGCCGGCGAACGACCCCGCCGTCACTCTCCTGTCTCGGTTTGGCACCGCTCGAGCAACCATGTACGTGAGAGATCGACACGGATCGCGCACGCGCCCTTCCGGGACGTCCCCGGCGGGGCGGCGGCGCGCCCGGATCCGATGCCCCGCATCCATCCCGACGAGATCACCCTCCAAGGCCTCGCCGACTCGCTCCGCACGGCCGGCCTCGAGCGGGTGCTCGCCCACCTGATCGCCTGCCGCCGCTGCCAGGACAAGGTCCGCGAGCTGCTCGACGCCAAGCCCGATCGGCTTTCCAGAGCTCTCGCGCGGGTGGTGCCGTGGCCCGGGCCGGCGCCCGATTACGCTCCGGCGTTGCGCCGCGGCTCGCGCGAGTTCCTCGAGCGGCTCGCCTCCTTCGAGCACGAGCGCGCCGAAGCGGCGACTCTGTGGACCGCTCTGCTCGGCGGGCCGCCCGAACGCTTCGAGCCCGCGCTCGCCGGCGAGCCGCGCTACCGCACCTGGGGCTTCGTCGAGGCGATCCTCGAAGAGAGCCGCGAGCGGACCTATCGCGACCCCCGCGACGGCGAGCGCTTCGGCGAGATCGCGCTCGCGCACGTCGGCCGTCTCGACCCTGCCTTCTACGGCTCGGCGCGGCTCACCGACCTTTCGGTGCGCTGCCTCGGCCGGATCGCCAACGCGCGCCGCGTACGCGCCGATTTAGGCGGCGCCGAGGAGGCGTTCGCGCGCGCCGAGGCGCTCCTGCGCGAGGGGACGCGCGACCCCCTCGAGCGGGCGGAGCTCTGGAGCTTGAAGGCCTCGCTGCGGCGCGAGCAGCGCCGGCTCGACGATGCCGCCCGCCTCCTCGCGCGATCGATCGAGACCTTTCGCTCGACCGGCGAGGAGCACCGCGCCGCCCGCTGCCTGGTCACCTTGGCCAACGTCGCCCGGACGGCCGGCCAGCCCGAGCGGGCGATCTCCCTGCTCCGGGAGGCGCTGCCTCTCCTCGACACCGCGGCCGAGCCCCGGCTCGAGTTCTGCGCCCGCCACAACCTGATCTCGTTCCTGGCCGAGGCCGGCCAATTCCTCGCGGCCCGCCGCCTGCTCGCCGAATCGCGGCCGGTCTACCGACGGTTCCCGGAGCCCTGGGTCCAGCTGCGCAAGGCCTGGGTCGAGGGCAGGATCGCCGCCGGATTGGGGCAGCTCGCGAGCGCCGAGCGCTCGTTCCTCCTCGCGCGCGACGGCTTCGTCAACGCCGAGATGGCCTCGGACGCCGCGCAGGTCGCCTTCGAGCTCGCCGGCGTCTACGCGCGCCAGGACCGCTATCGCGAGATCGCGGAGATCGCCCGCGGCACGCTCGCCCTCTTCCGGTCGCTCGAGGTCCCGCGCGAGTCCCTCGCCGCGATCGCTCTGCTCGTCCGGGCCGCGGAGCGGGGGAACGTCCCGCTCGAAGCCATCCGCCAGGCTGCGGCAGCGGTCGCCCGGCTCGGCGACGAGGCCGGACCGCAGGCCCCCGCAGAGGGCCGGCGCTGACGGCGGGGCTCACCGCCGCAGGCGAAACCAGCGCTCGGCGTCGCCGCTCGGAAGCGGGGCCGCGGCGAGGTAGCCCTGGAACAGGTCGCAGCCGCGGGCGCTCAGGAGCTCGAGCTGGCGCTCGGTCTCGACCCCTTCGGCGATCACCTGCAAGCCGAGGCCGTGGGCGAGCTCGATGATCGCGGTGACGATCGCCACCCCTTGCCGCCCCTCGTCGATGCCGCGCACGAACTCGCGGTCGATCTTGAGCGCGTCGAGCGGCAGCTGCCGCAGGTACGAGAGCGACGCGTGGCCGGCGCCGAAGTCGTCGATCGCGATGCGAATGCCGCGCCGGCGCAGCGACGAGAGCAGCTCGGACGTCGCCGCGATCTCGGCGACCGCGGCGCTCTCGGTGATCTCGAGGTCGAGGCGCTCCGGGGGCATGCCCGTCTCCTCGAGGATCGCGTCGATCGTCGCCAGCAGGTCGCCGCGGACCAGCTGGTGGGGCGAGAGGTTGACGGCCAGGCGCAGGTCGGGCACGTCCCAGGCCACGATCTGGCGGCAGGCTGTCGAGAGCGCCCAGCGGCCGAGGGCGTCGATCAGAAACGAGCTCTCGGCCGCCGCCACGAACTCGTCGGGCGGCACCAAGCCGCGCTCCGGATGGCGCCAGCGTAAAAGGGCCTCGAACCCCACCGCCCGCCCGCTCGCCACGTCGAGCTGCGGCTGGTAGAAGAGGTCGAACTCCCGCCGCTCGAGCGCCAGGCGCAGCTCGCTCTCGAGCGTCAGGCGGGCGAAGACGCGCGCGGACAGGTCGGCCGAGCAGAGTTGATAGCCGTTGCGGCCGAGCTCCTTGGCGCGATACATCGCGACGTCGGCGCTCGTCAGCAGGGCCTCGGCGTCGGCGCCGTCGGTGGGAAACAGGCTGATCCCGAGGCTCGTCGTGACGAACAGCCGGCGGCCGGCGATCTCGATCGGCTCCTCGATCGCGCGCAGGATCCGGCCCGCGAGCTCCTCCGCCTGGCGCACCTCGGCGATCGCGGGCACGAGCAGGATGAACTCGTCGCCCCCGACGCGCGCCACCGTGTCCTCGGGCCCGGCCACCGCCAGCAGGCGAGCCGCCACCTGCTGGAGCAGCCGGTCGCCGGCGCTGTGGCCGAGGGTGTCGTTGACCCTCTTGAACTGGTCGAGGTCGAGGAACAGGACGCCGGGGCGGCGATCCCGCGCGGCGGCCCCCTCGAGCGCTTCGCCGAGGCGCTCGAGGAAGAAGGTGCGGTTCGGCAGCCCGGTGAGCGCGTCGTGGTGCGCCTGGTGGAGGATCTGGCGCTCGGCCTCCTTGCGCCGCGTGATGTCGACCATCGCCCCTTCCAGGCAGTCGGCTCCGCTGTCGACGTCCCAGCGCAGGCTGGTCGTCGCCGAGACCCAGACCGGCGTGCCGTCGCGCCGCCTGAGGCACAGCTCGCGGTCGGAGAAGCTGCGCCGCTCGCGCAGCTCGCGGATCGCCTCTTCGCGCAAGGCCGGATCCGAGAAGAACTCGAAGGCGTTGCGCCCGATCAGGTCCCAGCGCGAGCCGTAGCCGAGGAGGTGCGCGTAGGCGTCGTTGCAGTCGAGGATCCTGCCGTCCACGGCGTTGCGGAAGATGCCCGCGACGTGGCGCTCGAAGAGGCTCCGGTAGCGCTCCTCGGACGCGCGCAGGGCCTCCTCCGCGCGCCGGCGCTCGCTCGCGTCGCGGAAGCTCCAGACCCGGCCGTCCGCCTGGCCGTCCGCGAGCAGCGGGATCGAATAGCGCTCGAACACCCGGCCGTCCCGAAACAGGAGGACGTCGAACGACTCGCCGAGCGGATCGGCATAGAGCTCGCGCACCTTGCGCTCGAAGCCCTCCGGCTCGACCAGCTGGTCGGTCACGTAGGCGAGCGCCTTCCTGTCGTCGCGGCTGTCGAGGATCTCTCCCGGGATCCCCCACATCTGCGCGAACCGGCGATTGAACGAGACCATCCGCCCGTCGCGATCGACGACCAGGATGCCGTCGGCGGTCGACTCGAGGGTCGAGCGCAGGAGGGCGAGCGAGCGGCGCGTCGTCTCGTGCTCGTCGAGGAACGCGGGACCGGCGTCCGGCAGCATGCCGACGCTCAAGACCGGAGGCTCCGGAGCCTCAATCGAGCCCCGCGAAGGCCGCGCGCAACCGCGGCATGGCGGCCTCGATCGCTTCGAGGCCCACCGCGCCGACGCTCAAGCGGAACCACCCCGAGTCGTGCGGATAGCCGAAGGCGCGGAAGGGAACGGCGGCGAAACCGGCCTTTTCGAGCAGGAAGCGGCGGATGCCCTGGTCGCTGCCGAAGCGCTCGAGCAGGTCGAAGCGGGCCGAGAGATAGAGGCCGCCGGCGGGAGGCAGGGCCGAGACCGGCAGCCCGTCGGCGGCGAGCGCCGAAAGGCCCGCGTGGAGCGCTTCCAAGCGCGCGATCACGCCGGCGCGGATCGGCGCGACGAGCGGCTCGACCGCCGCCGGATCGGCCAGGACCTCGGCGGTCGCCACCTGCTCGGGGCGAGGCGCCCAGGCGCCCAGGTGCCCGACCAGGTCGCGCATGCGCGACATCAGGTAGCCCGGTCCGACCGCCCAGCCGACGCGCAGGCCGGTGGCCGCGAACGCCTTGCTGATGCCGTCGACGAAAATCGTGTAGCGCGCCGCTTCCGGCACCAGGCCGACCGGCGTGAAATGGGGCGCCGAGCCGGCGGCGAGCAGCCAATAGATCTGGTCGAAGAGCAGGAAGAGCGGCCGCTCGGCGCCGCCGCGCCGCCGGTTCTCGGCCACCACGAGCTCCGCGATCCGGCCGAGCTCGTCGCGGTGAAAGCCGGTGCCGGCCGGGTTCAAAGGGCTGTTGAGGACCAGGAGGCGCGCGCCGCGGAGATGGGGCGCGAGATCGTGAGCCGTCGGCAGGAAGCCGGCTTCGGGATGGGTCTCGACCGGCACTCCCTCGGCGCCGGTCAGATGGCAGTAATGGTTGTTGTTCCAGGACGGGATCGGGAAGACGACCCGGTCGCCGGGATCGATCACCGTCTGGTAGGTCGCCCAGAGGACCGGCCGCGCGCCGGAGGCGATGCCCACGCCGTCGATCGGATAGGGCAAGCCGAGAGCGGCCTCGTAGAACGAGACCACCGCGCGGCGCAACGCCGGGATGCCGTCGGACGGCGGATAGTTGGTCTCCCCGGCGGCGAGGGCGCGCGCCACCGCGTGCTCGAGCGCGCCGGGAATGCGGAACTGCTGGGGCGAGAAGTCGCCGACGGTCAGGTCGCAGATCGGCTCCCCCTGGTCGCGCAGGATGCGCACTTCGCCCGCGATGCGCAGGATCTCCGAGCCGATCAGGTGGTAGGCGAGCGAGCTGACCCCTTCCTGGGCGACGGCCGGGGGCGAGAGGTCGAGCGCGGTCGTCGAGGGCATGGGGCTGCTCCTTTGCGCGGAAAACGGTTCGGCCGCCCGGTGCGGCGGCGAGCCCAAGGTTACCGAACCGGCCGTTCACCTCCAAATACGGGCGCGGCCGCCCCGGAGGATCGAATCGACCCGCGGGCCAGCCACGCCGGCGTCAGCCTGCTGTCGGTCCTCGAAAGGCGGCCTCGGACGCGGTGGTTCCGAGGCCGCCCGGAAAGGTTACTGCGGCAGGACCGTCGAGGTCGGCGCCCCGTTCGTGCCGTTGCCGTCGTTGTGGTTGCCGCCGCTCGAGATGATGGTGCCGCTCGCCGCCGTCTGGAGGCCCGTGGCGTTGCCGAAGAAGGTCGAGTTCGCGATCCGCACGGTGGTCCCCGCGACGCCGCCGCCGTCGGAGCGCGCGCCGGCCATGCCGTTCGCGAGCGCGCTCGAGTTGTCGAGCATCAGGCCGCCCGCGCCCGCGGTCGAGGTCGCGAGGAAGCCGTGCGTCGTGTTGGCCGTCGCGGCGCTGTCGCGGGCCGCCATGTTGACCAGGCCCTGGATGCTCAGGCCGAAGTTGTTGCGCTCCAGGCGCACGCGATCGAGCGAGCCGATCGTCGAGCCGCCGACGCCCGGCTTGACCAGGATGCCGCCGCCCGACGGGCTGACGTTGTTGAAGATCACCGAGTCGATGACGAACAGCTGCGAGGCGTTGGTCGGCTCGAAGTCGATGCCGAACTGGGTGAAGTCGTGGATCAGGCACTTCTCGACGTGGAGCGTGGCGCCGGCCAAGAAGCGGATGCCGTTCAGCCCGGTGCCCAGGCCCTCGATGTCGAGGCCGCGGAGGGTGATGACGGCGTTCGAGGGAGCGTTGACGATGATGGCGTTGGTGCCCGAGACGAGGACGCCGGCCGTCGGGCCCTCGGCGGAGATGGTGATCGACTTGGTGATGGTCACCCCGCCGAAGCCGCCCGGATCGATGACGTTGATCTCGCCGCCGGTGGCGGTCTTGCTGATCGCGCCGGCGAAGGTCTTGCACGGCGCGGTCCGGCTGCACGGGTTGGCGTCGTCGCCGACACCGGACACCCAGGTCCGGGTGGCCTGGGCATGGGCGCCGCCGGCGACGGCGAGGGCCAAGGCGAAGGAAGCGAGGGCACGGTAGGTGGAGGCAGAACGCATGACGATCTCCTTGAGATGACGAGCGACCCCTGCGGCCGATCGTCGAGGAACTGGCAGATAGGCGCGGGACGGGGCCCCGGCGCTACATCCGATTTGAAATCACCTCCGGGCGCGAGGCCGGCGGAGCGAAATGCAGGCTCGAAATCGCACGGCTCCGATCTCCCTGAACGCCGGTCCGCCCGAGCGGGGCGGGCCGGAAGCGAGCGCGAGGTCCGGTGACGACGAGGGGCGAAGGGTACGGCGAGGCGAGCCGCCGCGGGGAGACGGGAGTAGAGACCTGGAGGGATTCTATCAGCCCGGGGCCGGCCGGCTCCACCGGGCTTTGCGGATCGCGCGGAGGCGGGCGGCGCCGCGTCCCGGGCGGGAGCGGCGCCGGCCGGGATCACTGCCGGGGGATCACGGCCGCCGTCGGCGCCCCGTTCGTCGAGTTGCCGTCGTTGTCGTTGGTGCCGAAGGAGAGGATGATCCCGCCGCCCGAGGACAGGAGGCCGGTGCCGTTGCCGGTGAAGCTCGACTCGCTGATCCGCGCCGTCGCGGTCCCCTCCGAGCGCAGCCCGGCGCTGCTGTTGAACGAGGAGATCGAGCGGGCGAGGAAGAGCGCCGGATTGAGGGTCGCGCCGACCGCGGCGAACCCGTCGTTGGTGTTGTTGAAGGCGTAGGAGTCGCGCACCGTGGCTCGCACGTTCTCCTCGATGCGCAGGCCGAAGGTGTTGCGCAACAAGCGCACGCGGTCGAGCGCGACGGTCGAGACGATCGGTCCGCCGCTGACCGCCGGGCGCACGAAGATGCCACCGCCGTCGACCGCGTTCGCGTTGTTGCGGATCTCGGTGTCGGTGACGATCAGGCGCGACTTGGCCGACGTCTCCATGGAGATCCCCTTCTGGGCGAAGTTGTTGATCGTGCAGTGCTCGACGGTGAGCGAGAGGCCGGCGAGGAAGCGGATTCCGTTCAGGCCTGAGCCGAGACCTTCGATGTCGAGGCCGCGGAGGACCACCGAGTCGTTCGCGCCGGCATTGACGATGATGGCGTTGGTGCCCGTGACGAGAACGCCCGCCTCGAACTTCTCGGAGATGATCGAGATCGACTTGGTGATCGTGACGCCGCCGAAGCCGCCCGGATCGAGGACGTTGATCTCCCCGCCGGCCGCGGTCTTGCTGATCGTTCCGGCGAAGGTCTTGCACGGCGCGGTCCGACTGCACGGGTTGGCGTCGTCGCCGACCCCGGAGACCCAGGTGCGGGTCGCCTGGGCGCCGGCCGGGAGGACGGACAGGAAGGTGAGGGCGAGAACGGACGGGACGGTCCGGATGCGGAGAGGCATGGGAAGCTCCTTTCGCGGCCGCCGGTCGCGCCGGGCTGCGGCCGACCGACGACGGCTGATAGCAGCTGGATTTCAGCTGGGTTCGGCCATAGCCTAGCTCAAGGAGACCGCGATTGGACGACATCCCCCACACCGGCGACGATCGCGTGCCGCCCGGCCAGTACGTGACGAACAAGTGGCCGGTCCTGACCTACGGCCCGGTGCCGGACACCAAGTCCGCCGACTGGCGCCTGCGCCTCTTCGGGCGGGTCGAAAAGGAGGTCGAGCTCGGCTGGCTCGAGCTCAAGGCGCTGCCGCGGGCACGCGTCACCGCCGATTTTCACTGCGTGACCCGCTTCTCGACCCTCGACAACCTTTGGGAGGGCTTCTCGACCCGCAATCTTCTCGCGCAGGCGAGCGTGCTTCCGGACGCCACGCACGTGATGATCCACTGCGACGGCGGCTACACGACCAACCTGCCGCTCGAGGACTTCCTCTCGGAGCGCGCTCTCTTCGTCGATACCTGGAACGGCCGGCACCTCCCCCGCGACCACGGCGGGCCGCTGCGCCTGATCGTCCCCCATCTCTACGCCTGGAAGAGCGGCAAGTGGGTCAACGGCGTCGAGCTCCTGGCCGAGGATCGCCGCGGCTTCTGGGAGGAGAACGGCTACCACGCCTACGGCGATCCCTGGAGCGAGCAGCGCTTCCGCTTCCAGGAGACCCGCGAGGCCTACCAGGTCCGCCGGCGGGCGAAAGAGCTCGGCCTGGTCCCGGGCGAGGAGCCGCCGGAGAGCCGGTAGGCGCAGCTGGACCGCCCGCGGGACGAGTTGGAAGCACCATGGAGCCGCCGGGCTGGCCGATGGCGCGGCTGGAGGTCCAAAATCAGTCGCTGGAACGTCCAATAGAGTCGTTGGGTCGTTCAATAGAGTGATTGGACGATCCAAGAGAGTCGCTGGATCGTTCAAATGAGTCGTTGGACGGTTCAATAGAGTCGCTGGGTCGTTCAATAGAGTGGTGGGGAAGCCCCGAAGAGTCGTTCGACGGCTCCATAGAGTGATTGGACGATCCAAGAGAGTCATTGGATCGTCCAATAGAGCGATGGGGCGGCTCGAGAGAATGACTCCGACGGCCCACAGAGTCTCTGGAGCCTCAGGGCAACCTTGGCACATCCGCTGAGGTCGTTACGGGGTGGCGATGCCCAGCCTGTAGACTCGTCCCGGAGATGGCGACCCTCTTCGACGATCAGGATCCACCCCGCGGCGCGCCCGCGGCGGAGGCCGCTTTCGATCCCGGGGCGCCGCTGCCCGAGCGGATGCGCCCGCGGAGCCTCGACGAGATCGTCGGCCAGGAGGCGATCGTCGGCCCCGGCGGGTTCCTCCGCCGCGCGATCGAGGCGGACCGCGTGCCGTCGCTCGTCTTCTGGGGTCCTCCGGGGAGCGGCAAGACGACGCTCGCGCGGGTGATCGCCGCGGCGACCTCTGCGCGCTTCGTGCCGTTCTCCGCCGTCACCTCGGGCATCAAGGAGGTCAAGGAGGTGATGGCCGAGGCGGCGGAGCACCGCCGCCGCCGCGGCCAGCGCACCCTCCTCTTCGTCGACGAGATCCACCGCTTCAACCGCGCCCAGCAGGACGCCTTCCTGCCCTACGTCGAGCGCGGCGACATCGTGCTCGTCGGCGCGACGACGGAGAACCCGTCGTTTCAGATCAACGCCGCGCTCCTCTCCCGCTGCCGGGTGGTGGTCTTGGAGCCGCTCCGCCCCGAGCAGCTCGCCGACCTCTTGCGGCGCGCGCTCGCCGATCCGGAGCGCGGGCTGGGCCGGTCCGGAGCCCAGGCGGACGGCGCGGCGCTCGAAAGCCTCGCCCAGCTCGCCTCGGGCGATGCCCGGAAGGCGCTCAACCTCCTGGAGCTGGCGGTCGCCGACGCGGCGGACGCGGCCGACTCCACGGAGCCGGAAGCCCGCCGGATCACCGCGGAATCGGTCGTCCGCGTCGCCCAGCGCAAGGTCCTCCTCTACGACAAGTCCGGCGAGGAGCACTTCAACCTCATCTCGGCGCTCCACAAGTCGCTGCGCGACAGCGACCCCGACGCCGCCCTCTACTGGCTCGGCCGCATGCTCGAAGCCGGCGAGGAGCCGCTCTACCTCGCCCGCCGGATGATCCGCTTCGCGAGCGAGGACATCGGCCTGGCCGACCCGAACGCCCTGCCGCAGGCCCTCGCCGCGGCCGACGCCTACCACCGCCTCGGCACTCCCGAAGGCGAGCTCGCCCTCGCCCAGTCCTGCCTCTATCTCGCGCTCGCGCCGAAGAGCAACGCCGTCTACTCGGCCTACGGACAGGTCAAGAAGACGATCGAGCAGCGCCCGGCCGACCCGGTCCCCCCGGTGATCCGCAACGCCCCCACCCGCTTGATGGCCGGCCTCGGCTACGGCCGAGGCTACGTCTACGCTCCCGACACCGAAGAGGGGACGGCGGGGCTCGACTGCCTGCCGGAGGCGATCGCCGGGACGCGCTTCTACGAGCCCAAGGGCGACGGCTTCGAAGCGCAATTGAGGGAGCGGATGGAGGCGTTCCGGGAGCTGCGGGAGAAGGCGCGGGACAAGCGGAGCCTCGGGTCGTGAGCGCTTCGGGACCCCTTCTCGCCCTCGACAGCGGCTCGCCGCTCGTCAGCGTCGCGATCGGCCGGAACGGCACGGTGATCGCCGAGCGGGCGGAGGTCGTCGAGCGCTCGTCGACGCGCCTC
>DATMZM010000466.1:0-2715 GCA_035607445.1 Thermoanaerobaculia bacterium | reverse complement strand
GAAGATCCTCGGCATCAGCTGCTACTACCACGACTCGGCCGCCGCCCTGATCGAGGACGGCGAGATCGTCGCCGCGGCCCAGGAAGAGCGCTTCACGAGGAAGAAGCACGACGACGGCTTCCCGAGCAACGCCGTCCGCTACTGCCTGGCCGAGGGCGCGGCGCGCAATGCCTCCGGGCTCGACGCGGTCGTCTTTTACGACAAGCCTCTCCTCAAGTTCCACCGCATCCTCGAGACCTACCTGACGGTCGCGCCGCGCGGTCTCGCGTCGTTCCTCCAGGCGATCCCGCTCTGGCTCAAGGAGAAGCTCTGGATCCCGCCGCACATCCAGGAGTCGCTCGCCGACTGCGGCATCGAGGGCGAGGTCCCGATCCGCTTCGCCCAGCACCACGAATCGCACGCCGCGAGCGCCTACTACCCGTCGCCGTTTCCGGAGGCCGCGGTGCTGACGCTCGACGGCGTCGGGGAATGGGCGACGACCACGATCGGCGTCGGCGAGGGCGAAAAGCTCTCGCTGCTGCGCGAGATCCGCTTCCCGCACTCGCTCGGCCTGCTCTACTCGGCCTTCACCTATTTCACCGGCTTCAAGGTGAACTCGGGCGAGTACAAGCTGATGGGGCTCGCGCCCTACGGCGAGGGGATCTACGCCGACGTCATCCGGCGCGAGCTGATCGACCTGCGCGACGACGGCTCGTTCCGCCTGAACATGGAGTACTTCGGCTATCTGGACGGCCTCGCGATGACCAACGACCGGTTCGCGAAGCTGTTCGGCGGCCCGGCGCGGGCTCCCGAATCGCGGATCACCCGGCGCGAGATGGACCTCGCGCGCTCGATCCAGGACGTCACCGAGGAGGTCGTGCTCCGGCTCGCGCGCCACACCCGCGAGCTGACGGGCAAGCGCAACCTCTGCCTCGCGGGCGGCGTCGCGCTCAACTGCGTGGCGAACGGCGTCCTCCTGCGCACGGGGATCTTCGACGACCTCTGGATCCAGCCCGCTGCGGGCGACGCGGGCGGCGCGCTCGGCGCGGCCCTCGCCTACTACCACAACGCGCTGGGACGACCGCGCCCGGCGCGTGTTCCCGGGCGCGACGGCATGAAGGCGGCGCTTTTGGGGCCCGAGTTCACCCGCGAGCAGATCCGCGCGTTCCTCCTCGAGCGCGACCTGCCGCACGAGGAGCTGGCGGACGCCGAGTGGGCGCCGCGGATCGCCGAGGTCCTGGCCGGGGAGAACATCGTCGGCCTGCTCCAGGGGCGGATGGAGTTCGGCCCGCGGGCCCTCGGCGCGCGCTCGATCATCGGCGACGCCCGCAGCCCCAAGATGCAGTCGGTGATGAACTTGAAGATCAAATACCGGGAGAGCTTCCGGCCCTTCGCGCCGAGCGTGCTCGAGGAGCGGGTCTCCGACTATTTCGAGCTCGACCGGCCGTCGCCCTACATGCTGCTCGTGGCTCCCGTGCGCGCCGACCGGCGGACGGAAAAGCAGGGTGACGAACGGAGCGAGAATCTCTTAGAGTGGGTGAACCGGATCCGCTCGGACATCCCGGCCGTCACCCACGTCGACGATTCGGCGCGGATCCAGACCGTGGACGCCGAGACCAATCCGCGCTACCACGCGCTGATCGCGGAATTCGAGAAGCGCACCGGATACGGCGTGATCGTCAACACCAGCTTCAACGTCCGGGGCGAGCCGATCGTCTGCACCCCGGAAGACGCCTACCGCTGTTTCATGAGGACCGAGATGGACTACCTCGTCCTTGGACCGTTCCTGCTCGCGAAGAGCGCGCAGCCGAAGTTCGAGGACGCGGGCGACTGGCGGCAGGAGTTCCAGCTCGACTGAGAGTAAAAGAGGATCGAAACCATGGGTAAGACCGGATACGCCGGGTCGCTCCTGAAGGAAATCTGGCAGTTCGCCAAGCAGAACAAGGTCTACTGGATCGTGCCGTTCGTGCTGATCCTGGGCCTGGTCATCCTGCTGGTGGTCACCAGCCAGGCGACGGCGCCGTTCATCTACACGCTGTTCTAGGCGCCCGAGAGGGCCCCGGGCGGCGAAGTCGGGGCGCGTGCGCTCCCGCGCTCCGACCTCGAACGACATGCCAAACGCCAGCCGCCGCGCGAAGCTCGCCCTCCTGCTGATCTCGACAGCGTTCGCGCTTCTGGTCGGCGAGCTGGCGTTCCGGATCGCGGGAGTCTCGAACCCGAATTTCTACGGGCCCGATCCCGAGCGCGGCTGGGCGCTGATCCCCGGTTCCGCCGGGCTCTGGACGAAAGAGGGACGGGCGCAGGTGCGGGTCGATTCCGACGGCCTGCGCGGTCCGGAGATCCCGGTCGCGAAGGCGGCGGGCACCTACCGCATCGCCGTTCTCGGCGACTCCTGCGCCGAGGCGCTCCAGGTGCCGGAGGAGCAGACGTTCGCGAAGCTCCTCGAACGGGAGCTGGCGGAGTGTCCGGCGATCGGCCCCCCCGGCGGCCATCGGATCGAGACGCTCAATTTCGGTGTTTCCGGCTACGGTACGGCGCAGGAGCTGCTGACGCTGCGCCACAGAGTCTGGAAATACCAGCCCGACCTCGTGCTCGTCGCCTTCTACGCCGGCAACGACGTGCGCAACAACTCGCGGGCGCTCGACCAGGATCCGCTGCGCCCCTACTTCACTCTCGCGCCGGGACCCCCCGGCCGGCCGCGGCTCGCGCTCGACGCCTCGTTCCGGGACCAGGCGG
>DATMZM010000164.1:0-27972 GCA_035607445.1 Thermoanaerobaculia bacterium | reverse complement strand
GTGACAGAGATTGACAGCCTGGTTGAAGCGAAGTACGCAAACGAGGCGCGGCTCGGCGCTCGCATCCAGATAGAGCTCGGCCTGGCTTAGCGTGGCGAGCGCAGTTTCGGGCTGTCCGCACTGCTCCAGTGCAAACGCTTTCTTGAGAAGCACTCGCCCCGCCGCCTCCCCGCGCAGCCCGGTGGCGAGCGCCTGATCGAGAGCGACGAGCGCTTCGTCGAGCCGGCCTTGATGCTTGCGGAGGGAGGCTTTGAGGTCGAACCGGCGCGAAGGGTCGATCAGTCCGTCGGGGTCGCCTCCCTCGCCTTCCTCCCAGAGCTGGTCGCAGCGTGCCAGCCCCTCGTCCGCTCCCGGCAGATTACCGGCTACTCGCCGTGCATTGGCGAGGAACGCCCAGGCCTGGCCGCGAAGCAGCAGCCCGAACGCGGGCGGCACGAGGCATTCGGCCCCGGCGACCCGCTCGGCTACGCGAAGGCCGAGCTCGGCGTATTCGAGCGCCCGCGCGGCACTGTCGGGCGCAGCTTTTGCGCTCTCCTCGGCGAGGCGAAGGGCAAGGGCCCAAGAGAGGTACTTCTCCGCCCCTTCAACGGCCCGGCACCTCTGGATTGAAGTGAAGCCCGCGAGCCGCTCGAAGAGAGCGCCCGCCGCCGCGCGCTCTTCGCGGGCGCGCTCGAGACGGCGCAGGCGGCCGAGCTCCGCGGCGAGGTAGGCGGAGAGATCGCGCTGCGACCGGGCCAAGGCGCGCCGCTCCGCGGGCGGCAGGGGAATCGAGCCTTCGGGCGAGACCTCGCCGCGCCGGCGCTCGACGTCGGCGAGCACCTCGTCGAGCATTTCGGGGCCGAAGCCGAGGGTTGCGACCAGCTGCTCGGCCCGCGCGCGAGAGAGCGTGCGGTGCCCTGCCTCGAATTCCGCGATCGTCTTCGAAGCGAGACCGTGGCCATGCCCCAGCTCCTCGCGCGACCAGGAGGCGATCGAGCGCAGGTGGGCGAGGGCGACGGCGAGCGGCGGAAGCGGGGGCCGCGTCATCGAATCGTGGGATCTCCGTATCCGTTGGTGCCTGCGCTTGTCCTCGCGTGACAGGAATACGAAAAAGCATTTCACGGATCTTGCGTGAAGGGGAAATCTCCCTTCGCCCGGCCCAGATGCCCGGCCTTTGCTGAATCGATGGCGCGGCCAGGGTGGGAATCCGCTTAGGGTCCCGCGCATGGATCCCTCCCCCTCGAAGAGACTCCACCCTCTTCGGCTCGGCGCGCGGCTCTCGAGCACGGCCGCGCGCCCTCCTTTGTCCTTTCCAGCTTCGCGGGTCGCAACGCGGTGCGACGAACGCAACGGCCCTCCGCCGGCCGGGGAGGTGCCCATGGACGCACGCGAGGCCGCCGCCCTCTGGTTCGAGGAGGGAGACCGCGCCGTCGCCGCGGAGGATCCGCGCGCGTCGCTCTCGGCCTTCGAGCAGGCCGCGGCAGCCTGCGTCCGTGCCGGCGATCCCGGGCTCGAGACGGCCGCCCGGCTCGAAATCGCCATCGCCCTTCTCCATCTCGAACGATGGGACGAGTTCGAGCGCGCCGTCTCCCGGCTCGAAGACCTGCGCCACCGGGAGAACCTGCCTGGGGGCGTGCTCCTCCGCGCAGGAGTGTTCGCGCGGATCGCTCGCTACGCCCGCGAGCGCGGCGAGTACCCCGCCTTCTTCGCCCTCGTCGACCAAATTCGCCGCGAGCGGAGGCCCGGTCGACCCCGAGAAGACCGAGCCGTCCACGCGGCCCGAGCCCCGCGAGAGCCCGGGCTCGCGCCGCCGCCGGCCGAGGTTCCGGAGGAAAGATTCTTGAGCGGCGACAACGGCGCAGCGCCGATCCCCGCACAGGCACTCGGCACGGTGTCCGAGAGCCAGCCGGGACGCTCCGGTAACGCCTTCTCGGAGGCGTTCCTCGAACGGCTGGAGCGGGCCGAGCGTTGCACTCGAACGCTCGCTCCCCGCTCGTTCGGATCCTGGACTCTGGTCGACCCCGGAGGGGTCCTTCGGATCTTCCACGTTTGGGACGACGCGGAGATCGATCCGGTCTACGTCGCCGAATTCACCGACCGCGCAATGGCGCTCCAAGCGCTCGCGGCGCTTATCGGCTCGAGCGGTCCGCGGACGCTGGACGGCCGCGTGGAGATCGGTCTCTCTGGACTCGAGATCGGTCAGATCGCGCCGGACGGAACCTTCGCCCTGTGCGGAGTTCTGGTCATGCTCGGCCGGGAATTCATCCCCGAGCTGCAGACGATCCACTCCCTCGCTCGCAATCCCGCCGCGCTCGCCCTGGTCCTCGAATCGGCCAGGTGCGAGACGCTGCGCGAAGCCGGGGCGATCTTCGAAGCGCTGGTCTCGGGCGAGGGCGGCGGAGAGACCAGGCCGTGAGCACCGTGGAGGAGCGCAACGAGGCCCTCGGCGCGGTTTACCTGAGCATGCGCCGGAGACTGCTCGCGCGAGTCTCCTGCCGCCCCGGCCTCCAAGAGGAGGCCGAGGATCTCGTGCAGGAGGTCGCGCGCCTGCTCGTCGAGAAGTGGGACGACGTCGAGGACCCGATCGGATGGATGCTCGGAACGCTCCGCTGGCGAACGATCATCTTCTGGCGCTGGACGAAGCGGCGCGGTGAAGAAATCGCCGCCGCCTCGATCCCCGAGCATCTCCTGGCGCGGCCGGGGGTTGCCGCGGCCATCGAGGCGCGCCTCGACTTGTCCCGGATCTTTCTCGCCATCTCCCCGCGGCATCGCGCGCTGCTCGAGCTGCTCTTCCTTGAAGGGGAGAAAGCGGGTGCCGCCGCCCAGCGACTCGGCTACGCCTGCGGCTCCATTCCTCAAACCCGGAGGCGGGCTCTGGCCCTGCTCGGCAAGGCCGCCCGCGGCGCGAATCTCCGGACGAAAGCCCGCTCCGTGTCGCTCGTAGGGGAGGAGCGCCTGTGAAGCGGTCGCCTGTGCGCGCGTTCTGGCGGTCGCTCGATCCGTTCCAGCGCTTCCTCCTGAAGATGATGGCCGTGGGCTTCCTTCTCAGCCTTTTCTTTGCTGCGCTCTCCATCTGGTCGTACAGGTATTGGCGGAGCGAGCCGGCGGGTCGACCCTGCCGTCCGGTGACTCCTGCGGAGGCGCGCGATGGGCGCTAAGAAAAAACGCGGCTCCCCGCGGGTGTTCCCGCCCTCGCCCTTTCGCGAGACCGCGCTCGTGCGCTTCGCGGCGTCCTCGCCCGTGAGGCGCCTCCTTGCCTACTTGGGCCGTCTTCTCTGTGACTTCGCGGCGCAAGTGCCGATCGAGGACCTCGGCGAATCGTTCGAGCGCGCCGGGGTGCGCGCGACGGCCGCCGACCTGCGCGCCTCGCAGGACTTCCTCGCCGAGCTCGCGCGCCGGCCCAAGGTGTTCAAGCTTCCGCCCGCCGATCGCGATCTCTGCGCCTGGGTGGTCGAGCGCACCCGCGAGGTGGCGGTCATCGCCGTGCGCATCGAGAGGCGGCTCGGGCCCGCTCCGGCTCCGGCCGTCGTGGAGGGGGAGGAGCCCGGCGCTCCGCCGCGCTAACTCCGGCTCGTGCCCTGCTCGACGGGCCGACCTCTCGTCCCGGCATCGCTCGGATGGCCGGTGATAAAGTCCGCCACCGCCACCAGCCTGCCTTCCGGGAGCCCTCAGCGTGCCGTCAGCCCCCCGTCACATCCCTCTTGCGCTCCTCGTTCTCGTTCCGATCCTCGCGGCCTGCGCCACCACCGTTTCCCCGGCCATCCCCGCTCGCGATCCGCGACCGGCGGCCCCGAGCGCGGCGCAGGCGTCTTCCGCGGGGGCTCCTGCAGCCTCGCCGGTCGCCGCGAAGGTCGCGGGGCTCGAGCGCCGCCCCGGTCTGCTCGACCTCTACCTCGATCGCAAAGCGGGGAAGATCTATCTCGCGCTGCCGCCGGCCGATCCGGCCGGGCGGATCGGCAGCTATCTCTACGCCGAGGGGCTGGTCTCTGGCTTGGGCTCGAACCCGGTCGGCCTCGATCGCGGCGATCAGGGCGACGCGCGCGTGCTCGACGTGCGGCGGGTGGGTGGGAGGATCCTGTTCGAGCTGCCGAACCTCCGCTTCCGGGCGCGCTCGGACGACCCTGCGGAGCGGCGCGCCGTCGTCGACTCCTTCGCGACGTCGGTCCTCTGGGCCGCTCCGATCGAGGCCGAAGACCCGGACGGCCGGACGCTGATCGACCTGACCTCGTTCGCCGTCCGCGATTCGCACGGCGCCGCCGCGGCGATGAGCGCCGCCGGCCAGGGCTCCTGGTCGCTCGATGCCGGAAGGAGCGCCGTCGACTTGGACGCCTGCCTCGGCTTTCCGGCCAACCTCGAGCTGACGGCTCTCCTGACCTTCCAGTCCGAGGCGCCCGGCCGGCTCGTCGCCGAGGTCGCGCCGCAGAACCGCGCGGTGACGCTCACCGCCCGGCAATCGCTGATCGCTCTGCCCGACGCGGGCTTTCGGCCGCGCCGCTTCGATCCGCGGATGGGCCATGTCTCGGTCGGCTTCCTCGATTTCGCCGCGCCGCTCGGCGCGCCGCTCGAGGTGCGCTTCGCGGCCCGGCACCGGCTCGAGAAGGTCGATCCCGGCGCCGCGCGCTCGCGGGTTACGAACCCGATCGTCTACTACGTCGACAGCGCCGCTCCCGAGCCGGTCCGGAGCGCGCTCCTCGAGGGGACGGGCTGGTGGCGGCAGGCGTTCGAGGCGGCGGGCTTCATCGACGCCTTCAAGGTCGAGGTGCTGCCCGAGGGGATCGACCCGCTCGACAGCCGCTACAACGTCGTCGAGTGGGTGCACCGCTCGACCCGCGGCTGGTCGTACGGCGGCGGCCTGATCGATCCCCGGACCGGCGAGATGATCAACGGCCACGTCCGGCTCGGCTCGCAGCGGGTCCGCCACGACCGCCTGCTGTTCGAGGGGCTCCTCGGCGCGGCGGGGACCGGCAAGGGAGGCGCCGCCGATCCGAACGAGATCGCGCTCGCGCGCATCCGCCAGCTCGCGGCGCACGAGGTCGGCCACAGCCTCGGCCTGGCGCACAACTTCGCGGCCTCGACCTACGGCCGCGCCTCGGTGATGGACTACCCGGCGCCGCTCGTGCGCGTGACCCCGGCCGGCGACCTCGACCTCTCGGATGCCTACGCGAAGGGGGTCGGGGAGTGGGACGTCCTGGCGATCCGCTACCTCTATTCGGAGTTCCCGCCGGGAATCGACGAGGACGCCGCGCTCGAGGGCATCGTCCGCGACGGCTTGGCCCGCGGGCTCGTCTACCTGTCCGACGACGACGCGCGCCCGCCGGGGGCCTCCGATCCGCGCGCGGCCCTGTGGGACAACGGGTCGGACCCGGCGGAGGGCCTCGCCGAGGCGCTGCGGGTCCGCCGGATCGCTCTCGACCGCTTCGGCGCCGGCAACCTTCCGGCCGGCCAGCCGCTCGCGTTCCTGAGCGAGGTCTTGGCGCCGCTCTATTTCCACCACCGGTACCAGCTGGAGGCGGCGGTCAAGGCGGTCGGGGGCGTCGAGTACGAGTACGCCGTCTCGGGCGACGGCCAGGCCCCGGCGCGGCCGGTGCCGGCCCAGGTGCAGCGGCGCTCGCTCGCGGCGGCGCTCGCGGCGCTCGATCCGGCCGAGCTCGACCTGCCGGAGCCGCTCCTCGGCCTGCTCGCGCCGCGCCCCCCCGGGTACCGCGATTCGGTGGAGGCCTTCCGCGGCGCGACGGCGCCGGCCTTCGATGCCCTCGGCGCGGCGGCGACCGCCGCCGATTTCGCTCTCGACCTGCTGCTCCAGCCGGAGAGGGCGGCGCGCCTGCTCGACCTCCACCGGCGCGATCCGGCGCTCCCCGGGCTCGACGAGGTGCTGTCGGCCTTGGTCGCGCGGGTCTCGGCGCGCCCGGCCGGCAACCCCCGCCGGGCGGAGATCGCGCGGGCGGTCGAGAGCGTCGCGGTCGCCAAGATGATCGAGCTCGCCGGCAACCCGCGCGCGACGGCGGCGGTCCGGGCGCGGACCGAGGCGCGGCTCGCGAGCCTGGCGAAGAGCTGGCGCGCGGCGCGCGGAGGCGACGCCGCAGAGAGCGCGCACCGTGCGCACCTCGCCCGCGACGTCGAGCGGTTCTTCCGGCGGAGCGAGGACCCGAAGTTCCCCGCGGCGCCGGTTCCGGAGATCCCGCCCGGCCAGCCGATCGGGATGCCCGAGGCGCTCGACGCCTGCTCGCGAGGGGAGTGACACGCCGTGCTGCGCGCCACCGTCGTGCTCGCCGGGCTGGCTCTCGTGGCCTCGTGCGGTTCCCGCGCGGGGGAGCCCGCCGCCGCGGCGCCGAGCACCCTGGCTCCAACTCGGCCTCCCGCTCGACCCCCCGCCAACGCGCCCGCACCGGCGCCGTCCGGAGCGGCGAGCGCGCCGCTCCGGGTGGAGCGCCTGCGGATCGCCGTCCTCGCTAGCCACCCGCACGATGCGGGCTCGTACACGCAAGGCTTGCTCTGGCACGCGGGCTCGCTCTACGAGAGCTCCGGGCTCTACGGGCAGTCGAGCCTGCGCGAGGTCGAGCCGGCGACCGGGAAGGTGATCCGCCGCGCGGACGATCCAGGCAACGTCTTCGGCGAGGGGCTGGCGCTCGCCGGCGACCGCCTGGTCCAGCTCAGCTGGCGGGAGGGCGTCGCCTCGGTCTACGCGCTCGCGACGTTCGAAAAGGTCGCCGAGCACCGGTATGCCGGCGAAGGCTGGGGCCTCTCCTACGACGGGTCCCGCCTGATCCAGAGCGACGGCACGGACGTCCTCACCTTCCGCGATCCGCGGACGTTCGCCGAGACCGGCCGCCTCGCGGTGCGGCGAGAGGGGCAGCCGGTCTTCCAGCTCAACGAGCTCGAATGCGTCGGCGGCGCGATCTACGCCAACGTCTACCAGACGGACGAGATCGTCCGGATCGACGGCAAGACCGGCGCCGTCACCGCTTCGATCGACGCCTCCGGCCTGCTGACGAACGAGGAGAAAGCGGCGGGCGCCGAGGTCCTGAACGGCATCGCCTGGAACCCTGAGACGCGGCGCTTCTACGTCACCGGCAAGCTCTGGCCGAAACTGTTCGAGGTTCGGTTCGTGCCCCCGGAGACGACGGCGTCGCACCCGCAACGGAGAGCGATTCGATGAGCGAGAAGCTTTGGTACGTGGCCGTCGCCGGCCAGCAGCAGGGACCCTTCCCGGCCGAAGAGGTGGTCGCCGGAGCTCGCGCCGGCCGCTTCGGGCGCGACGCGCACGTGTTCAGCCAGGGGATGGCGGGCTGGGTGCCGATTCAGAGCCAGCCCGAATTCGCCGGCGCTTTCGCGGGCGGCACGGGTGGAGTAGCCGGGGGCGTGCCGCCGCCGCCGGGCCGGCAGGCGGCGCACGAGATCGACTACGAGATCGTCGGACACGAGATGCAATTCGTCGAGATCGTGCTCGACCCGGGCGAATCCTGCGTCGCCGAGGCCGGCGCCTTCATGTACATGGAGCCGGGCATCCGGATGGAGACGATCTTCGGCGACGGGTCGGCCTCGGGATCGGGTGGGGGCCTGATGGGCAAGCTGATGAACGCCGGCAAGCGGATGCTGACCGGAGAGTCGCTATTCATGACGCTCTTCACCAACTCGGGCGGCGGCCGCCAGAAAGTGGCCTTCGCCTCGCCCTACCCGGGCCGGATCGTGCCGCTCGATCTGGCGCAGCACGGCGGCCTCGTCTATTGCGAGAAGGATGCCTTCCTCTGCGCGGCCAAGGGGATCTCGATCGGCATCGCCTTCCAGAGGAAGCTCGGCACCGGCCTCTTCGGCGGCGAGGGCTTCATCCTCCAGAAGCTCGAAGGCGACGGGCTCGCGTTCGTCCATTCGGGCGGCACGATCGTCGAAAAGCAGCTCGCGCCGGGCGAGCTGCTGAGAGTCGACACCGGCTGTCTCGTGGCGTTCGAGAGCGCGGTCCAGTACGACATCCAGATGGTGCCCGGCATCAAGACCGCGATCTTCGGCGGCGAGGGTCTGTTCTTCGCGGCGCTCACCGGTCCGGGCAAGATCTGGCTCCAGTCGCTGCCGTTCAGCCGCCTCGCCGGACGGGTGCTCTCGGCGCTGCCGCGCGGGGTGGGAGGCAGGAAGGGAGAGGGCTCGATCCTGGGCGGTCTCGGCGACCTGATCGGGGGGGACTGATCCGGGGAGGCGAGGGGCTACGGCGCGACGACCGATTCGACCTTGAGCATCCGCGCCCATTTCTGGCGCAGGTTCTCGGGCAGGTCGAGGAGCGGGAAGAGCTCGCGCACGTCCTCGCGGCTGGTGAATTCCCAGATGTCCTCCCATTGGGCGTAGCGGAGGAGATGGGAGATGACCCAGGCGCGCTCCGTCTCGGTGCCGGACGCGAGCAGCCGGCGGGCCTCGTCGCGGGTGACCTGATGCTCGGGGAAGAAGTAGAGGAGGTCCGACACGCTGCCGCGGGATCCGAGGCCGTCGCGATTTCGCCCGATTCCCGTCATGACGGAGCCAGTATAGCCCTCCTTTTCGGATTCGCAAGCCGGTGCATTTTGCCCCTCGCCGCCCTGCCCCTTGACCCCACGCCAAGCCGTCGTCTACATTTTTCGCCGTTCGAGGTCCGAAAACGAGCGGGCATAACTCAGCTGGTAGAGTGCAAGCTTCCCAAGCTTGATGTCGCGGGTTCGAATCCCGTTGCCCGCTCCAAAACCTTCCCTTATGGCACTCTTCCGGCGCGACCCCGCTGCCCCGCCCCCCTCGGGCGCGGCGCATCCCTCTCCTGAGCCGGCCGCCGGGAGCCGCGCCGTCACCCGCATCGCGCCCGGCACGCGGATCCACGGCCGGATCACCGGCGCCACCGACCTCTCGATCGATGGCGAGCTGATCGGCGACGTGGACATCGAGGCGACGCTCGCGATCGGTGCCGAGGGCCGGATCGAAGGGACGGTCGCGGCGCGCGTCGTGCGCCTCGCCGGCAAGGTGAAAGGCGACGTCCGCGGCGCCGAGCGGGTCGAGGTCGCGGCGACCGGCCAGCTCGAAGGCGACATCTCGGCGCCACGGGTGACGATCGCCGAGGGCGCATTCTTCAAGGGCCGCGTCGAAATGAAGACGCTGTCCGGCGCGGCACCCGCCGGCTCGCCGGCGGTAAGGACCCCCCATCGAATCGAGGGCGCGAAGAGCGCCCCGCCAAGCCCGCCTGAGGGCCGAGGAACGGATTGATGCGCATCGGAATTCCGAAGGAGATCAAGGATCACGAGTACCGGGTCGGCATGATCCCGGCCGGCGTGCACACGCTCGCGGCGGATGGCCACGAGGTCGTCGTCCAGGCCGGGGCGGGGGCAGGCAGCGGCTTCTCGGATCAGCAGTACGCGGAGGCGGGCGCCCGGGTGATCGACGACGTCGACAGGGTCTGGGCCGAGGCGGAGATGATCATCAAGGTCAAGGAGCCGGTCGAGCCCGAGTACCCGCGGATGCAGCGCGGCCAGCTCCTCTTCACCTATCTCCACTTGGCGCCGCTGCCGGAGCTGACCGATGCTCTCCTGGAGCGCGAGGTCGCGGGCGTCGCCTACGAGACGATCACCGACAGCGAAGGCCGCTTGCCGCTCCTGACCCCGATGTCCGAGGTCGCCGGCCGGATGTCGGTCGTCGTCGGCGCGAGCTATCTGCAGAAGACCCACGGCGGCCGGGGTACCCTCCTCGCCGGCATCCCGGGCGTGCCGCCGGGCGACGTGGTGATCATCGGCGGCGGCATCGTCGGCATCAACGCGCTCAAGATGGCGCTCGGCTTGGGCGCGAGCGTCACGGTGCTCGAGACCAACCTCGACCGGATGCGCTACATCGACGACATGTTCCAGGGCCAGGTCATCACCGTCGCGAGCAACCACCACAACCTGCTCGCGGCGATCCGGCGCGCCGACCTCCTGATCGGCGCCGTGCTGATCCCGGGACGGGCGGCGCCGAAGCTCGTCAGCCGCGCGATGATCGGCCAGATGAAAGAGGGCTCGGTGGTCGTCGACGTCGCCGTCGACCAGGGCGGCTGCTTCGAGACGACCCGCGCGACCACCCATTCCGATCCGGTCTACACCGTCGACGGCGTCGTCCACTACTGCGTCGCCAACATGCCCGGCGCGGTGCCGCGCACCTCGACGTTCGGTCTGACCAACGCGACGCTGCCCTACGCCCGCGCGCTCGCCCGCAAGGGGCTCAAAGCCGCGGCGCTCGAGGATCCCGGCCTGCTCGAGGGGATCAACACGCTCCAGGGCCACGTCACCTCGAAGCCCGTGGCCGATTCGCTCGGCCGCCCGTACAAGCCGGCCGCCGAGCTGCTGTAGCCGCCGCTTGGCGCTCCTCATCCGGAGGCCTTGGCCGCGCGTAGAGGGAGGGAGAACCGTCCGGCAGGTCGCCGGGCGGCGGGAGGCATCCCGATGCAACGCACCGTCTTCCTGACCGGCGGCACCGGTTATCTCGGCAGCCGCCTGATCCCGGCTCTCCTCGCGCGCGGCCATCGGGTCCGCGCGCTCGTCCGCCCGAAGTCGTCCGGCCGCCTGCCCGCGGGCTGCGAAGCGGTCGTCGGCGACGCTCTCGACGCCGCGTCCTACGCCGATCGGGTGGCCCCCGCCGATACCTTCGTCCATCTCGTCGGAACCCCTCATCCGGCGCCGTGGAAGGCCGCCGAGTTCGAGCGCGTCGACTTCGCCTCGGTCCGGGCCGCGGCGGAGGCCGCGCGAGCGGCCGGCGTCGAGCACTTCGTCTACCTGAGCGTCGCGCATCCGGCCCCGGCCATGCGCGCCTACTGGCGGGTGCGGGCGGAAGGGGAGAGGCTCCTCGCCCGCGAGGCCTTCCCGTCGACCTTCGTCCGTCCCTGGTACGTGCTCGGGCCGGGCCATCGCTGGGCTTACCTCGCGATCCCGCTCTACCTCCTCGCCGAAGGAATCCCCGCGACGCGCGCGACAGCGCGCCGGCTGGGCCTGGTCACGCTGCCGCAGATGATCGACACGCTCGCCTGGGCGGTCGACCATCCGGCCAAGAAGCTGCGCGCGATCGGGGTTCCGGAGATCCGCGCCGGCAACGCCGCGGCGGCGCGGGACGGGCTCGAAGTCCTCCTGCCGGCGTCCGAGCGCGCCTAGGCTCTCTCCGCCCGAGAGGCGCCGCCGCACGCCGGGCGATCGGCCCGGGCGGTAAGATGCCTGCCACCGAGCCGCCGATCGACAGCGGAGGGAGGTTTCGTTGCGACGCCCGACCAGGCTGGTCCTCGCGGGGATTTTCTGCCTCGCTGCCGGCGCTCCGCCCGCTTCCGGCGAGGCGGCGCCGCGCCCGCGGGTCGGCCTCGTGCTCTCGGGCGGCGGCGCCCGCGGGCTCGCCCACGTCGGGGTCCTCTCGGCGCTCGAGAGACTGCGGATTCCGATCGACGCGATCGCCGGCACGAGCATGGGGGCGATGGTCGGCGGCCTCTACGCGGCGGGCGTCGAGCCCGAGGAGATCGAAAAGGCGCTCGGCGGGGTCGACTGGAGCGATTCCTTCAAGGACTCGATCTCGCGCGAGCGCCTGGCGTTTCGCCGCAAAGAGGACGACCGGGGTCTCCTCTTCAACTTCCAGGTCGGCGTCCGCGACGGTCACCTGCGCCTGCCGCATGGCCTGATCCAGGGACAGAAGCTCAACCTCCTGCTCCGCGCCCTGACTCTCCCGGCCGCCACGGTGCGCGACTTCGACACGCTGCCGATTCCGTTCCGCGCCGTGGCGTCGGATCTCGGCACGGGCGAGGCCGTGGTCCTCTCGTCCGGAGACCTGGTCCAGGCGATCCGCGCCAGCATGGCGTTCCCCGGAGTCTTCTCGCCGGTCGAGATCGACAGCCGGGTCCTGGTCGACGGCGCGATCGCCGACAACCTGCCGGTCGACGTCGCGCGGGCGATGGGGGTCGACGTCCTGATCGCGGTCGACACCGGCGAGCCGCTCGACAAGCCCGAGACCCTCGACACGCCGGTCGGCATCACGAACCAGATGCTGACCCTCATGATCCGGCGCACGACGGAGGCGAGCAAGAAAGAGCTCGGCCCCCAGGACGTCCTCCTGGTCCCCGACGCCTCGATCGGTTCCGCCCAGTTCGACCGCATCGCCGAGGTGATCGCGGGCGGCCGGCAGGCGGTCGAGGCGTCGGCCGCCGCGCTCGCGCCGCTCGCGGTGGCGCCCGACGCGTACGCGGCGTTCGAAAAGCGGCGCCGGGGCGAGCGGAGCGCGCCGCCGCGGATCGACGAGATCCGCGTCGAGACCGGCGGCCGGATCGCTCCCGAAGTCGTCGCCGCGCGGCTCGAAACCCGGCCCCGGCGGCCGCTCTCGATCGCCAAGCTGCGCGCCGACCTCGACAGGGTCTACGGTCTCGGGCTGTTCGACGAGGTCGGCTTCGAGCTCTCCCGGGAAGCCGGCAAGACGGTGCTCGACGTCACCGCCGAGCCGAAGAGCTGGGGGCCGAACTACCTGCGTTTCGGGCTCAACCTGCGCGACGACTTCCGCGGCGAGGCGGGGTTCGACATCGGCCTGCGCTACACCGCGACCGCGATCGATCGCCTCGGCGCCGAGTGGCGCAACGACCTGCGGCTGGGCGAGAACCAGCTCTTCGCGACCGAGCTCTACCAGCCGCTGCGCCCCGGCGGCATGTTCGTCGCGCCCCGGGTGTCGCTCTCGCGGCGCAACCTGCGGTTGTCGGTCGACGGCTCGGTGATCGGCGAGTTTCGCTTGACCTCCGCGGTGGCGGGCGTCGACGTCGGGTGGGAGGTCTCCGACTGGGGCGAGGTCCGGTTCGGGCTCGAGCGCGAGAGGCTGCATGCCGCGCCGCGCGTCGGCGCGCCCGACCTCCGCGCGGTGACGGTCGAGGAGGCGCGCCTCTTCGCCCGCCTGGCCGCAGACCGGCTCGACGACGCGAGCTTTCCGCGCCACGGCTTCTCGGGCGCCGTCGAGGTCGACCGCTCGTTCCCCGAGCTGGGCGCGGACGATACGTCGAGCGTGACCTCTCTGCGCACCTTCCTGGTCGGCACTCACGGCCGGACGAGCCTGGCCGGCGGCGTCGACTTCGGTTACACGTTCGAGGAGGGACGCCCGTTTCCGCCTTTTTCGCTCGGCGGCCTCTTCTCGCTCTCGGGCTACCGGCCGGACGAGTTCCTCGGCGATCACATCGCCTCGGCCCGCCTCCTCGTCTATCGCCAGACCGCGGCGTTCGGCGAGCGCCTCTACCTCGGGGCCTCCCTCGAAGGGGGGAAGGCCTGGTCGAACCGCAACGACGTCGGCACGGGGCCGGTGCGGTGGAGCGGCAGCCTCTTCGGCGGCGCCAAGAGCGTCCTCGGGCCCCTCTACCTCGCCGCCGGGCTCGGCGAGCGGGGCCGGACGAATTACTACTTCTTCCTGGGGCGGACGTTTTGAGCGCGCGGCGGTGCCGCTACTTGAGGACCAACACGGCCACCGTGGCGAGCGCCACGACCAAAACCGCGACGGCGATCCAGATCCAAGGCTTCCTTCGTCCCGGGCTCGGCAGCCGCCTCGTCTGGAGGTCGCGCAGCTCCGAGAGGAAGCGGAGCCGCAGCTCCTCCTCCAGGCGCTCGAGGTCCGAGAGGATCGCGCCGGCCGAGCGCGGGCGCTCGTCGGGATTGCGCGCGAGGCACTTGAGCACGAGGACGTCGAGCGCCGAAGGGACGTCGCTGTTGATCTGGCTCGGCAGGCCGAAGCGATTGCCCGGCGGCCGGCCTGTGAGCATCTCGTGGAAGATCGCGCCGGCCGAGTAGAGGTCGGAGCGGACGTCGGCCCGATCGCGGTTCTCGATCGCTTCGGGGGCCTGGTAGTAGAGGGCGGCGAAGGTGATCTCGCTGGTCGCGATCGTGCCGGTGAGCGAGCCTACCTCGGTCCGGCCGAGGCCGAAGTCGGCGATCTTGACGACGGTCAGGTCATCCGAGACGAAGACGTTCCGCGGCGTCAGATCGCGGTGGAGCACGCCGCGCTGGTGTGCGAACTGGAGGCCGCGGCAGATCCCTTTCCAGACCGTGATCGCGTCCTGGAACGACAGCCGGCGCTCTTTGAGCAGAGCCTCGAGCGGGCGCGCCCGCACGTACTCGAAGGCGAGATAGACGTCGTCCCCCTGGCGGCCGGTGCCGAGGAGGGTCAGGACGTTCGGATGGACGAGCGCTTCGATCGCCGCGGCCTCCTTGTCGAACCGCTCGGGGTCGACCGCCGCGGCGGCGCGCGGCGGCAGAACCTTGAGCAGCACCATACCGGCGCCGCTCGAGCCGACGCCGCTGTAGAGCCCCGGAGCGCTTAATGCTGCGAGCGATTCGAGCACGCGATAGGGGCCGAGGAGGCGGGGCGCTTCAGGCATGGTCGGCCTCGAAGATCAGGAGCGTTTCGCCGATGGCGATGCGGTCGAAGGGGGAGAGGAGAGCGCTCTTCGTCTCGGCGCCGTTGATCCGCGTGCCGAAGCTGCTGCCGAGGTCGGTCAAGCGGAAGCCCTCGGAGGTCCACTCGAGCTTGAGATGCTCCTTGCTCGCGTTGGCCTCGGCGAGGCTCAAGGAGCAGGAGCGCGAGCGGCCGACCGTCCGCGGCTCGGCGCCGAGGGGGAGCACCTTGCCGCGGTCGGGCCCTTCGGCGACGAACAGGCGCGCCGGGGGCGGCCCCTCGCTCTCGCCCTCGGCTACCGCGCGGCGCCGGGGCGCGATATTGAGAGTGCGCATCGGATAGGGGATCTCGATCCCCGCGCGGCGCAGCTCCTCCCAGATCCGGTAGCGGACGTCGCTTGAGATGCGCGGCGAGGAAGCGACGTCGTCGATCCAGATCCGCAGCTCGTAGAGGATCGCGCTGTCCTGAAAGTCGAGCAGGTAGACCTCGGGCGCCGGCTTGTCGAGGACCCCCTTGATCCCGTGCGCGCACTCGAGGAGGGTGCGGCGCACGCGATAGGGCGGCGCGTCGTAGTGCGCGCCCACGACGATGCGCAGGAGGTGCATGGCGTGCGGGTAGTAGTAGTTGAGGATCCTCTCGTCGGCGAGGCGCGAGTTCGGGATCACGATGTCGTCGTTGTCGCGCGTCCGCAGGTGCGTCGTCCGCCAGTTGATCGCGACGACGCGCCCCTCGTGCTCGCCCAAGCGGATCCAGTCGTTGATCCGGAACGGCCGCTCGGCGCTGATCACGAGACCGGCAAAGAAGTTGGCGAGGATCGGCTGGAGGGCGAGGCCGAGGACGAGCGAGGTGACCGCGCTCGTGGCCAAGAGCGGCGCGATGTCGAGCTTCGGGAAGCTCGCCCGGAGGGTGACGAAAGCCGCGATCGCATAGACCACGAGCATCGTGACCGCGGGGAGCATCGTCGGCAGCCGCAACCCCCGCCGGGCGGGCAGATGGACGTCGAAGACGTAAAGCCCGAGGAGCCGCAGCACGACAGCGATCAGGAGGAACGCGAGCAGCCAGTTGCGCAGGCTGACCGCCGAGGGATCCGGCCGCGCCACGACGAGCAGGTAGACCTGAAAGCCGGCCGCCGCCGCCGCGACCACGAGAGGAAACGCCACCTGACGCAGCAGGAAGATCCGGCGCGTGAGAGCGGCGATTCCCACCACGAGAAGCGCGAACGCCGCCACACCGCCGAAGAGCGCGAGGAAGTTCTGCATGAGGGGGCTCGATTCTATCGTGAAGCCGAGCGGCACCGGGCCCGCTCTCGCGCGTCGAGGCGACGACCGCCCTGCCCGCCCCCCGCCCTACCCGCCCAGCTCGCGGTGTCGGAAGCAGGGGACGACGTGGTCGTTAACCAGGCCGACGGCCTGCATGTAGGCGTAGATGATGGTCGGGCCGACGAAGCGGAAGCCGCGGCGCTTCAAGTCCTTGCTCAGGGCTTCGGCCTCGGGGGTCTGGGCGGGGACGTCTGCGAGCGAGGCTCTCGCGTTCTGGAGCGGCCGGCCGCCGACGAAGTCCCAGAGGTAGGCGTCGAAGGAGCCGCGCTCTTTTTGGACGGCCAGGAAGGCTTTCGCATTGCCGATCGTCGAGTCGATCTTCGCGCGGTTGCGGACGATGCCGGGATCGGCGAGGAGGCGGGCGACGTCCTTCGCTCCGAAGCGAGCGACGCGCGCGGGCTCGAAGTTGGCGAACGCCTTCTTGTAGGCCGCACGCTTCCTGAGGATGGTGAGCCAGGAGAGGCCAGCTTGCGCCCCTTCGAGGGTCAGCATCTCGAACAGCAGGCGGTCGTCGTGGACCGGCACCCCCCAGTCGCGGTCGTGGTACTCGACGTACTCGGGGGTGCCGGTCGACCAGCCGCAACGAACGGGATCGGATCGATCGGACATCGCGCGCAGTGTAGCGCGCCAGGTCCGCCAGCTCCGAGCGATTCGATCAATCGATCCGCAGCACCGAGCTCGGATCGACCGCCGAGGCCCGCCGCGCGGGGACGAGGCCGGCGAGGAGCGCGACCATCGCGAGGAGGACGGAAGTCCCGGCGAAGGCGACCGGGTCGATCGGCGGGATGCCGTAGAGCAGGCTCTTGGTGAAGCCGCTCAAGAAGAGGGCGAGGCCGAGGCCGACGCCCAGGCCGAGCGCCACGACGAACATCCCCTGCTTGAGGACCATCGAGAGAACGTCCTTGGCCTCGGCGCCGAGCGCCATCCGGATGCCGATCTCGCGGCGGCGCTGCGAGACGGCGAAGGACATCACGCCGTAGATGCCGATCGCGGCGAGGACGAGCGCGACGAGGCCGAAGATGCCGAGCAGGAAGGCTCCCGCCTCGGGCGCCCAGAGCGAGCTCGCGACCAGGTTGCGGCCGGTATCGAGCTTGGTGATCGGGATGTCGCGATTGAACGCCGCGACCTCGCGCCGGATGGTGCCCAAGAGCGCGTTCGGATGGCCGCTCGCGCGGACGAGGAGAGCCACGGCGCTCGAATAGCGCTGGGCGTGCGGGACGTAGAGGTAGGGCTGAGGATCCTCGCCGAGCGCGTTGTACTTCGCGTCCTTCGCGACGCCGACGACCTCGACCGGCCTGTCGTCGCCGAAGAAGCGGAAGCGATGGCCGATCGCCCGGGCCCCCGGCCAGAAGGTCTTCGCCATCGTCTCGTTGACGATCGCGACCGGCGCGCCGCCCTCCCGGTCGGCGGAGGTGAAGGCGCGCCCGGCGAGGACCGGAATGCCGATCGTCGGAAAATAGTCGGCGCTGACCGCGTTGACCTGGACTAAGGTGCCGTTTCTCTGGCTCGTCTCCTGCCCTTCGAGGAAGACCGAGCGGGCGAAGCTCCCCTCCATCGGTCCGGCCGCGGCGAACGAGACGGCCTTGACGCCGGGGAGCGCCCGGAGGCGTTCCTCGAGGGCGCGGATCGCGAGAGCGCCGCGGGCCGGATCGAGGCCCGCGAAGCCGACGTCGATCGACACCGCGGCGAGCCCTTCGGGATCGTAGCCGGGATCGATCCGATTGGCGGCGCCCAAGCTCCGGAGGAAGAGGCCCGCCGCGATCAGCGTCACGAGCGAGAGGGCGACCTGCGCGGCGACGAGAGCGCCGCGCGCCCCGAGCTTCCGGCCCGAGCCGCCGGCCGCGGCCTCGCCGCGGAGCGCCGAGACCAGCTCGTCCTTGACCGTCGCGAAGGCGGGGGCGAGCCCGAAGAGGAGGCCGGTTGAAAGCGAGACGAGGAGGGTGAACGCGAGCACGCGCCAGTCGACGCCCAGGTCGAGCGCCGGCGTGACCGGAAACGCCATGCGGGGCAGGAGCCCGACGAGGCCGTGCTTGGCCCAGACCGAGAGGAGGAGCCCCGCCGCGCCGCCCAAGAGCGCCAGGAGCAGGCTCTCGGTCAGCAGCTGGCGGATCAGCCGGGCGCGGCCCGCCCCTTGGGAGAGGCGGATCGCGATCTCCTTGCGGCGCGCCGAGGCGCGGGCGAGGAGCAGGTTCGCGACGTTGGCGCAGGCGATCAGGAGGACCAGGCCGACGATCGTGAGGAGCAGCGCCGAGGAGGTGACGAGGCCGGCCCGGGCGTCGCCCGGGAGCGTCGCTTCCGTCACCGGCACGACGTCGACGTTGCGGCCCTTGTTGTCGACCGGGAAGTCGCGCTCGAGCCGGGTCGCGATCGCCTTCAAGTCCGCCTTCGCCTGGCCGATCGTGGCCCCCGGCTTGAGGCGGCCGACGCCGAAGATCGCGAGACCCCGCCGCTCCTCGTACCAGTTGATCTCGGGGTTCGGCCGCATCACCTTGTTCATCGCCATCGGCACCCAGAGCTCCGGCTGGACGCCGACGAAAGGACCCTGGAAGGATGCCGGGGCGACGCCGATGACCGTGAACGGCGAGCCGTTGATCCGGATCGTGCCGCCGAGCGCCTTGGGCTCGGCCCCTAGCTTCTCGCGCCAAAAGTGGTCGGAGAGGACCGCGACCGGATGGGCGCCGGGCGCCCCGTCCTCGCTCGGGCCGAAGGTCCGGCCGCGCGCCGCCTGGACGCCCAGGAGGTCGAAGTAGTTGCCCGAGACCATCTGGCCGACGATCACCTCGGGCTCGCCCGAGATCGCCACGCTCATCGCCGTCCAGTCGTAGCCGGCGAGACCCGAAAGCGTCCGGTTCTGGGCGCCCAGGTCCTTCCAGTTGAGGTGCGACATCGGCGCGTGGCCGGGGTTGCGCTCGTCGACGGTGAAGACCGCGACCAGGCGATCGACGCCGGCGAGCGGCAGGGGCTTCAGAAGGAGCGTGTCGACGAGCGAAAAAATCGTCGCGTTGGCGCCGATACCCAAGGCGAGCGAGAGGGCGGCGACCAGGGTGAAGCCCGGCCGGCTCCAGAGGAGGCGTCCGGCGTAGCGCAGGTCTTGGAGCAGTCTTTCCACGGGTCATCCCCCTCCAGAATGCCGCTTTGCAACTTCCTTACGCCGGATTCCCGGGAGGGTTGCACACTTTCGTGCCCCCGAGGTGTCCACTTTTGGCGGAGTGCGGCAACCTTTATCTTGAGAGCTTTGTTCGAGGGGACGAGGAGCCTGGCAGTGGACAAGAAGAGAGCGAACCTCGAGGCGGCGGTCTCCCGCGGGCGAGAACCCTTCCGGGCCGGTCGGGTCGGGGGATGGTCTCCGGGGTCTTTGGAGGAGGGGCCCTGGCGAAAAGTCTTCCGGACGGTTCCGCCGGGAGGCTACGACCGGATGTTCGAACGGGCGGAAGCGCTGTTCTTCGCCAGTTGGGCCCGACTCGAGGCCGAGCGGTGCGAGGCGGCGGAGCATCTGGGCCTGTTGCTCCGGCTGCCCCCGGGGCGGCGCGCTCTGCTCGTCCGCAACAGCCCCCGGTTGCGGACCTGGGGCGTGCTCGAGCGGCTGATCGAGGCCTCGAGGGCCCAATCGAAGGTCGATCCGGTCGAGGCGGATGCCCTGGCGGAGTTCGCGCTCGACCTCTCGGACGAGATCCCCCAGGAAGCCTATCCGTCGATCCACTTGGCCGATCTGCGCGCGCGGGCCTGGAGCTGCCGCAGCCGCTGTCTGCGCGTGCGCGGGGATTTGAGCGCCGCCGAGGACGCCCTCGCGCGCGCTTATCGCCATCTCCTCGCGGGATCCCGCGATCCCGGCGAGCGGGCGCTCTACCTCGAGATCAAGGCGGAGCAGCGCGCCGCGCAGGAGCGCTTCGGCGAAGCGACGTCGCTGCTCAAGAGGGCGGTCAAGGTCTTCGTCGAGTCCGGAGACGAAGTCCGGGCCTGCCGTTGCTTGAGCACTCTCGTCCGGATCTCCCTCGGCGCCGGCCGGCGCGCGGTGGCGGCGCGCGCGGCGGAGAGGGCGGTCGAGCTCGTCCGCCCGGAGGATCCTGCCCTCCTGGCTTCGGCCCTCGCCGATCTGATCGCGGTCCGCGTGGCCTCGGGCGACGAGGTCTCGGCCCGGCGCGCTCTCGCGGAGCTGGCCCTTCTCGACGCCCGCCACCCCGGCCTGCCCGTCCCCTTGCCCGAGATCCGGCGGACGGTCGCGACGGCTCGCCGCCTGCGATCGCCCGCGGCCCCGGCCGATCCCAAGACCCGCCTGCTAGAGTAGCGCCGCCCGCCCGACCGCCGCCGCGCCCCGCCCGCGGTTCGAGGTGTGCCCCGTCACCTTCCCACGATGAATGCCCCGACCATGGACGAGCTCGTCCTCCTGCCGGAGGGCGGAGCGCTCCAGCGCTACTTCGACAGCCTCAACTATCGGATCTTCCTTTGGATCCTCGGGCTGTGCGGCGCCTGCTCGCTGATCGCCCTCGCCGCGGCGCTCGGCCGCGGCGAGACCTTCGCCCCGGCGCTCTTGGGCGTCAACGTCTTCCTGTCCTTGGCGCTCTTCGCCGCGCGGCAGGAGCCGTTCTTCGCCCGGTTCGTGCGCCAGATCATCCTCGCCTACGTCCTGTTCCAGCTCGTCATGCCGACGACGCTGCGCTGGGGGGACGGCACGGTCTCCCTGATCGTCTTGCTGCCGCTCTTGCTGATCGGCCTGCGCCTGCGCGCGATCGAGTACCTGTTCCTCTACGGCGCGACCTGGGTCGCGACGCTGTGGAAGAGCTGGGCGGGGGATCGCCCGGCGAACGTCGAGGCGAAGCCCTGGCACCTGGGCGGGTACGAAGCGGCGGTGACCGCCGGCCTGGTCGTCTTCCTGCTCCTCGCTCTCGTGCTGACGCAGCGGGGAAAGCGCCAGTTCCTCTCCGTCTATCGCCGCGAGTCCTCGCGCCACCGCGAGCGCCAGCGGATGCGCGAGGAGATCGATCAGGCGCGGCGGGTCCAGTTGAGCATGCTGCCGCAGAAAGCGCCCGAGCTCGCGTGGCTCGAAGTCGCGGCGGCCTCGCTCCCGGCGGCCGAGGTGGGCGGCGACTATTACGAGTTCTTCCCGCTCGGCCCGGACCGGCTCGCGGCGGTGATCGGCGACGTCGCGGGCCACGGCCTCGGCAGCGGGCTGATCCTCTCCGGGTTGCGCAGCTGCCTGTTCCTCCTCGAGGACGAGCTGATCCGGCCGGTCCCGGTGTTCGAGAGGATCAATCGCATGGTGCGCCGCACCACCGGCCGGCGGTCGTTCGTTACCCTCGCCTGCGCCGTGCTCGACCGGAACGAAGGGGTGGCGCGGATCGCGACGGCGGGGCACCCGCCGGTCCTCGTCTGGTCGAAGAAGACCCGCAGCGTCGAGACCGTGGGCAGCGGCTCGCCTCCCCTCGGCACCAATCTGCCGGTCTCCTTCGGCGAGCGGCTCCGCCCGATCGGGCCCGGCGACCTCCTCGTCCTCTACACCGACGGTTTGATCGAAGCCCGCAACGCGGCGGACCACGAATACGGCGAGGAGCGCCTGATCCGCCTCGTCGACCAGATCGCGGCGAGCAGCTCCGCCCGCGACCTGCGCGACTCGATCCTGGGCGACCTCGCGAACTTCAAGGGCGACTGCGAGCAGCTCGACGACATGACCGTCGTCGTCCTGCGCTGGCGCTGAGCGAGCTGTTCAAGCCCCGATGTGAATGAGCAGGCGGCGCTCGCGCCGGCCGCGCCTGTGCTCCCAGAGAAAGATGCCTTGCCAGGTGCCGAGCCCGAGACGTCCGCCCAGGATCGGGATGCCGAGCGACGTCGCGGTGAGCGCGGCGCGCAGGTGGGACGGCATGTCGTCCGGCCCCTCCGACGTGTGGGTGTAGAGGGGGTCGCCCTCGGGCGCCAGGCGGGCGAGGAACCTCTCGAGGTCACGCCGCGCGGAGGGATCGGCGTTCTCCTGGATGGTCAGGCTCGCCGAGGTGTGCTGGAGAAAGAGCGTGCACAGCCCCTCGGCGAGGCCGGCCTCGCGCACGACCGCGGCGACGTTCTCGGTGATCTCGTGGAGGCCCGGTCCCGCGACCGGCAGGTCGAGATGGCGGATCATCGCCGCTCCTCGCGAAGTCTCACGGCATGATCTCCGGGAGCTCCGGAGAGGGGGCCGCGTCCTCGACGAAGAGGTGCTCGCGGGCGCGGCCGGCGGGGAAGAGAGCGGCGACGACGAGCGTCGCCGCGGCGAGGACGCCGATGCCGAAGAAGACCGCCTCGAGCGCGGTCAGGAACGCCGAGGTCAGGTGCGCGAGCTCGAGGGGAGAGATCGACCGGCGGAGAGCCGGGTCGAGCAGCGCGTTCGGATCGGCACCCGGACCCGCGGCCAAGCGCAGGCGGGCGGCGAACAGAGCGCCGAGCGCCGCGACCCCGATCGCGCCGCCGATCGAGCGGAAGAACTGGACCGAGCCGGTCGCGACGCCCCGCCGCCGCCAGGGCACCGCGCTCTGGACGCTCAGGAGCGACGGCATCGAGAGGAAGCCCAGGCCGAAGCCGGCCACGAAGAGCGCTCCGATCACCTGCGTCCGCGTCGTCGCGGGGCCCAAGCGCGCGAGGAAGGCGCCCGCGAGGGCGAGGAGCGACCCCCCGATGAGAGCCATGCGCCGGTAGGGCATCCAGGCGATCAGCCGGCCGGAGAGGGTGCTCGCGATCGGCCAGCCGATCAGGAGGGGAGTCAGGATCGTCCCGGCGTCCGTCGCCGAGCCGCCGAGCACGCCCTGGCCGAGCATCGGCACGAAGGCGGTGACCGCGAACAGGAGCGCGCCGATCAGGACGTTGCAGACGCTCGCTACAGCGATGATCCGGCTGCGGAAGAGGTCGAGCGGCAGCGTCGGCTCGGGCGCGTGCCGCTCCTGGATCACGAACCCGATCCCGGCGGCGAGAGCTCCGGCGAGCGCCGCGAGAGTCTTCGGATCGCGCCAGCCCCAGATCTCCGGCCCCTCGATGAGAGCGAGCAGCAGGAGGGCGACGGCGATCGTCAGGAGCACCGTGCCCAGGACGTCCAGCCGGTGCTCGCGCCGCGGCGGCTCCTCCTTGAGATGACGTTCCAGCAGCCAGGCCGAGGCGAGGCCGAACGGGATGTTGATGAAGAAGATCCAGCGCCACGAGAGCGCGTCGGTGAGCAGGCCGCCCGCGAGCGGCCCGACCAGGCTCGCGAACGCCCAGACGCTCGAGAAGAGCCCCTGCATCCGGCCGCGCTCCTCGAGCGAGAAGACGTCGCCGATCACCGTCGCGGCGACCGGCATCAGGCCGCCCGCGCCGAGCCCCTGGATGCCGCGGAAGACGATCAGCTGAACGAGCGATGCCGACAGGCCCGAGAGCGCGGAGCCGAGCAGGAAGAGCGCGACCGAGAAGAGATAGATCCGCCGCCGGCCGAAGAGGTCCGCGAGCTTGCCGTAGAGCGGCACCGTCGTCGTCGAGGTCAGGAGGTAGGCCGAGAACACCCAGCTGTAGCGCGCGACGCCGCCCATCGTGCCGACGGCGGTCGGCACCGCGGCGGCGACGGCCGTCGCCTCGAGAGCGGCCAGGAACATGCCGAGCATCACCGCGGCGGTGACGAGCTGGCGATCGCGTCCGGGCTGCACGGTGGCTCTCTTCAGACCGCGACGGCTTCGAGGATCCAGACCGGGCAGGCGGTCGCGGTGATCGAGCGTAGCTCGAAACCGGCCGCGGCGAGGAGCGCGCGGAATTCCTCCCGCCCGCGCTCGCGGCCGCCCTCGCAGGCGACGAGCATCTGGAGGTCGAGGCGGGATCCGAAGTCCCGCGCGTCGCAGCGCTCGACGAGCGATTCGACGACCAGCAGCCGCCCGCCGGGCGCGAGAGCACGGCGGCAGTTGCGGAGGATCGCGAGGCAGCGCTCGTCGTCCCAGTCGTGGAGAACCTGCTTGAGCAGGTAGGCGTCGCAGCCCGCGGGCACCGCGTCGAAGAAGCTCCCGGAATGGAGCTCGACCCGGTCGAGGACGCCCTGCCGGGACAGGTAGGCGCGCGCCGCGTCGAGCACGCCGAAGCTCTCGAGGAGCACGCCTTCCACCCGCGGGTGGCGGCGGAGGATCTCGGCGAGAAGAGTGCCCCGCCCGCCGCCGACGTCGCACAGGCGTCCGACGCCGTCGAACACCGGCCGCGAGGCGACGGCGCCCGCGTACATCCAGGTGACCGAGCCCATGGCGGCGGCGAACGTGTCGCGCTCGTCCGGGTGGGCCTCGAGCCAGTCCCAGATCGAGACGCCGTGCACGCGCGAAAAGGACCCCTCGCCGGTCGCGAGAGCCCGCGGCAATTCCGCCCAGGCGGCGGAGCTGGCCGGAGAGCCGAAGAACTCGGCGCAGGCGCCGGCCGCGTCGGGACGGTCACGGCGGAGCGCCGAAGAGAGCCGGCTGTTCGCGAAGCGGCCGGTGCGGTCGAGCCGAAAGATGCCGCGGCTCGCGAGCGCCCGGAGCGCGCGATGGAGGGCATCGGCGTTCGTTCCCGTCACCGCGGCGAGCTCGTCCGCCGTCCGCGGTCCCGCGGCCAGGAGATCGGCGACGCCGAGCCGCGACACCGCCCGCAGCGCCTGCGTCTCGCCGAGCCCGGCGGTCTTCTCGACGAGCGCCGCGGGCGCCGGAACGACGAGATCGGCGAGCGCGAGAAAGAGCCGGCGCAGGGCGAGAGCGAGCGCGGCGGCCCAGCGGGGAGGAGCGGAAGCGAGCGGTGGCGCCAAGAGGACAGCGAGTCTAACAGAGCGTTCTCCAAGGCTTCGCAAACGACGCTCGCACGGCCCCCGATCGAGCGACCTAACTCCTTCAAAACAGAGAGCCTTGGATCGCTTGTTCCCGGTGGGCACAAGTGCTAGACTGGCAGCCGTCCCGCCGAGGAGCCACCCATGGCAAACCTGGAAACCAAGACCGTCGGAGAGAGCTGGGTCACGACGACCTTCGAGACTCTCGAAGACTGGGCGCAGCGCCATTCCTTCTGGCCCTTCCCGTTCGGCACCGCCTGCTGCGCCATCGAGTTCATGTCGACCGTCTCCTCCCACTACGACGTCGCGCGCTTCGGCTCCGAGGTCGTCCGCTTCTCGCCGCGCCAGAGCGACGTGCTGCTCGTCGCCGGCACGATCAACGACAAGATGGGGCCGGTCTTGAAGCGCATCTACGACCAGATGGCCGAGCCCAAGTGGGTGATCTCGATGGGCGCCTGCGCCTGCTCGGGCGGTTTCTACCGCGCCTATCACGTCATGCAGGGGATCGACGAGATCATCCCTGTCGACGTCTACGTCCCCGGCTGCCCGCCGACGCCGGAGGGACTGATCTACGGCATCCTGCAGCTGAAGGAGCGCGTCGTGCGCGACCGCCGCCGGGCCGCGGAGCGAGCGAAGGCGGGAGCCACGAACGGGAAGGAGAGCGCGAGTGCCGACGCTGGCCGAGCCGTCCCTGCTTGACGCCGTCGCCGCGAAGCTGCCGGCCGGGAGCGTCGCCGTCCAGGAGGGCGCCGACCAGCCGACCTGGGTGGTCCGGCGCGAAGCGCTCTCGGACGTCGCCCGTGCGCTCCACGACGGCCGCGAGACCCGCTTCGACCTCTTGCTCGACGTCGCGGGCGTCGATTACCCGGAACGCTCGGACGAGGAAGGCGGCCGTTTCGAGGTCGTCTACCACCTCTACTCGGTCACCCGGAACGACCGCCTGCGCTTGAAGGTGCCGGTCGCGGAATCCGATGCCGTCCTGCCCTCGCTGATCCCGGTCTGGAAGGGTGCCAACTGGTTCGAGCGCGAGGTCTACGACATGTTCGGGATCCGCTTCACCGGCCACCCGAACCTCTCGCGCATCCTCTGCCACGAGGCGTTCCAGGGGCATCCGCTGCGCAAGGACTACGACCCGGCGCGGCGCTGGATCCTGACCGAGGACGACATCTACAAGCCGCACTTCGACCTGCCCGAGGGCGAGGACGACCTGTTCGAGCGGATGACGGTCAACATCGGCCCCTCGCACCCGGCGATGCACGGCACCTTCCGCCTGATGGCGGTGCTCGACGGCGAGGAGATCATCGCCTCCGACGTCGAGATCGGCTACCTGCACCGCTGCTTCGAGAAGATGGCCGAGACCCACAACTGGCAGCAGGTGATCCCCTACACCGACCGCCTGAACTACTGCTCGGCCTTCATCAACAACGTCGCCTATTGCAAGACGGTCGAGAAGCTCCTGGGCATCGAGGCGCCGCCGCGCGCGGTCTGGGCGCGCACGATCCTCTCCGAGTTCTCCCGCGTCATGGACCACTGCGTCTGCAACGGCACGACGCTCGTCGACGCCGGGGCGCTGACCAACTTCTGGTACATGTTCCAGCCGCGGGAGGAGATCTACGGCCTGATCGAAGCCTGCTGCGGCGCGCGCTTGACGGTCTCCTACGGCCGCATCGGCGGCCTGGCGCAGGACCTGCCGCCCGATTTCGAGGCGCGCAGCCGGCGCCTCCTCGAGATCATCCCCGCCTTCATCGAGGACACCGAGAAGTTGGTCGACAAGAACCGGATCTGGCTCGACCGCTCGGTCGGCGTCGCCGCGATCTCGGGCGAAGAGGCGATCAACTGGAGCTGGACCGGGCCCTGCCTGCGCGCCTCCGGCGTCGCTCTCGACCAGCGCCGCGCGGTGCCCTACGACCTCTACGACACCCTCGATTTCGAGGTCCCGACGCTCCAAGGCGGCGACGTCTACGACCGCTTCCGGATCCGCATGCTGGAGATCCGCGAATCGCTCAAGATCATCCGCCAGCTGCTCGACCGCGGCATGCCGGAGGGTCCGTACATCGTCGCCGACCCGCACGTCGCGCTGCCTGCCAAGGACGCCGCCTACAATCAGATGGAAGCGATGATCTATCACTTCAAGCTGATCATGGACGGCATCCAGGTGCCGGCCGGCGAGATCTACTCCGCGGTCGAGGGCGCCAACGGCGAGCTCGGCTTCTACGCCATCAGCGACGGCTCGTCGAAGCCCTATCGCCTCAAGGTCCGGCCGCCCTGCTTCCCGATCTTCTCGACCTTCCCGACCCTGATCAACGGCGGCTCGCTGTCGGACGCCATCGTGTCGCTCGGCGGTCTCAACGTCATCGCCGGAGAGCTCGAACGATGAGCACCCTGAGCAGCCAACCGATCACGATCCCGAAGCGGGTCACGCCCTACCGCATGGGCCTCTCGGAGCGGCTCTACCTGCCGCTCCTCGGCGGCCTCTGGGTGACGATCCGGCACTTCTTCCGCAACCTGTTCAACCCCAAGGGCATGCCGATCATCGACTACCCCGAGAAGCGGCGCGCCTACAGCCACCGCTATCGCGGGCACCACATCCTCACCTCCCGGCCCGACGGCTCGGTGCGCTGCGTCGCCTGCTTCCTCTGCGCCCAGAACTGCCCGGCCGAGTGCATCCACATCGAGGCGGGGGAGCACCCGGACGTCAACATCGAGAAGTACCCGGTCGTCTACGAGATCGACATGCTGCGCTGCGTCTTCTGCGGCTTCTGCGTCGACGCCTGCCCGGAAGAGGCGATCATCATGTCGAACAACTACGACATGGCCTACTTCCACCGCGACCAGTCGATCGTCGGCAAGGAAGACCTGATGAAGCCCTTCACCTTCGACGAAGAGCGTCTCGGCTACCGCCCGAGCTACCCGGAGGAGGACGTCGAGCGCGCCAAGATGCGCCGCGACGCCTTCAACCTCGTCGCGATGGCGAAGCAGAAGGCGGGGGAGCCGGCCGCGGCGCGCTGAAAACTCCGTCGGGCACGAGGTATTCCCCTTCGGGTCCGAGGTATGGGTCGCCGGGCTCGAGGAAAGTCGCGTCGGGCTCCGGGTAAGTCGCGTTGGGCTCGAGGTATTTCGCGTTGGGTTCGAGGTCAGCCGCGTCGGGCTCGAGGTATTCGTCGTCGGGCTCGAGGTATTTTGCTGCGGGTTCGAGGCGATCGTCGTCGGGCTCGAGGTATTCGGCGTCGGGCTCGGGGTCGATGCCGCCGGGTCGGGGCAATCCCGCCGGCCAGGTATGATTTGAGTCCCGAGGACAGAAACCGGTCCGGCCATCGTCCCGCGGTGGGGCCGCTTTGCGTATGTACGAGGGGAGGAGGTGCTCCATGCGCACGACCTTTGCCCGGCTGACCCTGGCATCTCTGGCCACCGCAACGGCCCTCAGCGTGGCGAGCTGCCGGCAGGCACCGGCGACTCGGGCCGGCGCGCGGGAACCAGCGGCGCCCGCCGGACCGCTGTGGAACGAGCCACAGTTCACGACGATGCTCCAGGCCTACCGCCGGAAGC
>DATMZM010000189.1:0-11931 GCA_035607445.1 Thermoanaerobaculia bacterium | reverse complement strand
GCCGCCCGCGAACAGCTCCTCCGCCGAGTGGGAGAACGGCGCGTGGCCAAGGTCGTGGAGCAGGGCGGCGGCGCGCGTCAGGCGGCGCTCCTTCGCCTCCGCCCCCGGAGGCAAGGGGGCGGTGCGGCGCGCGGCGAGCGCGTCGTAGACCCGCCCGGCCAAATGCATCGCGCCGAGCGCATGGCTGAACCGGCTGTGCTCCGCCCCGGGATAGACGAAGGAGGTCAAGCCGAGCTGGCGGATCCAGCGCAGGCGCTGCACCGGCCGGCTGTTGACGAGGGCCGCCTCGAGGCGGTCCGAATGGACGAAGCCGTGGACCGGATCGCGGAGGGAGAGCACGAAGGAAGGCGACCCGAGCGAGAGCGGATCAGTTGAGCGGCGAGCGCGCCGCCAGGTGGCGATAGGGCCGCAGCAGGTCGGCGACCCTCTTCCGGCCTTCGAGGATCTGAAGGATCGAGAGCGCGCGATCGAGGATCGTCTCGGTGAGCAACTCGAGCTTGCGGAGCGCCGGCAGGTCGAGCTCCTGCGCCAGCTGGTTGACCAGCTCCTCGAACGGCACGTGGCAGAGGGCCTCGACCCGTTCGGGGCCGAACGGAACGGAGGTCTCGCCGCCCTCCGCGAGCGTCCGGGCGAACGCGACGATCCCCTCGCGGACCACCTTGACCGCCGCGTCGCGGTCGTCGAAGCGGGGCTCCTCGATCGGATGCACCAGCCCCTGGCGGTACGGCTCGCCGCCCACCTCCCGCTCGAGCTCGAAGCGGTACTCCCCGTGCACCCGCAGGCTCGCCCGCCCGTCGGCGAAGATCTCGACCTCCATCACCCGTCCCGCGGTGCCGGCCGAAAAGATCTCCGCGGCCTCCGATTCGCTCCGGACCCACGAGGGTTTGAGCAGGACGAGGCCCACCCAGCCCTCGCGATCCCGTTCGATCACGTGACGCACCAGCGACCGCTGGCGCGGATCGCGGATTTCGAGCTCCAGATCGGTGCAAGGAAAGGCGACGACGTCCGAGAGGGCCACGAGGGGGATGCGCGCGGACGAACCGGGAATCTCCGTCATGCCCGGGGATGATAGCGGAGTCGGGGCGGCGGAGGCGATGCGTTTCTCCGCTGACGAAGGGCAGCTCCGGAGAAAGCCGGGCGGAAAGTCCGCGCCGACCTCGCCAACCGACATGCGCATATGTGTGCATAGGTCGGCTTTGTCGCTCTGAGGTGACAGCGCGTACTCTCAAGGCAACGCCTGAAGCCACAGCTCTCCCTCCGCGTTCCTCTCTTCATCTACCCACTTCGGCCCCTGACTTACCTGGCATAGAGCGTGCTTCAATTCCTCTTAAGGGAGTCAGGAGGAGCGGTCAGATGGCGCTTGAAATCAGATCTCCGTCTCCTCTGGCATGGGAGTAGCCCTTCGATCAAGACGCCAGTAGTGGAACAATAACCTGACACCAAAGGATATTGAACAGTGTCATTCAGAAAGCATCTTCTGTTCTTGACCCTCATAGGATTGCTTCTCGGCCCACGCGCCGCGAGCGCATGTTCATGCGCCGGAACTTGCACGGTTCTTAGTGCCTACGAAGGAGCAGATCTGGTCGTTATTGCCAGAGCAGTTTCTATCGAAGAGTCAGAAAACGGCGAGGGCTATGAGGGAATCAGGTCAATAAAAATGATCGTCGAGAACGTCTTCAAGGGAAATTTGAAGGTCGGTGACGAAATGACTTTTGGACAAGGCGCTAACACGGATTGCGTTGTGGGTTTTACGAAGCAATCCGTTGGCCGGCGCTTCCTGTTTTATCTCGGCCCGCGCGATGAAAATCTTAAGCTTTGGTATGTCATGTCTTGCGGAAGATCCGGTTCCGTGCGAAGTGCAGTGGACCCAACTGACGATTTGCTTTATCTGAACAGACTTATGGAAGTGCGCGGGAAAACGCGCATCTCGGGCACGATCCGTTTCCAGGGGGCGACGGCGCCGAGCGCTGAAGGCAGAACCATTCGCATCATCGGAGGCGACAAGAGCTACGAAGTAAAAACGAATGAGAACGGGGTTTATGAGATTTATGACTTACCTGCCGGGAAATACTTGATTGAGCCCGAAGTGCCGACTGGCTGGAAGTTGTCTGAGTCTTGGCTACGTTATTCACTTTTTCTGAAAGATGACCATGGGCAACTGCCAAAGAAGATTCCGGTAGCCCTAGAAGACAAAGGGCACGCTAATCTGGATATTTATTACGAAACAGACAACAATCCGCTCACCAAGGCGGGCCGACCTCCCGGGGCATAGCCGAGGAAGGTTACCTTGGGCAGAAAGTGGACACCACCCCCGGGAAACGAGTCAGAGGCCGCGCGAAGCTCGACGCGATGACACCCAAGCGCTCGCGGGTGCGCAGGAGGCACCGTACGTGCTCCTCTGAGGCCGTCCTGTCGGCCCTAACGATTAAGTCTCCCTCGCAGGCGAGAGTCGATTACGTCCTCCTTCTCGCAAGCACCGCGCCGGAGGGAGCGGTCTCCATCGTCGACAGAGAGACTCCGATCGGTCGCCTCCATGGCAGAATCGCGCCCATGAAGATTGCTCGTCTCGCTCTCCCACGTGCCCTTGCCCTTCTCGCATTCAGCCTCGCCAGCGCCCCCCTCCTCGCCCAGGCCGAGTGGATCGCCCAGGGGGACGCCGCCTTCGCGCGGCGGGCCGAGGGCGCCAAGGGGCCGCACGCCGCGGCCGGACCGATCGATCAGGCGATCGCGGCCTACGAGAAGGCGCTCCAGGCCAAGCCGGGGCAGCTCGAGGCGTCGTGGAAGCTCCTGCGCGCTCTCCATTTCAAGGGGGAGTACGTAGCGGCGACGGCGCAGGCGAAACAGGACGCGTTCGGCCGCGGCCGGCAGGTGACGGAGGCCGCGATCGACGAGCTCGGGAAGCGGGCCGGCGGCCGGGCGAAGCTCGACGCGATGACCCCCGCCGCGGCGGCCAAGGCTCTCGCGGGGGCGCCCGAAGCGCCCTACGTGCTGCTCTGGGGCGCCGTCGACTGGGGGCTCTGGGGTGACGCGTTCGGCAAGCTCGCCGCGGCGCGCCAGGGAGTGGGCGACAAGGTCCGCCGCTACGGCGAGATCGTCGTCGCGATCGACGAGCGCTTCGAGGAAGCCGGCGGCCACCGGCTGCTCGGCCGCCTCCACACGCTGGCGCCGAAGGTTCCGTTCATCACCGGCTGGGTCGATCGCGACCTCGCGGTCGAGCACTTGAGGAAAGCCGTCGCGATCGCGCCGCACAACCCGTACAACCAGCTCTACCTCGCCGACGCGCTCCTCCAGTATCGCCCGGCCGCCAAAGCCGAAGCGATCGCGATGCTCAAGCGCCTGGTGGTGCAGAAGCCGGCGCCCGAGCAGCCGGTCGAGGACGCCTCGCCGATCGCCGAGGCGAAGACGCTGCTGGCGAAGAACGCCGGCTGAGCGTTCGCCCTTTATCGATTCTCGACTCCCGGGTCCGCGGGCGGCGCCGTCGCCGCGAGGCCGCGGGCGGTCTCGGCCGCGAGGCCCCAGAGGATCGACGCGAGGAGCACTCCCAGAGCGAGCGCCGCCCGGCGCCAGCGGGGACGGGCGGCGAACCGGCCGGCGAGGAGGAGCGCCGCGGCGAACCCGAGCCAGGCGAGACCGCCGCCCCTGATGACCGGCCCGCGCACCTCGGGCGGCAGGGCGAGGAGGGACAAGGGGAGCGCCAGGCCTGCGGCGGTCTCGAGGGTCGGACGCGGCGGCGGCTTCGGGAGCGCGAGCCGGCCGGCGGCGGCCATGAGGAGAGCGAGCGCCGCAGCGCGGACCGGCAGAGCCCAGGCCGGCGCGGCAGCCCCTCCCCCCGCGAGCGCACCGAGAGCGAAGCCTGCCGCGAGCACGAGAGCGCCTCCGAGCCCCGCGGCGATCCGCCAGCCGCGATCTTCGAGATCGCGCCAGGCGAAGATCAGCACGAGGTCCGCGAGAAGGGTCGCCGCGGCCAGCAGGCCGAGCGCGCGGAGGGAACGCCCGCCGGAGAAGGGGACCAGGCCGGCCGAGAGCGCGGCGTCCTCGAAGAGCCGCAGCAGGCCGAGGAAGGCCGACACGCCGGCCAGGAGCAGCAGGGGAGAGGCGAGCGCCCAAAGGCGGCGCCGGGCCGGCTCTCCGCCCCGAAGCTGAGCCGGAATCACGGCGTGCGCCCCCCAGCAAAAGACCGCAGCCGCGAGGAGCAGACCGCCCGGAAGCGCGCCGGAGCTCATCGCGCCGCATCATAGTCGCCCGGAGCGCCGCTCGGGCCGGTCGAGAGGAGAGGACAGGGAGGGGAAAAACAAAAGGCCAGCGGCGACCCGGCACGGGCGACGCTGGCCTTCCTACCGGCGATTCGCCTTGGACACCGCGGACCCTAGGGAGGAGGACGCTGACCCTGGCGACTGCCTTGTGTGGATGTACGGAGCCCGGCGAAGACCGGATTTATCGCGACCTGTCGAGAGCGAAGGTCCGAGGCCCAAGGGCGGTCAGAACCGCTGCGGGGGCTGGCGCAGGACCGATCGAACCGCCGCCAGGATCTGGCGTTCCAGCTCCTCGTCGGTCTCGGCCGGCTGCGGCGGCGGCACGGGGGTCGCGGACACCTCGTCGGCCCCGGCGCGATGCAGCCGCTCGAGAAACGTCTCGAGCAGGGGAGGTCCGGCGCGGCGCTCGGCCGGCGGCGGATAGAGGATGTGGAAGAAGACCTCGGTCTCGACGCCCAGCGCTTCGAGGATCTCCAGGATGTGCTGGAACTTGAGCTCGACGCGCCCGGTCAGCACCTGGCTCGTATAGCCCCGCCCGGCCACCAGCTTCTGATCCAGGTCCTGCCGGGTCAGGCCCGCCATCTGGATCATCGCCGACAGCAGCTTGAGCGCCCTCTTCTTCTCGTCCTCTCTCATGGCGCGCAGTCTATCCGCCGGCTCGATCGGCGCAACCCGGCCAATTGTCGGCCGGTCTCCCTTCACTCGGGGGTGCCGAACGTCTGGACCCACAGGACTTTGTAGCGGTGATCGTAGGCTCCGACCGCCAGACCGGCGCCGAAGTGGACGAAACCGGGATGGAGCATGTTGCGGCGGTGGTCCGTGCTCCGCATCCAAGCGGCCACGACGGAGCGGACCGACGTATGGCCCGCCGCGAGGTTCTCTCCGGCCAGTCGCCAGGCGTAGCCGGAGGCGTGCAGGCGATCGCCGACGTCCTTGCCTTCGGGCGAGCGGTGGTCGTAGTAGACGCGGAGGAGCATGTCCTCCGCATGCTCCTGGGCCGCTTCGTCGAGACGCGGCTCCTCGGAGAGCGGCGAGCGCCCGGCCTGGAGGCGCAGGCGGTTGACCTCCGCGAGCATCTCGCGCCGCACGGCGGCGAGATCGGAGAGATCCGCGACCTCGCGGGCAAAGTACTGCCGCTCCGGCCAGGCGACGAGAAAAACGTAGAGCGGCGTCCGGCCCAAGCGCGCGATGCCGACGCCCAGGTCCTGGTAGTCGGAACGCATCGCCTCGGCGAACTGAGAGCCCTGGCGCCAGTAGTCGAGCACCGCCGCCGCATCGCCGTCGGTCGCGACGATGCTCTCGGCCCAACCGTGCGCCTGGTACCCGGCAGCGGCCAGCCGGCGTTGCATCGAGCCCAGCGAATCGACCGACGCCCGCTCGTCCGAGAGGCTCCCACGGCGCGCGATCTCGGCCGCGAGCTGCGACGCCATCCGATCGAGCGCGGCGTCGGGCGCGAGCGGCGACACCTCCGCCTTCGCTCGCAGGTCGTTGAGGCCGACGATCAGATCCGCGCGCGTCGCCTCGCCCGCGCTCTCCGGGGCTTCCGGGGTGGCCGGAGCTTTCGGGGCCGCCGGGGCTTGGGCTCCGGGACGACTCGGAGTCCCGCGCGGCACGGCGAGCGCCGCGATCAACGCGATGATCGCGAGCAGGACGACCGTCAAGACGGCCGAGCTTCCGAGCCAGCGGGCCATCGCGGCACGATAGCGTGAATCCCTCACCACTCGACCGAGCGGAAGAGAGGTGTCGAGTCGTCGGTCCAGAGCGGCCCGAGCTCGCCCGGCTCGGCCTCGGCGGCCTCCCGAATCGCGGGCGCGTCGAGGACCGATCGGTCCCGCGCCAGGAGCGCCCATCGGCTCGGCCATTCGAGCTCCGTGCGCAGCGGCTGCTCGACGAGAGCCAGAGCGAGGCCGCCTGCCGCGGCCAGCCGGCGGGCGACGGGCCGCAGATCCAGAAAGCGGTTCGAGAGGTTGAACGCCACGATCCCGCCCGGCGCGAGGTGGGCGAGATCGAGATCGAGCGCCTCGCGCGTCAGGAGGTGGACCGGGATCGCGTCGCTCGAGAACGCATCGGCGGCGAAGAGGTCGAACCGCCCGGGCCGCCCCGCCGCGAGCTCGCGTTCGAGGGCGATCCGCGCGTCGCCCGAGACGACCTCGATCCGCGCCGGCGAGCGGTCCAAATAGCCGAACAGAGCGCGAGGCCCGCGGGCGAGCGCGATCACCGCCGGGTTGATCTCGTAGAAGCGGAAGCTGTCGCCCGGGCGGCCGAACGCCGCGAGAGTGCCCGCGCCGAGGCCCGCGACGCCGACCCGCAACCCCCTTCCCCCCCCTCGCTCGCGCAGCGCACCGAGAGCCCGGGCGACGCCGCTGCCCGGTCCGTAGTAGGCGTTCGGCCGGCTCCGCCACGGCTCGTCGAGATATTCGATGCCGTGGGTCGCCCGCCCGTGCTCGAGCGCGCGGAAGCGCCGGCCGGTGCTCTCCCCCACGCGCTCGGACACCCGCACGAGACCATAGAAGTTCCGCACCTGGGCGAGCCGGGCTCCCCCGTCCCCGGGGAACGCGCCGCGGGCGAGGCAGACCCCGAGGAGAAGGCACGAAGCGAGGGCCGTGCCGCGCAGCCCGGCCTGAGCGCGGGAGACCGGAGCGTTCGGAGCCTTGCGCAGGAGGGCGGCGAAAGCGCCCGCGGCCCCGAGACCCGCGGCGAGCGCGGCGGGAGCGACGGCCCGGGCCGGGAGCGGCGTCCGGACGGCGACGAGGAGGAGGGCGACCGCGGCGAAGACCGAGACGCCGAGCCCGAGCGCCGAGGGGCCGAGAGGCGGAGGCGAGGCTTCTTCTCGATCCGCCGCCGTTGCGCCCGCCGCTTTGCTCACCCCGATCCCCGGCGAGCGGAAGAGCGCCCAGAGCGCGAGCAGGCCGCAGCCGAAGAGCGAGAGGGGCAGCTCCCAGAGGGCGCGGAAGAAAACCGGCGCCGCGAGGGCGACGAGCGCGCCGCCCAGAGCGCCGCCGAGCGCGACCGCCAGGTAGAACGAGGTGAGCCGCGCCGGAGCGGGGCGCGTCCGGGCGAGCGCGCCGTGGCAGGCCATCGCGGCCGCGAACAGGGCCGCCGAGAAGATCGCGATCTGGATCGAGAGCCCGACCTCCGCCCCGCGGACGAGCACGAGCGCCGCCGCGGCGCTCGCCGCCGCCGATCGTCCCCCCCAGGCCGCCGGAGCCGGTCCCCGAGATGAGGGCCGGAAGCAGAGGATCCACGACAGCAGGTAGAGCGCGAGCGGCAGCATCCAGAGAAACGGCACCACCGCCACCTCCTGGCAGAGCTGGTGGGTCGTCGCGAGGAGCAGCGCGGAAGGCCCTGCAGCGAGGGCGATCCAGAAGACGATCGTCCTTCGCTCCGGCGCGTCCTCCGCTCCGGCGCGGCCCGGAGCCGGGATCTCCGCCGGGCTCGCCCGGGCCAGCCGAACCGCGACGCCGAGCGCCGCGGCGGCGAAGAGCGCGAAGCCGAGCCCCCAGAGGACGCCCTGGCGCGGCAGGGAGAAGGCGGGCTCGACGAGCGCCGGATAGGCGACGAGACCGACCAGGGAGCCGAGGTTCGAGAGCGCGTAGAGAGGATAGGGATCGGCGCCCGGGCGCAGGCGCGCCGACCAGCTCTGGAGCAGCGGCCCGGTCGCCGCGAGCGCGAAGTAGGGCAAGCCGACCGAGGCGAGGAGGATCGCGAGCACCCGGAGGACGGGGAGATCCGGCGATCCCGGAGCGAGGCTCAAAGGGGGAGCGAGAGGCGAGCCGCCGAGCCCCGCCCGCAGCGCGAGCCAGCCGAGCGCCGCCGCGAGCAGAGCGCCGTGCGCGAGCGCCTGGCGCCGCGCCGGGAGCCGGCGGTCGAGGCCGAGCGCCCAGGCATAGCCGGCGAGCAGCAGCAGCTGGAAGAAGAGCATCGCGGTCGTCCAGACCGCCGGCACGCCGCCGAACCAGGGCAGGATCTGGCGCGCCGCGATGAACTGGACCTGGAACAAGAGGAAAGCGGAAAGGAAGATCGCCAGGCGCAGGCGACCCTCGCTCCCCCGCTCGAAAGCCTTCGCCCTCGCCTTCGCCCGCAGCTCTTCCCGAATCGCCACCTCCATCGCGAGCGGCCCTTCCCCCTTGTCGGCCCAAGAAGAATGCCGGCCAAGACTACTCCCTCTGCAGGGGAGCGGAGGCAAGGTCGGCCGTCACCTCACGGATCGGGAAAAGGGTCCCGAAGGGCCGGGGCCGGCCCGAGCCGGCGCACGATCCGGGCGGCGATTCGGGCCACCTCGTGGGAGAGCTCGGCGGCCCAGGCGCAGAGGTCGCTGTCGGCGGGCGGGAGATCGACCGCGGGGCGGCGCGCGATCTCGCCGAGGAAACCCGCGACTCCGCGCAGGTCGGCGGCCGCGGCGCGCAGCTCGGCGCGCTCGAGCGATTCGCCGAGATCTTCGACCGGCAGCTGCGGCGCGAAGTCGCCGAGGATGCGGCCGATGTAATCGAGCACGCCCCTGACGGGGGACTTCGCCGAGTAGCGGACGAGAGCGGTCTCGCGGAGCGACGCGGGCGGGACCTTCCGGCCGCGCCGGCCGGGCTTACGCTTCGCGCTCATCGCGCGCCTCCTTTCGGCTCGCCGGACCGCCGGTTGCGGCGGACCTGGTGGAGGAGATCGAAAAAGGACCGGGTTTCGCCGCGCTCGCGGGCGAGAAGAGCGACGCGCGCGAAGACCCGGGCCCGGACGAGCACGCCCTCGGGCAGGTCTTGCCGGCGGTGGAAGTCGTCGAGCCGGGAGACCGCGCGCTCGAAGTCCTGCCACCGCTCGAGCTCGAGGAGGGCGGCGGCGATCTCGAGCCGGGCGCCGATCTCGCGTGCGGGATCGCCGGCGCGAAGGCACGCCTGCGCGGCCCGCTCGAAGGCGGCCAGTGCGGCGCGCGGATCGCCGGATGCGATCGCGCGATCCCCCGCTTCGAACCAGAGGGCGACGGCCTCGCGCGCGTCCATCGGCACCTCCTCGGCCGGCGGAGGGCCGTTTCGAATCCGGCCACGAGCCGCGGCCCGCGGAACCGATTTCGGAAAAAAGGGGCGCGCGGCCGTGCTCGAGGGCCGCGTGCCTCGGGGAGCTTCCGGGAGGCCCCGGGATGAGATCGCCATGGGCGGAGGGTAGGTTCGTCCTCCCGCCGACCGAGCCCGAACGCGGCGACAGGCTTCAAGCAGGGGTTGTTTTCGTGAATTCTCGCCACGGTGGCGAGCGTTCGGGGAGCCCGCTCGACCGGCCCTCCGCGCGCAGGCATCAAGCGGGGTGTGCTGTCGCTATTTTTCGCGTCGAGGGGCGAAAAAAGGAGGGCTCGGCTCACGGCGGTCTCGCAGAGGCTGCGGAAAGCACGGTAAAATGTCGGAGCGTTCCACCAACTGCTCGCCGAGGAGGCACCTTTTGTCGCGGACCGACCCGCGGACTCGCCCCCTGCCGATTCTCGCCCTCGTGCTGCGCTATCTCCGCGAGGAGGCCGGCTGGACCCAGGCCCGGCTCGAAGCCGAGGCGGGGCTCGGGCACGGAACGATCTCGAAGCTCGAGCGGGGCACCCTCATCCTGGAGCGCTCGGATCTCGAGCGCCTGGCCCGCCGCCTGGGTTTCGACGGCGGCTGGATCGATCGCACCCTGTCCTTCTTCGAGCAGCGCCCCCGGCGCGAGGCCCCGGAGGCCTCCCCCGCCGCCCTGACCCCCTCCGAGAGCCGGGCCATCGAGGCGGTCGTCCTCGGCCTCTCCCGCCAGCTCGCCGAGGAGGTCCGGACGCAGCTCGGCGGAGCCCTCGTCGCCAGCCGCTGGCAGGCGGACCGCGAGGACGCCGCCGTGGCTTGGCGCCAGCTCCTCCGGCTGCCAACCAACGAGGATCGCCGCACCCTGGTGGCGGCGGCCGAGGAGTTCCACACCTGGGCGGTGTGCGAGCGGTTGTGCGAGGAGAGCGCTCGTGCTGCTTCTCACGACGCTGACGGAGCGCGGGAGTTGGCTGACCTCGCGCTCTTTGCCGCTGAGAAATCTGGCGGCGAGGGGAGTGGGTGGCATTCCTATTTGCAAGGCTACGCGTGGGCCTTTGTGGCAAACAGCTGGATCGTGAAGGGCGACCATCTGGAGGCGGAGCGAGCATCAATTCGCTTCACGGAGCTTGCAGCCGAAGGCGCACCGGATTCGGAGGGACCCCTCATAGCAGCGCGGCCGATCTATCTACATGCTGTCTGTTTGAAATATCGACAGCGCTACGATGAATCGCTTTCCCAAACAGCCAGGGCGCTTTCCATGAAGCCAGATTCTCTTCTGACAGCGCGCCTATTGATCAATAAAGCTTCAGTCCTCGACAAGAAGCAGGATTTTGAAGGAGCGTTGGTAACCCTAAAGATGGCTCTTGCTCCTGCGCAAGAAGCCGCAGAGGCGCGGCTTCTCTGGGCCATCGGATTCAACAGTGCGGCATACTTGTGCCGGCTTGATCGTTTCAGCGAAGCAGCGGCGAGTTTGGGACATCTGCGGTCAGTCGCCCTTGAAAGCAGCAGGGCGCTCGATTTGATTCGCCTTCGCTGGCTGGAGGCGCAGATTGCGAGAGGGCTTCATCGCTCAAGCGAAGCAGCCCAAGCGTTAGGATGGGTCTGGCAAGCCTTTGCTGACCGCAAGATCGCCTTCGACGCAGCACAGGCTGCCCTAGAGCTGGCAGCCCTTGAATTGGATCGGGGACATACGAGGGACGTAAAGTTGTTGGCTGGCGCTTGTGCTCGTGTCTTTGCAGCCTTAGTGCTACCTGACAAAGTCCTGGCAAGCACCCACCAGTTCTGGGAAGCTGCGAAACGAGAAGCAGCCACGGCGATCGCCGCCCGCAGGCTCATTGATGAGCTGAGAAGCCTGCGGCGCGGGACTCTAGCGCCCTGAGCTCCTTGTCACTATTCCTCAGTTTCGGCAGCGGCCGTCGGGCTCGATTTCACATCCGGCATCGCGCAGGAAGGGCGCGCAGGTGCCCATAGGCTCAATCTCACAGCCGCTGGGCCTTGTAACCGGCGCACACATTCCCATCGGATCGATTTCGCACCCGATCGGTCGGGAAGCCGGCGCACAACGTCCGCCAGGTTCAAGCTCGCACCCGAGGTCTCCCCAGATTGCCGAGAGGAAACCGCGAAGCCTGCCGAAGAGGGCGTGGGGATCGAACGGCGCGGCGGCGACCGGGGCGGGGGGGGCGAGGAGGGCGGCGAGCAGCCAGGGAGTCAGACGGCGGAGCGGCGGGGCGGGCATACGAGGCTCCTTTCGGCGAGGGGCGCCGGCCGCGCGGAAGGGCGGACCGGGCGGAACCCTCCAAATCGGGGTTTGGGGCGCAAAGAGGGAACGGCTTTGCGATTTTTCGCCAAACTGGGCATCCGTTATGCGCATCATAAGGAAAATGCGCGGATCGGGTGCCGGCAAGCACCCTTTTTTCTTGGAACGAGAACACCGTCCGGTGTCACATCCACGGAATCTCGGAGGCCAACGCCATGGAGAGCGGCTGGGAGCGCAAGGCGAAGAAGCTGGCCGTCGTGCTCCTGCGCTACCTCGAGGACCGGAGCCAGCGCGAGTTCGAGGCGGCCTCGGGCGTCGATCAGGCGCGGATCTCCCGCTACGAGAGGGGCAAGGTCCAGCCCAGCCGGCCGACGCTCGAACGGATGGCCGAAAGCGCCGG
>DATMZM010000158.1:0-15535 GCA_035607445.1 Thermoanaerobaculia bacterium | reverse complement strand
GGATCGCGTCCTCGCCCGGCCGGACCACGAAGCAGATTCGGGACAAACCGGCGTCCGCGAGCGCCGACAGCACGTAATCGAGAAACGGCCGAGTCGCGATCGGGACCATCCCCTTGGCCCCCGCATCGGCAGCCGCCGCCTGCGTCGGATCGAGCCGCGCGCCGCCATCCGGCCGCCGCATCCGCGAGCCGCGGCCCGCCGCGAGGACGACGGCTTTCGTCACTCTTCCTTTCGATCCAAATCCCAAGAGGACGACGTCACGCGACGCAGATCGCGTCTTTCTCGACGTACGGCCGGACGCGGCGGCGGAGGCCGGTCTCGGTCACGAGATCGACCTTTGCTTCGAGGAGATCCTCGAGAAAGATCCGGAGCTGCATGAAGCCGGCAAACGTCGGAGTCGCGTCGAAAGCCACGACCAGATCGACATCGCTCTCCGCGTCGGCTTCATCGCGAGCTGTGGAGCCGAACAGGCGCAATGACTTGACACCGAGCCGGCTCAATTGGCCCCGATGGTCGTTCAGAATCGCCAGGATATCGCCGCGCTTCATCGGATCCTCCGGTCGTCGCGAAGCATACCGCCGGGAGCCGGATTTTGAGAGCGCCTCCGCCGAGCGCGCGGGCGAGGACCAGAGTTCGGGTTCTCATCCAACTCCCCCAACACCGCGTAGGATCTCCGAAACCCGGTTCCCCTTCCCGCTCCCGGAGGCTCCATGCCCATTCCGCAAGTCGACCCATCCTCCCGCTCCGCCGCTCTCCCTCCCGGCCGCTCCGGGCTCCCCTGGCTCGGCGAGACCGGGGCGTTCCTCGCGGATGGGTTCGGGTTCTGCGCCGCGCGGGTCGCCCGCCATGGCCCGGTGTTCCGCACCCGAATCCTCGGTCGGGAGACGGCGGTAATCTCGGGACCCGAAGCGACCGCGGCGTTCAACGACGAGGAGCGGGTCCTGCGCTCGAACGCGATGGTGCCGCACGTCGCGGAGCTGATGGGGATGAACTGTCTGCCGCTGCTCGACGGGACCGAGCACCGGCGGCGCAAGGAATTCGTCCTCGCCGGCTTCACTCCCGAAGCGCACGCCGCCTATCTGCCGGAGATCGAGAGCGAGGTCGCCCGCGCGCTCGCCGAATGGGCCGAAGAGCCCGAGATCCGCGGCGTCGAGGAGATGAAGAAGCTCGCCCTCCAGGCGATCTGCACCTCGGTCCTGGGGATCCCGGCGGGTCCCGTGCAGGCGGCTCTCCGCGCCGAATACGCCCTCGTTCTCGCCGGCTTCTCCGCCTTCCCCGTGCCGCTCCCCGGAACCGCGTACTCGAAGGCGAAGGCCGCCCTCGACAAGATCCTCGACATCCTGGAGGCGGCGATCCACGACCACCTCGAACGGCCGCGCGAGGACGGCCTCTCGCGCATCCTCTCGGCGCGGGCGGAGGACGGCGGCGCGATCGGCGTCGAGGAGCTCAAAGTCGAGCTCCACCACGTGGTCGTCGCCGGCCTGATCGTCTGGGCCGAGCTGGCCGCGATGGTGCTCGCCTTCGAGAAGCACCCCGAGATGCGCGAACGCCTGCGGAGCGAGATCGCGACCCTGCCAGACGGGCCGCTCACCGCGGACTCGCTGCGACGCCTTCCCTACTTGTCCCAGGTAATCCTCGAGACGAAACGCATCTGTCCCATCGTGCCGGTCTTCTTCGGCCGCGCCCGGCGCGCGTTCGACCTTTCCGGCCAGAGAATTCCCGAGGGGTGGATGGTCCTCTGGTCGCATCGGACCTCGCTGCTCGAGCCCGAGATCTATCCGCAGCCGGAGCGCTTCGATCCCGACCGCTTCGCGCCCGACCGCGCCGAGCACAGGCGCCACCCGTTCGGCTACGCGCCGCAGGGCGCCGGCCCCGCGACCGGCCACAGATGCCCGGGGATCGACTTCTCGACGCTCCTCATGTCCGCCTTCGCGATCGAGCTCGCCCGCAACTACGACGTGGAGATCCCGGCCGATCAGGACCTCCGGGTCGACTGGAGCAAGATCCCGCCCGAGCCGAAGGGCGGCTTGCGGCTGCGGATCCGGAGGCGGGCGAAGGGAAGCGCCGGATAAAAAGAGCGCGGCCACAGCTCTCGCCGCGCCGATCCGATCGATGACAGAATCAGCGCAATCGCAAGAAGGAGGCTCCGATGCCCGACGCGCCGATCGTGCCCCTTGCAGCAGCCCCCCTGCCCTACCCGGGGCACCTCGTCAAGGTTGGCGAGCCGAACAACGCTTCCGTGCGCGCGGTGCGCAATCGCCTGAACGACCTCGGCTGCGGACCGATCGCGGCGACGGGAGCTTTCGATGCCGACTTGAAGGCGGTGGTCCAGCTCTTCCAGAGCCGCTTCCCCGACGCCGACGGCCAGCCGCTCAAGGTGGACGGTGCCATCGGGCCGATCACCTGGGCGGCCCTCTTCGGCGCCGAAGCCGTTCCGGCCCCGACCGCCTCCGTACCGCCGCTCCTCGCGGAAACCCTCGCCGTCGCCGCCTCGCAGATCGGGGTGATGGAGCAGCCTCCGGGCTCGAACCGCGGTCCCGAGGTGGACGCCTACCTGCGCGGCGTCGGGATCGATCCGACCGAGGGCAGCTTCCCCTGGTGCGTCGCCTTCGTCTACTTCTGCTTCGAGCAGGCGGCCAGGAAGCTCGACCGCGCCAATCCGATGATCAAGACCGCCGGCGTGCTCGACCACTGGAACAAAGCCGGCCAGCGCGGCATCCCCCGCTTGCTCGCTGCGGACGCGACGGCGAAACCTTCCCTCGTCCGCCCCGGAATGATCTTCGTCCTCTCGACCGGAGGCGGCAACGGGCACACCGGGCTCGTCGAGAGCACCTCGGCCGGCAAGCTGGTGACGATCGAGGGCAACACGAACGACGGCGGCTCCCGCGAAGGGATCGGAGTCTTCCGCCGCACGCAACGGAAGGTCAACTCGATCAACCGCGGGTTCATCGACTACGGGAAGCAGTGATGGTGGCGCGTACAGATCCCGCCGGAGGCTCCGGCTCAGGTTTCGGCGCGGCGTCGGCTAGAATCCGGCCTGGAGGATCCTTTTGATGGCGACGACAATCGCAGAGCTCGAAGCCGAGGCCCTCGCACTCGATCTTGACGAACGCGCGGCTCTCGCCGCGAGGCTTCTGCGGAGCCTCGACCAACCGACACCCGCAGAGAACGAGCGCCTCTGGCTCGACGAGGCGGAGCGTCGCTTGAAGGATTTCGAACGCGGCGAGCCTCGGATGCTCGACGGCCCGCAAGCCCTGCGCGAAATCCTCGACGAGCTCGATTGAGAACTTACGAGCTCGATCGTCTAGCCAAGCGGGAGCTCAGGGAAGCCATTCGCTTTTACGAGGACCGCGCCTCAGGCCTTGGCCGCTCCGTCGCGGCCGAATTCCAAGTCGCCGTCGCATTCCTTCTCGAACGCCCGCTGGCTGCGGCAACGCTGCGCGGACAACTCCGGGCGAAGCCACTCCGGCGCTTCCCTTACACCTTGATCTACACGCTCGACGGCGACGTGGTCCGCATCTGGGCGTTCATGCACCAGAGCCGCCGCCCCGGCTACTGGAGCGACAGGATCGGTTCCTGATTCCTCCGCCGGCCTTTTGAGCAAGGGATCGCCGGCGGGAATGAGGCTCCGGAACAGCCTAACGGCTGCGGGTTCGCCATCGCGCGAGGCTGACTCAGCCGCTCGCGGCGACGTCACAGTTTCTGGTCACAGTCTCTAATGGAGCACTCCGGCATCCCAGGTCACTTCGCCGCCGACCAGGGTCAGGAGGCTCGTGGTCCCCGGGACCGCCGGGGGCGGGATGGTGAAGATGTCCTGGGAGAGCACCGCGAGGTCGGCCAAGTAGCCGGGTTTGATCGATCCCTTCTGCCATTCCTGGAACTCGGCCGTCGCCGAGCCGCGGGTGTAGGCCGTCACCGCCTGCTCCATGGTGAGCGCCTCCGCCGGATGGAACGGATGGATCACGGCGAAGAAGAGGTCGACGAACGGGTTGGGCAGCCCGGCGTCCGAGCCGAAGGCGAGCTGGACGCCTTCGTCGAGCAACGTGCGCAGCGGTTGCGCCGCCGCCGCGCGATCGGCTCCGAGGGCCGGCGAGAAGTCGAGGGCCAGATGGGTGGGGTTTTGCACCACGATCACGCCGAGCCGCCGCGCTTGCTCGATCTGCTCGGGATGGATCAGGTCGCCGTGCTCGAAGCGCGGCCGGAGCAGGCGCCAGACGGCGTCCGGCGCCGCGCGACCGAGCTCGCCCAGGATGTTGTCGAGCGCGCGGTCACCGACCGTGTGCACCAGGAGCTGGCTGCGGACGGGCACGCCGAACAGGCTCCGCCGGACGGCCGCGGTGAGATCGCTCGGCGCGAGATTGAAGTGTCCGTTGCCGGGGAAATCGGCATAGGGCTCGCGGAGGGCGGCGCTCCGTTCGATCGGCGTGCCGTCGAGCAGCCACTTGATCCCGGACCAGGTCAGCCGATCGGTCGAGGGAAGCGTCGATTCGCACGATTCGTCCCGGCTGAGCGGGATGCACATCGACCGCAGGCGGATCTTGAGATGGGCGCTCCCGAGGACCCGCTCGCTCCGCTCCCGCGTCAGCCCGATCGTCATCTCCTGGACGGAGGTCACGCCGGCCTGGGCCGCGAGGGCGGAGAGGGCTTCGAACTGGGCACGTAGGGCCGCGTCGGAGAACGTCGCCCGTTCCGCCCGGAAGACGCGGAAGAGCGCGTACTCGTTGACCACACCGTTCAAGCTGCCGTTCGGAAAGCGGCCGTACGAGCCGCCGAACGGATCGGGGGCGTTGGGGGCGATGCCCGCCGCCGCCAGCGCCCTGCTGTTGAGCACCGCGCTGTGCGACGACCAGGTGAGGAGGAGGACCGGGTTGTCGGGCGCCACCGGGTCGAGCGCGAGGCGGGTCGCCGCCGGGTCGAGGATCAGCCGTTCGCCGACGATCACCAGGATCCACTCGCCCGGCGCCGCCACGGCCACACCCTGCGCCACCTGGCCGAGCGCGACGTCCAGGGACGGCCCCGGACCGGGGATGTCGATCGGGGGCAACGTCAGCCGCGGCAGGCCGACCCCCAGGTGGACGTGCGCGTCGTTGAACCCCGGTACCACCACTCTGCCGCCGAGGTCGATCGATCGGGTCCCCGGCCCGGCGAGCGCCCGCACCGGCCCGTCGTCCCCCACGGCGACGATCCGCCCGCCCCGGATCGCGACCGCGTGGGCCCACGGGCGGCCGGGATCGGCGGTGAAGACCTTGCCGTGGTAGAGGACGGTCTCCGCCTGGAGGGCCGGCGGAACCGCGCGGGCCGAACCGAGGGCGGCAAAGAAAAGGAGGACGGACAGCGACACGAGGGGCGACCTGCGCATGGTGCGGCTCCTTTCAGACGACCTCACATCAAGAGAGAGTGCGCCAAGGTGCCGTCTCGGGACGGCCGCCACCCAGGGAAGCGAGCGGGGGCGTCGGTCGGGAAGATGCCGGACTTCGTGGCACACTCCTGCGGACGAGGAGATCGGCCCGCGATTCCTGAACGAGGAGGGCTCATGTCGCACGCTCGGCCGGAGTATGCAATCGTCCTCGCCATTTTCGGCGTTCTCCTCGCCATAGGAATACCTTCCATCCGGCGAGGCCAATGGGGCATCGGAGGGCTATGCCTCGGCTTGACAATCATCGCAGCGGCATGGGTGCTCGTAGCCTACATACGATCCCGCCGATGAATGCGTTGCGGGAATCCCGAGCGATATGAGATCGTATTTTTCCCCCCGCGGATCGCCCGCCGCGCGGGAGCGGGCCGGCTCGCAGCACCCCCCGCGAGAGGCCGAGCACCGTCGGGTACGGATCGGGGTCGAAAAGAGGGGATGGATCGCATGAGACACATCGTGATGGGGGTTGCGACCCTCCTGCTCGCGTCGCAGGTCGCCGTCGCCGCGGAGCTCAAGACCGACGAGGAGAAGACGCTCTACGCCCTGGGCGCCGCGATCAGCCGGAACCTGACCTCGTTCAGCCTCACGCCGGATGAGCTCAAGATCGTCGAGCAGGGCCTGGCCGATGGGGTTGCCGGCGGCGACCTCAAGGTCGACCTGCAAGAGTTCGGCCCCAAGCTCCAGGCGTTCGCCGCGGATCGCGCGACCAAGGCCGCGGCCAAGGAGAAGGAGGCGGGCAAGGGCTTCCTCGACAAGGCCGCCGCCGAGCCTGGGGCCGTCAAGCTCCCGTCGGGCGTGATCTACGTCGAGACCAAGGCGGGCACGGGCGCGAGTCCGAAACCGACCGACCCGGTCAAAGTGCACTATCACGGCACCCTCACCAACGGGGATGTGTTCGACAGCTCGATCCAACGCGGCGAGCCGGTGACCTTCCCATTGAACGGCGTCATCCCGTGCTGGACCGAGGGCGTGCAGAAAATGAAGGTGGGCGGCAAGGCGAAGCTCGTCTGCCCGTCGGACACCGCCTATGGCGACCATGGCAGACCGCCGAAGATCAAGCCCGGAGCGACGCTGGTCTTCGAGATCGAGCTGCTCGCGATCGAAGCGACGCCGGGGGCAGGTGCCGATGCGGCGAAACCCGAGGCCACTCCGCCCCACTGAGCAGGAGCTTCGCGCGGAGCGGTAGCCGCGCGAGGCACCGTCTCGGCTACGGCGGTGCCGCTTCGAGAGCGCGGCAGCCGCCCCGGCGGCAGGTGCTGAAGGCGTGGACCCGCTCGCTCAGGAGGCGCCGCCGTGCCGCGCTCAGGCCGGCGGCCTGGTTCCGCAGCTCGTCGGGGTCGGCGACGAGGTCGTAGTACTCCTGCTCTCCCGACCCGTACTCCACGAACTTGTAGGCGGCGGTGCGCAGGCCGAGGTGGCTGAAGTGCTCCTCGAGGGCCGGCTCGTCGGACGGCTCGAGGAGACCGTCCTCCGGATCCCCGGAGTCGTCGAAGTGAAACTGCTCGAGGAACACGAGCTGCCGCCAGCCGGCCGGCGGTTGCCCGGGTGCACGCAAGAGAGGGACGAACGACCGCCCATCGGGAGAGACCCGCATGTGGGTCCCGGCGAGCTGAGCGATGGTGGGAGCGAGGTCGACGCTCTCGACCAAGGCGTCGGCCCTTCCACCCGCCGGCACCCGCGGACCGCGCACGACGAGCGGCACGTGGACGTCCTCGTCGTACGAGGTGTACTTGCCGGCCGGGAGGCGGTGCTGTCCCATGTGGAAGCCGTTGTCGGAGGTGAAGAAGACGTAGGTGTTGGCGAGCTGACCGGTCCTCTCGAGCGTGGCGAACAGCGTGACGATGGCCTCGTCGACCGCCTGCAGGCTCTGGAGACGCCGGCGGTAGAGGCTGTCCATCGCGCGGATCTGCTCGGCGGTCCGCAGCTGCCGGTCCCGGACCGCGTCCGGCTTGTCGCTCACGTCGGCCTCGTTGAACGAGGCGGAGCGCGGCGCCCGGGCACCCGGGAAGAGCCCTGCGTGGCGAGGCGCGGGGGGACAGGGTTTGTGCGGCGCGTAGGGCGCCAGGTAGAGGAAGAACGGAACGCCGTCCGCGGCCGCCCGCTCGACGAAATCGCTGGCGTGTTGCGCCAGGACGTCGGTCAAGTAGTCGGCCGGTTCTCTCCCGTGCGGGACCAGCGTGCCGTTCTGGTTCAACGTGTAGTTGACCTGGCGATACGGATTGCCGGCCGCGGGCACGACCCACTCGTCCCAACCGGGCGGCACCCAGGTCCGGTAGCCGGGGTCCGGGTAGTCGTTGAGATATTTGCCCATCAGCGCCGTGCGATAGCCGATCCGCCGGAGGACGACGCCGAGGGTCGCCTCTTCGTGCCCAAAAGCCTGGAAGCGGAGGAACCCGCCGTCGGGCGGAAAGTTCGTGTAGACCTGGAGATTGTGCGTGTACCGTCCGGTCAGGATCGTCGCCCGCGACGGGCAGCAGAGGGAGAGCGGAACGTAGGCCTGCGTGAACAGGGTGCCCCGGTCGATCAGGAGCTCGCGCAGGTGGGGCATCGCATCGAGCGAGCCCAGGAGGAGGTCCTGGTCGTCGGTGACCACGAGGACGACGTTGGGCCGCGGCGCAGGGTCGCGGGCCGGGGTGGCCGGTCCGGCGGCGAGCAAGAGCGCGAGGAGCGCTCCGAAAAAGAGAAGGCGCTGAAGCATGGGGATCACCTTCCTGGCTCTGAGATGTGCGACGAATCGCAGTAGAGCAGGAAAAAGCCAAGGCCGAACGCGCCACGGGTGGGACCGCAAGGCCTTTGGGACGGGGGCAGCCTCGCCAGGGACGGCGTAGCTACGCGTTGATCTCCTGAAGCGACCGGACCGCCAGCCCGTCCTGCCGGAGCGAGGCGATCCCCTCGGCGATCGCCATCGCTCCCGAAAGGGTGGTGATGCAGGGGACGTCGTACTTGAGGGCGGTGCGGCGGATCTGGGCGTCGTCCTCGTGGGACTCGCGGCCGAGGGGGGTGTTGATGACGAGCGCGATCTCGCCGTTGATCAGGCGATCGACGACGTTCGGCCGCCCCTCGTGGACCTTGAGGATCGATCGGACGGCGAGGCCGCGCGATTCGAGGAAGGCCGCCGTGCCGGACGTCGCGGTCAGCTCGAAGCCGAGATCGGCGAGCCGGCGCGCGACGGGCAGGAGCCCCTCCTTGTCGCGATCGTGAACGGTCAGGAACGCCGCTCCGGCATCGGGCAGCTTGTGGCCGGCGCCGAGCCAGGCTTTCGCGAAGGCGGTGCCGAACGCGGGCGCCGAGCCCATCACCTCGCCGGTCGATTTCATCTCCGGGCCGAGCACCGGATCGACGCCCGGGAAGCGGCGGAACGGGAAGACCGGCGCCTTGACGAACACGCCGCGCACTGCAGGCTCCTCGGTGAAGCCCTGCTCCGGCAGCGAGAGGCCCGCCATCGCCCGAACGGCGATCTTGACCAGCGGCAGGCCGACCGCCTTGGCGATGAACGGCACCGTGCGCGACGCGCGCGGATTGACTTCGAGGACGTAGATGCGCCCGCCGTGGAGAGCGAACTGGACGTTCATCAGGCCGACCACGCCGAGCCTCAAGGCGAGCCGCTTCGCGATGTCGCGCATCTCGTCCTGATCGGCCTTGCTCACGCGGTAGGGCGGCAGCACGGCGGCCGAATCGCCCGAATGGATGCCCGCCTCTTCGATGTGCTGGAGGATCCCGGCCACGACCGCCGTCGTGCCGTCCGAGATCAGGTCGAGGTCGAGCTCGAAGGCGTCGTCCAGGAAGCGGTCGAGGAGCACCGGATGCCCGGGGCTGACCGCCTCCGCGGCGCGCATGAAATCGTCGAGCGTCGTCTCGTCGTAGCAGATCGCCATCGCCCGGCCGCCGAGCACGTAGCTCGGGCGGACCAGGATCGGAAAGCCGATCCGCCGGCCGACCTCGACCGCCTCTTCGAGCGAGGTCGCGGTGCCGTTCTCGGGCTGGAGGATCCCCTCCTCCGCGAGGAGCGCGCCGAACCGGCGGCGGTCCTCCGCGAGATCGATCGCGTCCGGCGAGGTGCCGAGAATCGGCACCCCCGCTTCCGAGAGCCCCTTCGCCAGCTTGAGCGGCGTCTGGCCGCCGAGCTGGAGGATGACGCCGAAGGGCTTTTCCTTCTCGATCACCGCCATCACGTGCTCGAGCGTGAGCGGCTCGAAGTAGAGCCGGTCCGAGGTGTCGTAGTCGGTCGACACGGTCTCCGGGTTGCAATTGACCATGATCGACTCGATGCCCATCTCGGAGAGCGCGAACGCCGCGTGGACGCAGCAGTAGTCGAACTCGATCCCCTGGCCGATCCGGTTCGGGCCGGAGCCGAGGATGATCACCTTCTTGGCATCCGTCGGCTCGGCCTCGTCCTCCTGGCCGAACGTCGAGTAGAGATAGGGCGTCGTCGCCGGGAACTCGGCGGCGCAGGTGTCGACCCGCTTGTAGACCCGCACGATGCCGGCCGCCCCGAGCCGCGCATGTACCTCCGCCTCCTCGCACTGGAGGAGCGCGCCCATGCGGGCGTCCAAAAGGCCGGCCTGCTTCGCCTGGCGGAGCAGCAGCTCGGGCACGGAGTCGATCGTCCAGTAGCCCAGCTCGGTCTCGGTGCCGACGATCTCCTGGATCTCGCGCAGGAACCAGGGGTCGATGTGCGAGATCTCGGAGATTTCCGCCACCGACCACCCCTGCCGCAATGCCGCGAACACCGCGTACAGGCGCTCCCAGTTGGGCACCGCCATCCGCCGGCGCAGGCGCACGGGATCCGACATCCGCTTCTCGCGTGCGGCGACGCCGTCGAGCTCCAAGGCCGAGAGCCCCTTCATCAACGCCTCGCGGAACGTGGCGCCCATCGCCATCACCTCGCCGACCGATTTCATCGAGGTGCCGAGCGTGGTCGGCGTCTGCGGGAACTTCTCGAAGGCCCAGCGCGGAATCTTGACCACCGTGTAATCGAGCGTCGGCTCGAAGGCGGCGAAGGTTTTCCCCGTGATGTCGTTCGGGATCTCGTCGAGCGTGTAGCCGACGGCCAGGAGCGCGGCGATCTTCGCGATCGGAAAACCGGTCGCCTTCGACGCCAGCGCGGAGCTGCGCGAAACGCGCGGGTTCATCTCGATGATCACCCGCTCGCCGGTCTGCGGATGGACGCCGAACTGGATGTTCGAGCCTCCGGTCGCGACCCCGACCCGCCGGATCACCTTGAAGGCGTCGTCGCGCATCGCCTGGTACTCGCGGTCCGAGAGCGTCTGCTGGGGCGCCACGGTGATCGAGTCGCCCGTGTGGACGCCCATCGCATCCACGTTCTCGACCGAGCAGACGACGATCGCGTTGTCCGCCAGATCGCGCATGACCTCGAGCTCGAACTCCTTCCAGCCGAGGACCGACTGCTCGATCAGCACGCTGTGCGTCGGGCTCGCCTGGAGCGCCGAGGCGACCACCTCTTCGAGCTCGTCGCGGTTGTAGGCCGTGCCGCCGCCCTCTCCGCCGAGCGTGAAGCTCGGGCGGAGGATCAGCGGATAACCGATCTCCGCGGCGATCTCGCGCGCCTCGGGGAGCGAGCAGGCGTAGCCCGAGCGCGGAACCTTGAGCCCCACCTCCTCCATCGCCTGCTTGAACAGGAGCCGGTCCTCGCCGAGTCGGAGAGCGTCGATCCCGGCCCCCAAGACCTCGACGCCGAAGCGTTCGAGGGCGCCGCGCTCGGACAGAGCGATCGCGAGGTTGATCCCGGTCTGGCCGCCGACCGTCGGCAGGAGGGCGTCCGGCCGCTCCTTTTCGAGGATCCGCTCGAGGATCTCCGGCACGAGCGGCTCGACGTAGGTCGCGTCCGAGAACTCCGGGTCGGTCATGATCGTCGCCGGGTTCGAATTCACGAGCGTGACCCGATAGCCCTCGCGCCGCAGAGCGCGGCAGGCCTGGGTCCCCGAATAGTCGAATTCGCAGGCCTGGCCGATCACGATCGGCCCGGAGCCCACGACGAGGATGGAGCGGATGTCCGTTCGTTTCGGCATGGTCGGCGGCGGAGTCTACCCCGCAGGGTCGCAGCCGGAGCCCCTCACCGTGCCGGAGTCGAACCCGGCACGGCGGCGGGCAGCGCGAGCCAGCGCTCGAACCACTCGATGATCCGCCGGTTGCGGTCGAGCTCCCCTTCCGGATTCAGGTGGTGGCCCTGGTCGGGGTAGATCACGAGCTGGGTCGGGACGCCGCGGCGGCGCAAGGCCTTCCAGAACTCGTAGCCCTGGGGCGCCGGGACCTCGGAGTCGCGCTCGCCGTGGAGGACGAGGGTGGGGGTCTTGACGCGCGTGATGAAGGTGATCGGCGAGCTGCGGGCGTAGATCCACGGGTCGTCGTCGATCGTCGCGCCGAAGAACGGCGGCAGCCATTGGTCGATCCGGTTCTGGCCGGCGTAGCTCTGCCAGTTGACGATGCCCGCTCCCGCGACCGCCGCCTTGAAGCGATCGGTCTGGGTGACCGCCCACATGGTCATGAAGCCGCCGTAGCTCCAGCCGAAGATGCCGAGGCGCTCGGGATCGATCGGCGCCGCGGCGAGCGCGGCGTCGAGCCCGCGCAGGATGTCGCGGAAATCGCCGTAGCCGAAGTCCTGATAGTTCGCGTGCTGGAAGGCCGCTCCCGCGCCGTAGCTGCCACGGGGATTGGGCAGGAAGACGTAGAAGCCCTGGCTCGCGAGGATGCCGGAGAGCGTCGGCCAGCTCGCGCGGTGGTTCGAGGACGGGCCGCCGTGCGGGATGACGACGAGCGGGTAGCGCTTGCCCGGATCGATGGTCGCGGGCGGCAGGAGCCAGCCCTGGATCGGCAGCCCGTCGCTCGTCCAGTGGAGGTCTTTCGCCTCGCCCCAGAGCGGGGCGATCGCGGCGTTCTTCTTCGTCACCTCTCGCCAGGCGCCGATCGGTCCGGCCCAGACTTCGGGCGCGTGGCTGAACGAGCTCTGAACGGCCGCCGAGGTCTTGCCGTCGCGCGAGAGCGCGAGGCTCGGGAACGTCCCTTCGGTCGAGACCGCGATCGGGCCGCGCCAGAGGATCTCGCCGGTGCTCTCTCCGGAGCCGACCGCGAGGGTCGCGATCTGCTCCTCGCCGCCGACGTGCTCGAAGAGGAGCAGGCGATCGGGGCCGGTCCAGGCGAGCCAGGCCGGCGAGCTCGAGCGCCCGGGCGTCAGGTTGCGCGCGGCGCCTCCGGCCGCCGGCTGGACGAAGACGTCGCCGCCGATCACCCCCGCGTCGCTCATCAGGCCCTCGATCCAGGCGATCGAGCCGCCGTCCGCCGACCAGCGCGGCATCGCGATCTGCAACCGGGAACCGTGAATCGAGACTGCCTTCGAGCCGTCCGCGGGGATCCGCCAGAGCTCCGCCACCCACCACATCGCGTCGCCCTCGCCATGGGCGCCCGTCGCCACGAATTCCGCGCCGCCGGGTGCGGCGTCGTATTCGTAGATGTAGAGATCCGCGGGCGACGCCCAGCTCCAAGCTCCGGTCGCAACGTCGACGCGGGCGATCCGCTGGACCTCGGGGTTCTCGCCGACGACCCCCGCGTCGCGCTCGAATGCAGCGAGCGGTCCGGCCTTCGATTCCCGCCCTTCGATCGCGAGAGCGGTGACCGCTCGGCCGTCGGGCAGGAAGCGGAGCTCCGCGAGCTGGCCGTGGAACGCGGTCAGCTTGCGCAGCGCGAGCCGCGATCCCCGGGCACCCTTCGCTCGCGACGTTTCCCTCCCGGCGACGGCCTGGGGTGAGCCGAGCGGAGCGACGTAGATCTGCACCTGATCCCCGTGGCCGGCGTTCGAGAGGAAGGCGATCGACGCCCCGTCGGGCGAGAACGCGGGCCCGCTCTCGATGCCGCCGGCCGGACCTGCAGCGGTCACCCGTTCCGGAGAGCCTGCCGGCTTGCCGTCGGGGCCGAGCCCCACGGTCCAGACCGCGGACTTGTCCGTCGGCTCGCCTTTCGGCCCGTCGAGCGGCTCGACCCACGCCACCCGCAGGCCGTCCGGCGCGATCGCGACGTTCGAGAAGGACTGGCCGAGCCGGGCGACCGCCATCGCCCGCTCGAGCGACGGAGACTCCGCCGCCCGGGCATTCCGCACGCCGAGGACGGCCGTGAGGACCGCAATGACCGCAAGGATCGAAAACCCGCCGAAGAACCGGACCGCTCGCCGCATGGAATCCTCCGCAAGAGCGCGGAGGAGCTTAGCCGAAACCGCCGCAACAGGTCGGCTCGTTCGCGAGGACGGCAGGCGGCACTCTCTCCTAGTCGATCGCCTGGAACTTCAAGTCGCGATCGGCCAGCGCATTGCGCAAGTACGTGCGCAGGCTCCGGATAAGAGTCGTCGTGACCCCTTCCCTCTGGGCGGCTTCCTGGAACAGGACGAGAGCGGCGAGAGCCTCGCGATGGACGTCGTGCGCTTCGAAGATGGGAAACATGGTTTCGGCGAGAGCGCGCACGTCCGCGGTGCGCTCCAAGCAGAGATAGAGATCCGCCAGGTCGATCGAGACCAGCGCGGCGAGCAAGCCGAGCCCGCGTTCGAGAAAGGCGTCGCGCGCCTCGCGCAAGGCCCTCTCCGCAGTCAGCGGCTCCTCGGTCTCCCGGGCGATCAACCCTTCCAGCCAACGCCGGCGGATTCGATCGGTCATCCTGCCGTAATGCTCGAAGAGCAAGGCGTCGGCCTCGAAGAGCTCGACCGCTTCGTCGATCTCACCGAGCTCCGTCAAGTAGTAGGCCAGGTTGTGCCGCGCGAAGAGATAGAGCTGAGGATCCTCCTCGAAGCGGATGGCGGAGAGCCCCGCTCGCAACATCGAAACCGCTTCCGGGGTCCTGCCCTCGTGGAACCGGAGGCAACCGAAGACGACGAGCACCTTGGCGCACCGGTCTTCACGGCCTGCGAGCCGGTAGAGGGCGAGAGCGCGGAGCAAGAGCTCTTCCGACCGCCGGAACTGGCGCAGGTCCTTGCGCAGCGATCCTTCGAGATCGTCGATCTCGGCCAGAACCAGAATCTGAGAGACGTCCTGGGTGTCGATCAGGAACCGGGAGTACTCGAGGTGCTGGACCGCCGTCCGCAACTGACCCCGTGCGCGACAGGCGTTCGCCATCAAAGCCGCGGCCAGGGCCTGGAGATCGAACGTCCCGACCGACCGGTCGGCAATCGACAAGGCGAGGGCCGCTAAGTGATACGCCGCCTCCGAATCCTCATGAAGCTCCCGGCGCGACTCCTCGAGCAGCCGCCGTACGAGCTCCGGTCCCCGGAATCGGGACCTGGCTCTCTGGACCAGAGCACGGCGCGCTTCGACCGGCAGGCGCAGGAGGTCCTTGAGATCTCGCTCGGCCTGTTCTTCCGTTTCGACGAGCTGCGGCGCCGCCGCGGCGAGGAGAGGGACCAGGACGTCCCCCCGGAAAATCTGATGGGCCCCGACCGGGTTCTCCCGCCAGGCATCGACCTCCCGCGCGCAATGGGGGCAGAGGGCAGTCAGGTGCTCCAAGCCGATTCGAGCGAGGAATCGGGGTGGCAGGTCCCCGCGCGACACCGCACGCAGAAGTTCTCGCGTCAGATGCATTCGAGTTCCCTCCCCCAGGAATTGGACATGCTTTTACCCCACTAGGTGAGAGTTCCTCAGTTTTCGTGACAGGAAAAGAGGCTGCGGGGGCCGAACTCCGCTCCGCAGCCCGGATCGCGCTCCTCAGCTCGGCGGCAGCAGCCCTCCCCCATCGATCTCCCGCACGGAGTCGGGAGCGGTCGAGCCCGCCGGCCCCTGGACGTTCGGCGGGGGGGAGGCATGACCGTTGGGATCGATGTCACCTCCCATGTCAGCAAAAATTCCGGAGGCCGCGCCCCGGAACAGGCCCGAGGCCAGCGACTCGAAACGGCTGAGCCAGGAACCGCCGGCGAGGAGAAGACCGGCGGCGAGGAGCGGGGAAACGAGGCGACGAGACATGGGCGACCTCCCTTTGGAAACCACGGCCCAGGCGCTCCTTTGTGGAACGGCGGCGTAGCCTCCCATCGAAACAAGGTGTCGGAAGCGGCTATTTTCAAGTAGCGGGAATCGAGAAGTCGAGATGAGAGTAACTGCTTTCGCTCGAAGGCTCCCGGGACCGCCGCGCACG
>DATMZM010000285.1:0-2892 GCA_035607445.1 Thermoanaerobaculia bacterium | reverse complement strand
TAGCGGACGGCGTTGCTCGGGAAGCCGTCGTCGTGCTTCTTCCTCGTGAAGCGCTCTTCCTGGGCCGCGGCGACGATCTCGCCGTCCTCGATCAGGGCGGCGGCCGAGTCGTGGTAGTAGCAGCTGATGCCGAGGATCTTCATCGCCTGAAATCGCCTAGAACTGCCGCTCGTAGGTCGCGGCGCCGGCCGGCCGGTCCTCCGTCCCGAGCCAGTAGCTCGCGAGCTTCGGATCGGTCCCGAGCGTGATGCCGGTGCGCTTGCGCGCGCGCAGATAGAAGCCGAAGGGCAGGAAGAGGAGAAAGAAGAAGAGCGGCATCAGGATCCAGGTGACGAGGGTGCCGATCGCGCGGCCGAGCTTTTCGACCCACCCGGTGATCACGCGGTAGGCGCCGAGCGGCGAGGCGAGCGCCGCGAGGGTGACCAGGGCGGCGATCGAGGCGACGACGCTCGCGAAGGTCGTCCGGTGGAGCCCGAAGCCGAACAGGGCGGCGACCGCGAGGCCGACCGTGCCCTGGATCGCGCCGCGGACGCGGGCGGACCGGATGGCGGCTGCCCGGCGGGCGGCCTCGGCGGCGGGATCCTTCCGCCACTGCCACACGACGGCGGAAGGGGCCTCTACGTGGTCCGTCATCCTTCGCAGGTTCCTCGAGCTGTGGGTCGTCGGAGATTCTGGGGAATCTACCTGGAAAACCGGCAGAACAGGGCGCGGCCCCGCGGGACCGGGCCGAGCGCGGCCGGGAAGTGTAGCCGGGGATTTTCGGCTCCGCAAGCAGGGCGGGGCCGGGCTGGGCCTCCTAGCCCGGCTCTCGGTCTGCCGTTTGGCCTGCCGTCGCGCCCGCGGGCGGGGCTTCGGCAGGATCGGGAGGGACCCTCTCGGGCGGGGCGGCGATCGGGATCGGCCGCCTCCGCCCGCCGGCCCAGCCGAGGAGCGGCAGCAGCAGGATTCCGGCGACCGTCGCGGCGGCCGACCGGTGGAGCGGGCGCCGGTCGGTCGCGATCTCGACCCGGTGGCGGCCGGCGGGGACGCGCACGCCGATCCGGTGGAGGTTCGCGACGATCATCTCGGCCGGCCGGCCGTCCACCTCCGCCCGGTAGATCGGCAAGCTCGCCCGCTGGACGACCAGGACGCCCGGGCCGTTCGCGTCGATCTCGGCGGAGAACCGCTCGCCTTCGTCGCGCAGGATCCGGACCCGCCCGCCCCCGGCCGGCCGGGGCTTGCCCTCCCCCTCGATCACCGCGTCGCGGCGGGGATCGAACGTCGGATCGATCAGGTGAGCGTAGCCGGCGTTCATGTGCGGCGCCGGGATCAGCCGGCCGGCGAGGAAGGCGGGAGGCGAGGGGTTCCGGATCTCGTAGATCGTCAGCTTGCGGCCGAAGCTCGGGATCTCGGCGAGGAGCCGCACGCCCGGCGCCGCCTCCGGCGCCAGCCGATCGCCGAGCAGCAGCCGCGTCACCCCCCAGGCCGCCAGCAGCCGCACCCGGTCCTTGTCCTTGGCCGGCCGGATGCCCCCCTGGGCCATGCGGGTGAGGAACGAATCGAGGCCCTCGGGCGAGACGTTGAGCTCGTAGCGCAGCCCGTGCATCGGCCCGGTGAACGGGTAGAGCTCGGCGAAGGCGCGGCGCTCGAGCCAGAGCGTGCGCGGCGCCGGGAAGTCGCCGGCGTCGATCTGCGCGAACCGCATCAGGTTCAGGAACGAGCCGTGGACCACCCGCGAGCCGGCCGGCACGAAGTCGAGAGCGCGCGGCCGGGCGAGGTACGGCCCCACCTCGTCGCTCGGGTAGAGCGGCCGGAGGAAGAACAGCTGAAAGGCGGCATGGATCGCGAGGAGGAGAGCGCCGCCCGTGATCGGCCACCGGCGGCTGACCCGAGTGGCCAGGGCGAGGAGCGCCAGGGCGACGAGCGAGAACAGGCAGAGCCCCGCCCAGCGGATCCGCTCGTTGTTCGCGAACGCCGCCGTCCGCCTCGGCATCCACCCGTGCGCCCAGGCGTTGGCGACGTTGGGGAAGGCGGAGAGGAAGACCCAGCAGACGAAGAGGCTCAGGAAGAGAACGCCGAGCGTGATCCGGAAGGAGCGCGGGCGCGGCTCCCCCACCGGCCGGGCGAGGAAGCGCTCGAAGCCGAGGCCGGCGAGGAGAGCGAGCCCGACCGCGACGAGAGGCCAGAACTTGACCGGGTAGCGAAACGAGCCGCGCCGGAGCTCGAACAGCCAGTCGACGAGCGGATTGAACCGGCCGAGGGCCAGGAAAATCCCGATCGCGACGGCACCCCAAGCCCACCAGGCCGCGCGGCCCCGCGGCCGGCCCGAGGCGACCACGAGCGCCAGGACCAGGAGCCCCGGATAGAGCGAGAAGTAGTAGGGCGGGGCGTTGGTGAAGAACCGGTGGCCCCAGAAGGCGCCGGGACCGAGCAGGTCGGGCCGGCCGAAGACGAACGGCACGAGCCATTCGACGAGCTGGCCGGGATCCCACGACGCGGTGGTCGCGACCTTCGCCGTGTAGCCGTAGTGGCCGCGGAACGAGAGCGGCAGGATGCGCAGGAACTCGACGATCTGCGGCAGCGCGAGGAGGGTTCCGAGGGCTAAGGCGCCGCCGAGGAGAACCCAGACGCCGAACCGCGGCCGCGGCCGGCGGAGCAGGAAAGCCGAGGCGCCGAGAGCCAAGGCGAGAGCCGCCAGCAAAGGATCGCCGCCCAGGAGCAGTAAGGCCCAGAGAAGGGCGAGGGCGATCGGAAGCCCGCGGCGCGCTCAAGGCCGGCCGGCCAAGTCGTTCGCCTCGAGTCGCAGGCAGGCGGCGACGAAGGCCGGCAGGAGGGCCGCGCCGGCGATCAGGTTGAAGAAGTTCAGATGCGAGAGGAAGAAGCCCGACAGCGCATAGGCGAGAGCGGCAGCCC
>DATMZM010000234.1:0-5417 GCA_035607445.1 Thermoanaerobaculia bacterium | reverse complement strand
CCGCGATACGAAGGCGTCGACGTCGGTCGACGCGACGCGGGAGTTCTTGAAGGCGGCCCAGCTCTCGCCGTTCGAGGGGCGCGGCCAGGTCTTCGTCGTCGCGAGCGCCGAGAGCCTCTCGGGCGAAGCGGCGAACGCTCTCCTCAAGAGCCTGGAAGAGCCTCACGCCTCGGCGCCCCGCCACTTCTTCCTGCTCGCGCCCTCGCGCCTCGACCTCCTCGCGACCCTGCGCAGCCGGTCGCTGTCGATCTTCCTCGGCCCGGCCGAGCCGCTCGACCGGGAGACCGTGACCGGCGTGAGCCAGGACTTCGCGACCGCGATCGCGGCGTTCAGCGCCTCGCGGGCGAGCGTCTACCTGCTCCACGCCGCGTCGGTCCTCGCCCGCGCCGGCTCGTTCGACGATCCGCGGGCGAGCCGGCCGTGGGAGGCCGCTGCGGCCGCGGTCCTCGCCGGCCTCGAACGGGAGGACGCTCCGCGCCGGCCGCTCCTCGCCCTCGCCGAGTCTCTGCTCGAAGCGCCGGCGATGCGCTTGCGCGGCATCTCGGCCGACCGGATCCTGGAGGGCCTCGTCTCCCGGCACCTGGCTTGACGGATCGCCGGCACGGCCGCGGAAAGAGCGCGCTCGCCCGCCTCGCGCGCACTGAAATATAGAGACGAAGTCGGCCGGCGTTCGGGAGGCCTTCAGGGTTGGCCCGAGTCTTGCCTAAAGCGGTGTGCTACAGTCTCGGGCCCTGTTCGCGCGGAAATCCTCCGGGAGCGTCCTCGGGCTCTTCCGAAACCCTCGACCTAGGAGTCAACAACGATGAACGGATTGGATCGCAAGCAGGGCCTTCGCGCTGGAGTGACGGCGCTGGTTCTCGCCTTGGGCGTGTGGATGCCCGCCTGCTCGGCGCAGAAACCGGACGCCAAAATGGCATCCAAGGAAATTCCGGACAGCCAGGTGCTGGCGAAATACGGCGACCAGTCGATCACCGCCGGCGACGTCCGCAAGAAGGCCGCCTCGGACTTCGATCAGCTCGAGCTCCGCCTCAAGCAGTGCCAGGCCGAGTACGAGAAGTCGAAGCACGACGTGATGGAGAACCAGGTCAAGAAGGTCGTCCAGGACGCTCTGATCGCGAAAGAGGCCGCGGCCAAGAACATGACCACGGAAGCGTACCTCGCGAGCGCCGTCAAGGTGGCCGACGTGACGGACGCCGAGGTCGACGCCTTCTACGAAGAGAACAAGGCCCGCATCCCGCCGACCACCACCAAGGAGCAGATCGCGCCCCAGATCAAGAGCTACCTCGGCCAGCAGCGCCAGGCCGAAGCGCGCGACAAGTTCCAGGCCGAGCTCGAGACCAAGTACGCGGTCGCCTACACGATGGAGCCGATGCGGGTCGAGGTCGCGGCCACCGGTCCGGCCAAGGGCCCGAAGGAAGCGCCGGTCACGATCGTCGAGTTCTCGGACTTCCAGTGCCCGTTCTGCGGCAAGCTGACGCCGACGATCGATCAGGTGACGCAGACCTACGGCGACAAGGTGCGCCTGGTCTTCCGCCAGTTCCCGCTCAACTTCCATCAGTTCGCGCAGAAGGCCGCCGAGGCTTCGCTGTGCGCCAACGAGCAGGGCAAGTTCTGGGACCTCCACGACGCGATGTTCAAGAACCAGAACGACCTCGCCGTCGACAAGCTGAAGGCGAAGGCCGCCGAGCTGGGGCTCAAGGCCGACCAGTTCAACAGCTGCCTCGACAGCGGCAAGTACGTCGCCCAGATCACCGAGGACCAGAAGGCCGGCTCCGAGGCGGGCGTCTCGGGCACCCCGGCGCTCTTCGTCAACGGCCGCTTCATCTCGGGCGCGGTGCCGTACACCGAGATCGCCAAGGTCGTCGACGACGAGCTCAAGCGCAAGGGCGTCGCCAAGTAAGCTCCGCGCGAGCTTCCGACCGCTCGCGAGCTCGAACGCCCGGCCGGCGACGGCCGGGCGTTTTTCACAGGGGAGGAGCCCATGCCAGGGGACGTTCCGGGCGCCGAGTTCCGCGCCGCGATGCACCGCACGGCGGACATGATCGCCGACTATCTGGAGGGGATCGAGCGCTACCCCGTGGTGCCGCCCATCCAGCCGGGCGACGTCGCCCGCTCGCTGCCCGAGGCGCCGCCCGAGCATCCCGAGCCGCTCGACCGCCTGCTCGACGACTTCTCCGCGCTGATCGAGCCGAACGTCACGCACTGGAACCACCCCGGGTTCCTCGCCTACTTCGCCATCACCGGCTCGGGACCGGGCATCCTCGGCGAGGCGCTCGCGGCGGGCTTGAACGTCAACGCCATGCTCTGGCGCACCGGGCCGGCGCCGACCGAGCTCGAGGAGCGCACCTGCGACTGGCTGCGCCAGATGATGGACCTGCCGCCGGTTTTCCGCGGCCACATCAACGACACCGCCTCGATCTCGTCCCTCCTGGCGCTCGCCGTCGCGCGCCACCGCGCGCCCGGGCTCGACGTGCGGAGCAAGGGGCTCTCGGGCCGCGACCTCCCGGCGCTCACCGTCTACGCGAGCGACCAGGCGCACTCCTCGATCGACAAGGCCGCGATGCTGCTCGGCCTCGGCGCCGAGAACGTGCGGCGGGTCGAGAGCGATCCTAAAACCTTCCGGATGTCCGTGCCCGCGCTCGAACGTGCGATCGCGGCCGATCGCGCGGCGGGCAAGCTGCCGATCGCCGTCGTCTCGACGTCGGGCTCGACCTCGACGACCAGCCTCGATCCGACGCGCGAGATCGCCGCGGTCTGCCGCCGCGAGAGCCTGTGGCTCCACGTCGACGCGGCCTACGGCGGTCCGGCGGCGATCTGCCCCGAGCTGCGCCCGCTCTTCGACGGCATGGACGAGGCGGATTCGATCGTCGTCAACCCGCACAAGTGGCTGTTCGTGCCGGTCGACTGCTCGATCCTCTACGTGCGCGACCCCGCGCTTTTGAAGGACGCCTTCTCGCTCGTGCCCGAGTACCTCAAGACGGGGGACGCCGGCGCGACCAACCTGATGGATCTGGGCATCCAGCTCGGCCGCCGCTTCCGCTCGCTCAAGCTCTGGATGGTGATCCGGGCGTTCGGCGTCGAGGGGCTCCGCGAGCGGATCCGCGCCCACTGCGCGCTCGCGACCCGGCTCGCCGAGCGGGTGGCCGTCGATCCCCGCTTCGAGCTCGCCGCGCCGGCCCCGCTCTCGGCCGTCTGCCTGCGCCTCCGGGCCGCCGAGGGGCAGGACGAGAAAACGGCGAACGAGCGCCTGCTCGCCGCGATCAACGCCGAGGGCCCCTTCTTCCTCTCCCACACCGTGCTCAACGGCCGCTACGCGATCCGCGTCGCGATCGGCAACATCCGGACCGGGGAGCGCCACCTCGACGCGCTCTGGCAGGCGTTTTCCCGCCATGGGGATGCCATCCGTTCGGGAGAGGGAGGGTGACGAGCGGAGGGGAGACCGGCTATCCGCACCGGCCCTACGCTCCCGAGCGCCTGCCGATCGAGGAATCGCTCGCCCGCGGACGCGCTCTCTTCGCCGAGATGGACGCCCGCCGGAGCGTCCGCTTCTTCACGAGCGAGCCGGTGCCGCGCGAGGCGATCGAGCTCGCGATCCGCACCGCCTCGACGGCGCCCTCCGGAGCCCACCGCCAGCCCTGGACCTTCGTCGCCATCTCGGACCCGGCGCTCCAGCGCGAGATCCGGATCGCGGCCGAGGCCGAAGAGCGCGAGAGCTACCTCGGCGGCCGGATGCCCGCGGAGTGGCTCGAGGCGCTGGCGCCGATCGGCACGACGTGGGAGAAGCCTTTCCTGGAGACGGTTCCCTGGCTCGTGGTCGTCTTCGAAGAACTGTACGGCCTGGCGCCGGACGGCACCAAGCGGAAGAACTACTACCCGAAGGAGAGCGTGGGCATCGCCTGCGGCCTGTTCATCGCCGCGCTCCACCGCATGGGGCTCGCGACTCTCACCCACACGCCGAGCCCAATGGCCTTCCTCTCGCGCATCCTCGGCCGGCCGGCGAACGAAAAGCCTTTCATCCTCTTCCCCGTCGGCTACCCGGCGCCGGACGCCACCGTGCCCGATTTGAAGAGGAAGACACTCGACGAGATCTCGATCTGGCGGCAGGGGTAGGCGGTCTCTAAACCTCCTGGCCGTCGTACATCCCCGCCACTTGCGCGGCATAGCCGTTGTAGAGGAGCGTCCGGCGCCGCTCTCCCGTGCCGATGTCCTGCTCGTAGGCCTGGCTCCAGCGCGGGTGAGGCTTGTCGGGGTTGACGTTCGAGACGAGGCCGTACTCGTTCGGCTGGGTGTAGTTCCAGAACGTGCCCGGCTGCTCCGCGACGAGCTCGATCCGGACGATCGACTTCGGGCTCTTGTAGCCGTACTTCCAAGGCGCCGCGATGCGCAGCGGCGCGCCGTGCTGCATGGGCAGGGCGTGGCCGTAGCTGCCGACGACCGCGAACGCGAGATCGTTCATCGCCTCGTCCATCCGGAGCGCCTCGTAGTAGGGCCAGGAGAGCCAGCTCGACTCCTTCTGGCCCGGCATCCGCGCCGGATCGTCGATCGAAACGAAGCGGACGAACCTCGCGGACGAGAGCGGCCGAGCCCGCTCGATCAGCCTCCGCAGCGGATAGCCGACCCAGAGCACCTGCATGGCCCAGCGCTCGACGCAGCGATGGCGATAGAGGCGCTCCTCGAGCGGCGCGACCTTCAGGATCTGATCGAGATCGAGCGTCGCGGGCTTCTCGACCAACCCCGCGATCTCGAGCTTCCAAGGCGCCGCCGGATAGCCGTGGGCGAGCCGCCAGACCTCCGGCTTGTCGGTCGTCCACTCGTAGAAGTTGTTGTACGCGGCGGCGACGTTTTCCGGAGTCAACGGCCGGTCGCCGACGCCGTAAGCCGGGTTCCGCCTCGCCGCGCGGAAGAGCCCCGCGTCGAACGAGCCGATCGCGGGATCGAGAAGCCCCTTCGCGTCCGCGCCCGTCGGCGCCTTCGCCCCGCCCGAGCAGGCGAGCTGGGGCAAAGCGAGGGCCGCCGCGCCGAGCCCCAACGCGGCGAGCGCTTGGCGCCGATCGAGAAATACCGATTCGGGAGTCGCCAGCCGTTCGGGCAGCTCCCAGGGACGCGGGATGCGAAGATGGGCCATCCGGCTCTCTCCGAGATCGGCGCGGCGCTCCGACCGCCGCCACGTCAGTAGTGGTCGGAGCAGGACAGGTAATAGCCGCAGCGAGGATCCGGGCAGAACAGCTTGCACTTGCGCTCCGCCAGCTCGCGCCCGCAGTTCGGGCAGGTCCGCATCACCCGCTCCGGGCTGCGTGCGAACGAGGTCGAGTGCGAAAGTTTCGCTCCGGGCTCCATGGTGGCACCTCTTCAATCGGCGGCGGGGAGAGGCTGGAGAGGAGGCTTGCCCAACATCCGGCGGACCGCGTCGAGCACGT
>DATMZM010000134.1:0-9619 GCA_035607445.1 Thermoanaerobaculia bacterium | reverse complement strand
TGAAGGGCGAGGGGAGGAGGTCCCAGACGCGGATGCGCTCGCGTTCCGGCAGGCGCGCGTTGATCCCCGAGACGTCGTCCGCGAAGAGAGCGCGCAAGCGAGGATGGGCGATCAGCTGCTCCGGGCTGCCGGCGGGGAGACCGAAGCGGCGCGCGGCGAGCGCCAGCTCCTCGAAGTTGGGCACGAGGAGGGCACCCGGAACTCCGCGTACGACGACGTACGCCTGGGCGACGAAGTGGCTCGCGCGGAGCAGGCTTTCGAGCGGGGCGGGCGCGATGCGCTTGCCCGTGGCATCAGGGACGAGATCGGCCTTCGCTCCGAGCAGCTCGAGCATCCCCGCGTCGTCGATCCAGCCCGAATCTCCGGTCCGGAAAAAGCCGTCCGGCCCGGCTTGCGCGGCGGCGACGTTTGGGCCGCGCACGAGGATCTCCCCATCCTCCGCGATGCGCAGCTCGACTCCCGGCAGCGGCGCCCCGGCCGTGCCGGGGCGGATCGATTGCGGCGTGTTGAAGGCCGCGACGCCCGCGGTTTCGGTCGAGCCGTAGCCCTCGTAGACGGGGATGCCCATCGACCAGAGGAAGGTGATCCAGCCGTGCGGCAGGCGCGAGCCGCCGGAGAGGGCGAAACGGAAGCGCCGGCCGAGGCGGGCGCGGAACTCGGCGAAGAAGAGGCGGTCGATCATCGCGAGCTGCGCGCCGTAAAAGCCCGGCGGTCTGCGGTGGCGCAACCGCCAGGCGTACGCCTGGCGGGCCGCCTTGACGGCGCGGCGGAAGATCTTCTGCCGCCATTCCGGCCGCCGCTGCACCTCTTCGAACAGGGCATCGAGGAGGATCTTCCAACTCGCCGGGTCGGAGCTCCAGACGTGGGGCTCGACCGCGAGGAGGTCGCGGACACCCGCCGCCCCGGGCGCGGCGTGGGCGATCGTCGCGCCGCGCAGCAGGCAGAGGTCGTGAAACGCCCTTTCGGCGGCGAGGGCGATCGGCCGGCCGGAGAGCGCGACGTCGCCCCTTCGGACCGGCAGGGCGGAAGCCAGAGCGCGGGCCGCTGCCGCCAGGTTGCCGTGGCTCAAGAGGATCGCCTTCGGCGCGCCGGCCGTTCCGGGCGTGAAGGCGAGCGTCGCGGGATCGTCCGGACGGATCGCCCGCGCCCGCGCTTCGATCTCGGCGAACGGGGGAGCGTTCGGCCCGCCCTGTTGGAGGAGCGCGCGGAGCGGCATCTCGCGGTCGCCGGAGCTTTCCGTCCCGCCGATCCGGACGAGGCGGAGCCCGGCCGGCAGATCGGTCCGCGCGGCGAGATCGCGCGCGACCCCCGCGTCGAGGAACGCCACCCGCGCCTGGGAACGCGCGAGCCGCTCGGCGATCTCGGTCTCCTGCAGGTTGGCGGGGAGCGGCACGGTGACCGCGCCGAGCAGGTGGCAGGCGCAGTGGATCGCGGTCCAGGCCGCTCCCCCCTCCGCGATCAGGGCCACGCGGTCGCCCGGAGCGACGCCGAGCGCCAGGAGCCCGCCGAGGACCGCCCCCACCCGTTCGCGCAGCTCGGCCGTGGGCACCGCGGCGAATCGGCCGCCGCCCTTTTCTGCGCCCTTCGCGCTCGAATCCGTCCGTTCGAGGAGCGCGGCCGGGAGGTTCCTCGCGAGCGCGCCGAGGACGAGCGCGGCCAGGGTCTCGGGCTCTTCCGCGGTCGCGGCCGAGGAGGGGATCGCCTCCTTGGCGGCGCCGCGCGCGGGCTCGATCGCGGCGCGGATCTCCCGCGGCCGGAGCGCGATGCCCGGCACGGCCACGGCCGGCCGGCCGGGGATCGGCCGCAGGCGCACGGATTGCGCGATCGTCGCCACCAGGAGCGGGATCTCGAGGAGCGCCAGCTCGCGCGCGATGCAGACGCGCGGCCCGGCGCCGAACGGGTAGTAGGCGAAGCGCGGCCGGGCCGCCGCGCGCTGCGGCTCGAAGCGGTCGGGATCGAAGCGGGCCGGCTCGTCCCAGAGATCGGGCCGGCGGTGCGTGACCCAGGGGCAGACCATCGCGATCGAGCCCGCCGGGATCCGGAAGCCGCCGATCTCGTCGTCCCGGGTCGCGACGCGCGCGAAGCTCCAGGTCGGCGGGTAGAGGCGCATCGACTCCTCGACGATCATCCGCGTGTAAGAAAGCCGCGCCGCGTCGGCGAAGGACGGCGTCCTGCCGCCCAGGACCTCGGCGTGCTCGGCGCGCATCCGCTCCTCGATCTCCGGGTGGCGGGCGAGGAGCACCCAGGTCCACGAGAGCGCGGCGGCGGTCGGCGCGTGGCCCATGACGAGCAGCATCATCAGCTCGTCGAGCAGCTGCGCGTCGTCCATCACCACGCCGGTCTGCTCGTCGCGGGCGGCGACCATCAGCGAGAGGAAGTCGCTGCGCGCCTCGCCGCGCGCGCGGCGGACGGCCACGGTCTCGGACACCGTCTTGCGCAGCTGCCGGAGCGCCGCGAGCAGGCGCAGGTTTTCGGGCGCGGGCACCCAGGGCGGCAGCGGCCGGGCGCGGCGCAGGCGGGCGTTGAAGCATTCGAACGCGGTGTCGACCGCCTGCACCAGGGCCTGGTTCTCGTCCGCCTCGGGGCCGAGCAGGCTCTCGATCAGGATCCCGAGGGTGAGCGCGGTCATCTCCTCGGCGAGATCGATCGCCCGGCCCGGGGCCGCGGCCTCGCGCCAGCCCGCGACGAGCCGCTCCGCCCGGCCGGTCATGCCCGGGACGAGCGGCGCCAGCCGTTCGCGGACGAACAGCGGCTGCATCACCCTGCGGCGCCTGCGCCAGTCGTCGCCGCTCGAGAGCGTCAGGCTCTGCCGCCCCATCAGGACCTTCTTGCGGATGTTCTGGCGGTAGCTCGCGTGGTTGTCGAGCAGCACGTGCTTGACGTGGTCCGGATGGCTGACCAGGAACGTCGGCGGATCGTCCGTGATCCGGAAGACGTCGCCGTGCTTGGCGGTCGCCTCGAGCAGGAATTCGACGCTGCCGATCCGGCGCACGCCGCCGGGCGGGCCGGGGGTGGGTTTCGCGGCGTCTGCCGAAACGGACGGAGCGGGCTCCGGCTTCTTGGCGATCGGCTCCTGGTTCAAGTCGTTCAAGAGGTGGGCTCCCGGGGGCGTTGGGCCGTCTGGTGGCGAAGGTGGGCTAGGCGGTGCGGTTCAACTGGTGCGCAGGGCCGCGGCCGGATCGAGCCCGGAGGCGCGATGAGCGGGGACGAAGACCGCGGCGAGGGCGATCGCGGCCAGGACCAGGGCCGCCGCGGCGAAGGCCGGAGGATCGTTCGGAGAGACGCCGAAGAGCAGGCTCGAGACGATCCGGGAGAGGACGAAAGCGAGGGCGAGCCCGAGCGCGAGGCCGAGGATCGCCGGCCGGAGACCCTGGGCGATCACGAGGTTGCGCACCGCGCCGCGGTCGGCGCCGAGCGCCATGCGCAGGCCGATCTCGCGGTCGCGCTGGCGGGTGGCGTAGGAGGTGACGCCGTAGATTCCGAGCGCGGCGAGCGCGGTCGCGAGGAAGCCGAACACGGCGAGCAACCCGGCGCCCATCTTGGGCGCCCAGAGCACGCGCCGGCGCACCTGGTCGATGGTGCGGGCTTCGTGCAGAGGCAGGCCGTGGAGGAGCCCCAGGATCTCGGCGCGGACCGCGGGCACGACAGGCTCGGGCGCGCCGGTCGTGCGCACGAGGATCAGCATCCCCGGCGCGTAGTTCTGCTCGAGCGGCACGTAGATGTTCGGCGACGGCGGGACGCCCGGCGCCACGATCCGCGCGTCCGCGGCGACGCCCACGATCTCGGTCGGAACCGGGTCGCCGGTCCAACGGAACCGCTTGCCGAGAGCCGGTTGGCCCGGCCAGAGCCAGCGCGCGAGCGATTCGTTGACGACCGCGACCTGCGGGGTCCCGGTGCGATCCGCGGGGGTGAATTCGCGGCCGGCGAGAAGCCGGATCCGCGTCGTCTCGAAGTAGCGCGGCCCGACCCGGTCGGCCGGCAGGAGCACGCCCTCCGCCGAGGCGCCGGCATCCGCCCCTTCGGGCACCACGGCCGATCTCTGCCCGGCCTCCATGAGCAGGAAGCGCGACGAGACCGTCGCCGAGGCGACGCCGGGGAGGTTGTCGATCCGCTCGACGACGCGGCGGTAGAACTCCTGCCCGCGCGGCTCGTCGAGCCCTTGCGTGGCGAGGTCGACGGGAATCGTGAACAGCTTGTCGCGCTCGAACCCCGGGTCGATCCCCTCGATCTTCTGAAGGCTCCTCAGGAAGAGGCCGGCGCCGACGAGGACCACGAGCGAGAGGGCGACCTGGGCGGCGACCAGGAGCGCCCGCAGGCGCGAGCCCGCCCCGCCTCGCGCGGCGGCGCCGAGCGCGCCCGAGCCGTGGGTCAGCTCGCGCGCGAGGTCGAGCCGGAACGATTGGAGGAGCGGCGCGAGACCGAAGACGAGGCCGGTGACGAGCGAGACCGCGAAGGTGAAGCCGAGGATGCGGAGGTCGAGGCGCGGGTCGAGCGAGTCGGGGAAGAACGGCGGCCGCAGCGCCCAGAGCACCGCCTTGCCCCAGCGCGCGAGCGCGAGCCCGAGGGCGCCGCCCGCGAGCGCGAGGAGTGCCCCCTCGGTCAGGAGCTGGCGGGCGAGCCGGCCGCGGCCGGCGCCGAGAGCGAGGCGCACCGAGGTCTCGCGGCGGCGGGCGAGCGCGCGCCCGAGGAGCAGGTTCGCCACGTTCGCGCCCGAGATCAGGAGGAGGAGCCCGACGACGGTCGCGAGCAGCCCGCCCGAGCGGACCAGCCCGCCCCGCAGGCTCGGATCGATCACCGCCTTGGCGAGCGGCAGGGCGACGAAACGCTGGCCGCGGTTCGCGTCCGGAAACGTCCGCTCGAGCTCTCGGGCCTTGGCTTCGAGCGCGGCGCGAGCCGCGTCGATCCCGATCCCGGGCGCGAGCCGCGCGACCACCTCGAGCTGGCGGCTGCCGCGGCGCATGAACCCCTTGGCCGGCGGCCCGTCGAGGACCTCGCGGTACATCGAGGTCGGCACCCAGAGCTGCGGCGGCTCGTCGAGCAGCGACAGCCCCTTGAAATCCCGCGGCGCGATCCCCACCACCGTGAAGGCGCGGCCGTTCAAGCGGATCGTCCGCCCGACGGCGCCCGGCGCGCCGCCGAAGCGGCGCCTCCAGAGCCCGTCCGAAAGGACGGCGACAGCACCGACGCCCGGCTTCGCGTCCTCCTCCGGGAGGAAGAACCGGCCGCGCTCGGGCTCGAGGCCGAGGACGTCGAAGAACTCGCCCGACACGAGCTCCCCCGGGATCAGCTCGGCGCCGTCGCCCTCCCCGAGCGAGACCGCGATCGAGCGATGGACGCTCGCGTCCGCGAAGGTGCCCTCGCCCTCCGTCAGGTCGGCGAAGTTCGCGTAGGAGAGCGGCAGCAGGCCGGGGTTCTGCGGATCGGTCGAGTAGAGTGCGACCAGACGGTCCGGATCCTTGACCGGCAGGGGGGCGAGGAAGAGCGCGTTCAAAAAGGTGAAAATCAGAGTATTCGCGCCGATGCCGAGGGCGAACGAAGAGACCGCCGCGGCGGTGAAGCCGGGATTCTTGGCGAAGGAGCGCAGGGCGTGACGGACGTCTTGGGCGAGCTCGCTCACGGGTCTCCTCGGAGGTTGTCGGGCCGGTCGTTCACTGTATAGGTGCGTCTCGGCGGGGCGCGCGGGATTCGGCTTTTTGCCGAGCATCGCACGCCCTCTCGCACCGCTATCGCGCGCACAGAAATCAATGGGCAACTCCGCCTCGATTTTCTCCTGACAAAGACGTCGATCCGAGTCGCGTTTTCCCCGAATCGCGCACCTTGTAACTGAATGGCCTCGACGAGGGTTGGCACTGGCATGAGCAGGGGACCGAATGCCGGCAGGGTGGGGGTGTGACCGCACCGCTCCTTTCGCGGCCGGTCGCGCCGACGCTCGTCCATGGCCTCCGGGCGCGTGCCCTGGAGCGGCCGGACCAGCGTGCGTTCACATTCTTGATCGACGGCGAGGCGGAAGGCGCGCACCTGACGTACGCCGATCTCGACCGCGCGGCGCGCGCCCTCGCGGCGGTCCTCGCCGAGCGCCGCCTGGCCGGCGAGCGCGCCCTGCTCCTCTATCCCCCGGGTCTCGATTTCGTCGTCGGCTTTCTCGGCTGTCTCTATGCCGGTGTCGTCGCGGTGCCGGCCTATCCGCCGCGCTCCGCGCGCACGCTGCCGCGGCTCGCCGCGATCGCGTCCGACGCCGCGCCGGCGGTCGTGCTCACCACCCTCGACCTGATCGCGAGCCTCGAGAAGATGGCCGGCCGCGTGCCGGAGCTCCTCGGCGTCCGCTTCCTCGCGACCGACGGCCTCGACGCGGGCCTGGCGGACGGCTGGCGGGAGCCCGAGCTCGCCGCCGACTCGCTCGCCTTCCTTCAATACACCTCGGGATCGACCGCGCGGCCGAAGGGGGTTGAGGTCGGCCACGGCAACCTGGTCGCGAACCAGGAGGCGATCCGCCGCGCGTTCGCGCAGAGCGAGCGGTCGGTGATCGCCGGCTGGCTGCCGCTCTACCACGACATGGGCCTGATCGGGAACGTGCTGCAGCCGCTCCACGTCGGGGCGACCTGCGTCCTGATGTCGCCGGTGTCGTTCCTGCAGCGGCCGGCGCGCTGGCTCGAGGCGATCTCGCGGTCCGGTGCCACGACCTCCGGCGGGCCGAACTTCGCCTACGAGCTGTGCGTGCGCAAGATCGGCGCGGCCGAGCGCGCGAGCCTCGATCTCTCGCGCTGGCAGGTGGCGTTCAACGGCGCCGAGCCGGTGCGCGCCGAGACGCTCGACCGGTTCGCCGCCGCCTTCGCCGAGTGCGGCTTCCGACGCGAGGCGTTCTACCCCTGCTACGGCCTGGCCGAGGCGACGCTGTTCGTGGCCGGGGGCGTCGCGGGGACCGGAGCGAACGTTTCGAGCTTCCGCGCGACCGGGCTCGAGCACGGCCGCGCCGAGCCGGCCGGACCGGGCGAGGCGGGCGGGCGCCGGCTCGTCGGTTGCGGCTGGCCGTGGGCCGGCCAGGATCTCGCGGTCGTCGATCCGGACACCGGCGCGGAGCGGCCGGCCGGCCGGGTGGGAGAGATCTGGCTCCGGGGCCCGAGCGTCGCTCTCGGCTACTGGAACCGGGACGAGGAGACCGAACGCACCTTCGGGGCGCGCCTCGTTGGCGGCGCGGGGCCCTACCTGCGCACCGGCGACCTCGGCTTCGTTCGCGACGGCGAGCTGTTCGTCACCGGCCGCTCGAAGGACCTGGTGATCCTGCGCGGGCGCAATCACTATCCGCAGGATCTCGAAGCGACGGCGGAGGCCGCGCACGCCGCGGTCCGGGGTGGGGGCGTGGCGGCCTTCTCGGTGGACGTCGCGGGCGAGGAGCGGCTGATCGTCGTCGCCGAGATCGAGCGGCGGCGGGAAGCGGAGGCGAGCGCCGCGGGCGAGGCGATCCGGCGGGCGGTCGCTTCCGAGCACGAGGTCGCCATCCGGGAGGTCGTCCTGCTGCGCGCCGGCAGCCTGCCGAAGACCTCGTCGGGCAAGGTCCAGCGTCACGCCTGCAAGGCCGGGTGGATCGCGGGCGCGCTCGAGGTCCTGGCGAGGCTGGGCGGCGCGAGCGAGTCGGAGGCCGAGGTTTCCGAAGACTCCGCGGCTGCGGGCGAGCCCGAGGATCTGCCGCCGCCCGCCGCCTGGTGGGGTCTCGGCTCCGCGGAGAGGTGGCGGACCCTCGAGAGCTGGCTGCGCGCCGAGGCGGCGCACGCTCTCGAGCTGCCGGCGGCGCGCATCGCCGCGGATCGGCCGCTCACCGCGCTCGGCCTCGATTCGCTGTCGGCGATCGAGCTCAAGGGCCGACTCCTTGGAACGCTCGGGGTCGACGTCCCGCTCGGCGAGCTGCTCGACGGGGCGACCCTGTCGGACCTCGCCTTGACGGTCTGGGCCGGCCTCGACGCGGCGCCCGAGCTTTCCGGGCGGAGCCCGCGCCGGCTCTCACCCCCGGGCGAGGACGCGGGCGAGTTTCCGCTCTCGCCGGGCCAGGCGGCGCTCTGGTATCTGGCCCGGCTCGCGCCGGAGAGCCGCGCCTACCACGTCGGCGGCGCCGCGCGCTGTCTCGGAGACCCCCGCGGGCTCGACGCCGCGGCGCTCGAACGGGCCTTCGCGGCTCTCGCGGCGCGGCACCCCGCGCTGCGGACCACGTTCTCCGAAGGGGACGGCGGCGCGCCGGTCCAGAAGGTGGCGCCCGCGGGGAGCGTCGCGGGGATCGAGTTCCGCACCGCGGGCCTCGCGAGCGCGGCCGAGCTGCCCGAGGCGGTCCGCGCGGAGCTCGACCGCCCGTTCGACCTCGAGCGCGGGCCGCTCCTGCGGGTTGGGATCTTGCGCGCCGGTGCGGACACGGTGCTCTGGCTCTCGGCGCACCACCTGGTCGCCGACTTCTGGTCGCTCTCGGTCCTGGTCCGGGATCTGGCGGCGCTCCTCGAATCGCCGGACGGGGCCGGAACGACGCTCCCCGATCCGCCCTTCACCTACGCCGACTGGTCGGCCTGGCAGCAGGGCTGGCTCGCGAGCGCCGAGGGGGAGCGCCAGTGGGGGTTCTGGCGCGAGCGGCTTGGGAGCGAGCCGGAACGCCTGGAGCTGCCGCTCGACCGGCCGCGGCCGGCGGAGCGCGGCGGGACCGGCGACGCGATCGCCTTCCGCCTCGGGCCGGAGACCGCAGAGGCGGTCGCCGAGCTGGCCCGCGGCGAGCGCGCCACGCCGTTCATGGTTCTCGACGCGGCGTTCGCCGCACTCCTCGCCCGCTACGGCGCGCGCGACGAGGTCGTGCTCGGCTCGCCGACCGCGGGCCGGAGCGTGCCGGACGTCCGCGACCTGGTCGGCTACTTCGTCAACCCGGTCGTGCTGCGCGCGGAGGTGGCGGGCGATCCCCCGTTCCGCGCCTTCTTGAGCGGCGTCCGCCGCGAGGTCATCGCGGCCTTCGAGCATCAGGCCTTCCCGTTTCCCGTGCTCGCCGAGCGCCTGAAGCCGGCGCGCGAGCCGGGCAGGTCGCCTCTCTTCGACGCGATGTTCGCCTACGAGCGGGCGAAGGTCGGCGAGGCGGCGGCGCTCGGCGCGTTCGCGCTCGGCGTCGAGGGAGGCAGGATCGACCTCGCCGGAACGGCGCTCGAATCGCTGCCGGTCGCCCCCGCCGGGGTGCCCTTCGACCTGCTCCTGGTCCTCGCCGATTTCGAGGCGGGCCTCGGCGGCTCGCTGCGCTATGCGGCGGAGCTGTTCGACCGCGCGACCGCCGCGCGGATGGCGAGCCACTTCGAGATCCTGCTCGGCAGCGCGCTCGCGACGCCGGACGTCCGGCTCTCCGAGCTGCCTCTCCTCACGCCTCGGGAGGAGCGGCAGCTGCGCGCGGAGTGGAATCCGCCCGCGCTTCCCGACCCGAGCGAGCTGCGGCTCCACGACCTGATCGCCGCCGCCGCGGCGCGCGTTCCGGCAGCGCTCGCGGTCACGGACGGCGAGGAGGCCTGGAGCTACGCCGATCTGCTCGATCGGTCCGGCCGCATCGCGAGCCGCCTGCGCTCGCTCGGCGTCGGTCCGGAGGATCGCGTCGGCGTCTGCCTGCGGCGCC
>DATMZM010000045.1:0-2932 GCA_035607445.1 Thermoanaerobaculia bacterium | reverse complement strand
CCACGCCGACCCCCGCGATGTGCAAACGGACCCGTTCCGCTCCCCGGTCCCTACCGCCCAGCCCCTATCCGGCTCCGGCACGCCGCCCGCTCCGGCACGCGCGCCAGGCGGTCGAGCTCGGCGGCGGGGGTCGTCGCGAGGAAGGGGGTCTTGCGGTAGGAGGCGGCGACGAGCGCGCGGTTGATCTCCCGCGTGTAGGGGACGAGGCGGCGGGAGACGTCTCCGGAGACGGGCGCGGCGAGGTCGAGGACGCGGACCGGCTTCGCGCAGTCGAAATCGAGCCCCTCGAGGCTCAGGGTCTTGATTTCGCGATGGCCGCGGGTGCGGTAGTGGATCGTCGAGCGGTCGATCTCGTAGACGATGCTCCACTGCGTCGAGGCGGCTTGGGCGACCTGGTCGAGCGTCGCGAAGGCGTAGGCCACGGCATCCTTGCGGCTCGCCTTCCAGGCGCGGGCTCGCTCCGCGGCGCGGGCGAAGCGCTCGAGCGAGCCTTCGCCCGGCGGGACCGGGCGCCCCGAGAGGCCGCGCGCGAAGCGGAGCGACTCGTCGTAGGTGTCGTTGGTGAGCGCCGCGAACGGCAAGCTCTCGCCCGCGTGGGCGACCAGGCGGCCGTCGAGGAACTCGACGGTGGCGACCCGGCCCGTGCGGTCGGCCACGATGTAGTGGAGCGGCGTCGCGCTCTCGATCCGGATCTCGCGGTCGGAGGCGAGCACCTGGTCGACCGTCGCATGGGTGTCGAGCTGATATTGGATCCACTGGAGGACGTCGAGCGCCGGGCGGCCGTCCTGGGCCGGATAGCGGCTGCCGCCGAGCCACATCAGCTCGATCGCGAGGCCGGCCTCGTTCATGCCGCCGGACGGGAAGTCGCGGCCGTACTGGTCGAAGGTCACGCTGCCGTAGCGCGAGGTCCAGCGCGCCGGGCTCGATCCCAGGTCGGCCGTCCGCTCGAGGCCGCGCTGGTTGACCACGAGCATGCCGTCGCCGACGTTCCAGTCGTAGTTCTTGCCCAGGATCACGCGCCCGGAATCGCGCAGGCAGAAGGTCGTGCAGGCGCCGCCCGGAGCCGCCGAGGCGGCGAGGCCGAGCGCCAGGAGGACGAGAGGGAGAGGGAGAGGGAGACCGAGGCGGGGGCGCGCGTCCATACGGCGAGTCTAACGCCCGATCCTTCCCTCGTCTCCGCCGCTCGTCCCGCCAGGTGACCGACCCCGGGACTCCGGCCGGTTGAGGGGACCATCCAGCCAGCGGCGATTCGATCTACTTGGATCGGCTACCTGCGCGCGTCGGACGGATCGCCTTGTCGGGAAGCCCGCCCGTCTTGCGGACCGCCCGCGTAGTGGCCAAGACACCTCGAAGAGCCTCGTTGACCGCCGCGTCCGAAGGGAAGGCGGCAGCGATCTCCGGCTCCAGGAGGACGAGGTTGCTCGCCTCTCGGAGCTTCGCCGCGTATTTGCCCCGCACGCCACCCTTCATCGAGGCGAAGTCATACTCGGGGAGGAGGTCGTCATCCTTGAGATCAGCCTTGCTCATAGAAGCCTCGTTCTCGCCTCGTCGTGGGGCGGGCACTGATGATTCGGATGGTCTTGCCTCGCTCGGCGTGCGCCACCACGAGCATACGGCCACTCTGTGACATTCCGACGGTCAAAGACCGCCGTTCCAACGCCGAGGGTCCCCGGTCGGGAAAGGTCGTCGAAAGCGGATCTTTCAACACGGAGGCTGCCTCATAAAAGCTTACGCCGTGCTTCTTGAGATTCGCCGCTGCCTTGACCGGATCCCAAGCGAAGCGCACGACGTGAGTATACCCACCTATCGCCCACCATCCCCCAGCCCGCGTTAGAGTCAGCCGCCATGAACAAGAACAAGGACATGAAACGGCTCCTGGACCTGATGCGCGTGGCGTGCGCGGGCTGGCGCGGATACAAACACGACCTCGAGGGCGCGATGGAGATCGGGCATGGCCGGCTCGAGGAGCTGTTCAACGGGCATCTCGAGCTCCGCGTCCGCCACCTCGTCGGCTTGGCGCGGCTGCTCAAGATTCCGCCGTCCGATTTCCTCCGCCTCGCCTTTGCGGACGACGAGCAGACGGCGCCCTCGCGGCTCGAAGAGTGGGTCGGCGAACCCCAGCCGCCCAAGGCGCGCCGCAAACCTCAGCCGCTCGCTCCCGAACACGAGACCCGCCTCCGCGAGCTGATCCGCGAGGAGCTGTCAAAGCGCGGGACTTGACCGCAGAATTGCCGGAAATGGGCTTCGCCACGGCGGCAAACCGCTCGCCGCGCCGGCAAACCGCGATTCACCAGATCCGGCGGCTTCCTGCTCCGCAAGACGATCTCACGCCTCTCGAAGCGGCTTTTCGCGCCGTACGGCGGCTTCACGCACCGTGAAGCGGCTTCACGCGCCGTAAAGCGATTTCCTGCGCCGTGAAGCGGCTTCACGTCCAGGAATGGGAATATGCGTCCCGGGATGGGAGCTCACGTCCCGAACGGGGAACTTCCGTCCCGGCTCGGGAATTTCCGTCCCGAAATGGGAACATGCGTCCCAGAATGGGAATATCTGTCCCGGCAAGCGGCTTCACGCCCCGGGAAGCGGCTCTACGTCTCGGGAAATGGCTTTACGTCTCAGGAAGTCGCTCGACGTCGCGGGAAGCGGCTCTACTTCTCAGGAAGCGGCTCTACGCTCCAGGGGGTAGCTCTACGCCACCGGAAGCGGCTCTACGTCTCGGGAAGCGGCTTCACGTCTCATGAAGCGGCTCTACGTTCCAGGAAGCGACCCCGCTCGGACGCAGCCCCGCGAACGGCGGTAGAGTTCCGCCGTGCCGATCGCCCTCCTCCCCGCCGCGGGTTCCTCGGGCCGCATGGGCCGCCCGAAGCTGCTGCTGCCGTTCGGGAGCGGCACGGTCATCGGCACGCTCGCGAACAGCTTACGGGCGGCGGGAATC
>DATMZM010000049.1:0-2055 GCA_035607445.1 Thermoanaerobaculia bacterium | reverse complement strand
CTCGCCGGGCTCTACGCCGAGGTGCTCGGCCTCGACCGGGTCGGCGCCCGGGACAGCTTCTTCGATCTCGGCGGCCATTCGCTGCTCGCGACCCGGCTCGCCTCCCGCGTGCGCCAGGCCTTCGCCGTCGAGCTGCCGCTCCAGGCCCTCTTCGAGGCGCCGACCGTCGAGCGCTTGGCCGAGCGGATCGCCCTCGTGCGCCTGGCCCTCCCGGCGGACATCGCGGCGCTCGCGCCGCCGATCGTGCCCGTGCCGCGCACCGGCGACCTGCCGGTTACGTTCGGCCAGGAGCGTCTCTGGTTCCTCGATCGCCTGCAACCGGGCAACCCGGCGTACCACATCCCGGCGGCGCTCGTGCTCGCCGGCCGGCTCGATCGCGCGGCCCTCGCGGCGAGCCTGTCGCACGTCGTGCGCCGCCACGAGGTGCTGCGCTCGATCTACGTCGAGGCTCCCGCGGGGCACGAAGCCCTGCCCGGAGTGCGCCAGAGGATCCTCCCGGCCTCGCCCCTCGCCCTGCCTCTGACCGATCTCGCGGCCCTGCCCGCGGCGCGCCGCGACGAGGCGGCCCGCGCCCTCGCGCGCCGCGAGGCGACCCGGCCGTTCGATCTCGGCCGCGACCTGCCGGTGCGCTCGGCGCTCGTCCGGCTCGCCCCGGAGCGTCACCTCGCCTCGTTCACGATGCACCACATCGCCTCCGACGGCTGGTCGATGGGCCTCCTGGTGCGCGAGGTGGCGGCCCTCTACGCGGCGGCGCTCGCCGGGCGGCCCTCGCCTCTCCCCGAGCTGCCGGTCCAGGTCGCGGACGTCGCCGCCTGGCAGCGCGGCTGGCTCGACGGCGCGACGCTCGACCGCCAGCTCGCCTATTGGGTCGAACGGCTCTCCGGCGCGCCCGCGCTCCTCGAGCTGCCGGCCGACCGGCCGCGCCCGCCCGTGCAACGATCGGCCGGCGCCGCGCGCTCTTTCGTCTGGCCGGCGGAGCTGGCCGGCCGCCTCGAAGCCGCGGCGCGGCGGAGCGCGGCGACGCCGTTCATGCTGCTGCTCGCCGCGTTCGACGCCCTCCTCGCCCGCCTCTCGGGCGCCGACGACCTCTCGGTCGGCACGCCGATCGCCGGCCGCAACCGCCTGGAGACCGAGGCCCTGATCGGCCTCTTCATCAACACCCTCGTGGTGCGCGTCGCGGCGCCGCCCGACCTCTCCTTCCGCGCTCTCGTCGAGCGCGTCCGCGAGGCCTCGTTCGGCGCCTTCGCGCACCAGGAGCTGCCGTTCGAGCGTCTGGTCGACGCGCTCCAGCCGGAGCGCTCGCTGGCGTGGAACCCGCTCTTCCAGGTCATGTTCGTGCTCCAGAACGCGCCCATGGGCTCGCTCGATCTGCCCGGCCTCGCGGTCGAGCCCTACGCGCTCGGCGAGGAGTCGGCGCAGTTCGACCTCGAGCTGGCGATGGGGGTCGAGAACGGCCGCCTCGCCGGCACGCTCAAGATCGCGACCGACCTGTTCGACGGCACGACCGCGGAGCGCTGGCTCGGCCACCTCGGGACGCTCCTCGACGCCGCCCTCGCGCAGCCCGATCTGGCGCTGCGCGAGCTGCCGCTCCTGACCGGGAGCGAGCGCCACCAGGTCGAGATCGAGTGGAACGCGAGCGGCCTCGCCGTGCCGGCCGAACAGCGCGCGCACGAGCTGATCTTCGAATGGGCGGAGCGGACGCCTCGGGCCATCGCCGCGGCCGAGCCGGGCGCCGAGCTGACCTACGCCCAGCTCGCGGACCGGGCTCGCGCCGCCGCCGCGCGGCTCTCCGCGCGGCTTTCCAAGCAAAGGGCCTCGCGCGACCTCCCGCCCGACGCTCTGGTCGCGATCCTCGCGGACCGGAGCCTCGACTTCCTTTCGGCGATCCTCGGCGTCCTCGCGGCGGGCTGCGCCTACCTGCCGCTCGATCCGCTCCAGCCCGCTCCCCGCCTCGCGCAGGTGCTCGCGCGCTCGCGGACGCCGCTCGTGCTCGCGTCCGCGCCGTTCGAGGGGGTTCTCCGCGAGGCGCTCGGGGCTCCGGGAACATTCGAGCCC
>DATMZM010000079.1:0-18998 GCA_035607445.1 Thermoanaerobaculia bacterium | reverse complement strand
GCGGCGGCCTGCCTCCGCGCCGGCGATCCCGGGCGCGAGATCGCCGCCCGGCTCGAGATCGCCGCCGCCACCTTCCACCTCGAACGATTCGGCGAGCTCGAGCGCGCGGCTCCCGGAGACCGCGCGCCCTCTTTTTCTTTCGATGAGCGCGAGCGTCGAACCGCCCTCCGCATCCCACGACCCGCGGAAGGCTGTGGATCTCTGGTTCGAGGAAGGGGACCGCGCCGTCGCCACCGAGAATCCGCGCGCCGCACTTCCGGCCTTCGAGCAAGCAGCGGCGGCCTGCCTCCGCGCCGGCGATCCCGGGCGCGAGATCGCCGCCCGGCTCGAGATCGCCGCCGCCACCTTCCACCTCGAACGATTCGGCGAGCTCGAGCGCGCGATCTCCCGGCTCGACGACCTGGCCCGCCGGAAGAACCTGCCCGAGGGCGTGCTCGTGCGCGCCCGGGTCTTTGCGCGGATCGCGCGGTCCGCTTGCGAGCGCGGCGAGATCGCGGCCTTTTTTCTCCTCGTTCACCAGGTTCGCCACAAACGGCGACCCGCTCTGATCGATCCCGCGGAAACCGACGTCCGGAACGCCGAGAGCGAACCGACGCGATGAGCGCCGAGCGCAAACGCGGCTCCCGGCGCGTGTTCCCGCCCTCGCCCTTTCGCGAGACCGCGCTCGTGCGCTTCGCGGCGGCTTCCCCGGTGAGGAAGCTTCTGGCCTACTTGGGCCGCCTTCTCTGTGACTTCGCGGCGCAAGTGCCGATCGAGGACCTCGGCGAATCGTTCGAGCGCGCCGGGGTGCGCGCGACGGGCGCCGACCTGCGCGCTTCGCAGGACTTCCTCACCGAGCTCGCGCGCCGGCCCAGGGCGTTCAAGCTGCCGCGCGCCGATCGCGATCTCTGCGCGTGGGCCACCGAGCGCGCTCGCGAGGTGGCGCTCATCGCCGTCCGCATCGAGAGACGGCTCGGTCCTCCCGCGCCGACGTCCTCCGCGGCGAGCGGCTCTCCCTCGAAGCAGCGGGCGACGAAGAAGCCCTGACACCGGATGCCCTCGCGGCGATCTCGCGCCGTGCCGCTTCCTGCGTGCCCGGGAGCGCGGCGAAGCATCCCCCTGCGATTTCTTGTTTGCCCCGGCCGGGAGTTAGACTTCCGCGCCGGTCGGGGCGCCCGGGCGCTTTCGAGTTGGCGCGGGATTCGCATCAGAAATCGAGTGTGACGGGGATTGCACGAGGAGGCGAACGAACATGCGGCGAAAGCTCTGGTTCGCGGTTGCGACTTCACTCTGGCTGGTCGCCGGCTCGGCTGTGGTCGCCCAGGAATGGGCCGGCAGAGGACGGCTGCAAGGCGAGATCAAGGACGAGCAGGGAAAGCCGGTCGAGGGGGCGAAGCTGACCCTGCGCATCGGCAGCGGCCGGGTCGATCCCGCCGCCCCCGGGCCCAAGGCGATCTTCACCAACGACAAAGGCAAGTGGGTGATCGGCGGCCTCGCGGGCGGGGCGTGGGGCGTCCTGATCCAGAAGGAAGGCTTCATCGATTCCGAGGGACAGGTGCACGTCGACGAGTTCTCGCCGACCAAGCCGGTCAACCTCACGCTCAAGGTCATCCCGAAGGAAGTCATCGCGGCGCAGCACGAGAGCGCCCAGAACGCCGAGCTCAACGCGATGCTCGCCAAGGGGGACGAGCTCTTCGTCGCCAAGAACTGGAGCGGCGCGCGCGCGGAGTACGAAAAGGCGCTGCCGAAGCTCGAGGACAAGTTGAAGCCCGCCGTGCTTAAGCGGGTCGCGAAGACCTATCTGCAAGAGGAGAAGTTCGATCAGGTCGCCGCCCCGCTCGAGCAGGCGCTGGCGCTCGCTCCCGACGACGCCGAGGCGTTGCGGCTGCTCGCGCCGACGTATTACCAGCTCAAGCAGACCGACAAGGCGATCGATACGCTCAAGCGAGCTCTCGCGATCACGCCCGACGACGCGGCCCTGAACAAGCTGATGGTCGACTTCCTGGTCGACGCCGGCCGCGAGGACGAGGCGAAGGTCTACATGGCGAAGCTGCCGCAGGGCACGAAGGTCGACCCGGCGAGCCTGCTCAACATCGGCATCCGCCAGTTCAACGAGGGCAAGGTCAAGGAGGCGTTCGAGAGCTTCGATCGCGTCGTTCAGGAGAATCCCGGGCTCTCCGAGGCCTACTACTATCGGGGCCTCACCGCGATCAGCCTGTCGGCGGACTCGAAAATGTCGGCGGCCGACCAGAAGGCGAAGGTCGCGATCGCGAAGGCCGACTTCAAGAAGCTTCTCGAGATCGATCCCAACAGCCCGCACGCCGCCGACGCGCGCGAGTACTTGAAGTCGCTCTGATCGGCGATCCATGCGGCGTCCCCTGGCTCTGGCGCTCGCCGGCCTCGCGGTTCTCGCCGCCGGGGCCGCCGCCTGGAAGGTTCTCGACGCCCGCGGATCCGCTCCGCGTCCCCTGGCCGGCGCCGCTCCGGGCTACCGGCCCGGGGGCGCCGCCGGGGCGGACGTCCTCCTGGTGACGATCGACACCCTGCGGGCCGACGCGGTGGGCTTCGCGGGCAACCGCGAGGCCTCGACCCCGACCCTCGACCGGCTGGCGGCGGGCGGCCGGGTGTTCACCGAAACCCACGCCCACAGCGTGGTGACGCTGCCCTCCCACGCGAACATCCTGACCGGGCTCTACCCCTACGTCCACGGCGTGCGCGAGAACACCGGCTTCGCGCTCTCGCCCCGGGTGCCGACGCTCGCCACGATGCTCGGCGGCGCCGGGTACCAGACCGCGGCGTTCGTCGCGGCGTTTCCGCTCGACAGCCGGTTCGGGCTCAACCAGGGGTTCGCGGTCTACGACGACTCCTATCCGTTGGGCACCAGCCCCGATCGGTTCGAGATGGTGCAGCGGCGCGGCGACGAGGTGGTCGCCCCCGCGCTCGCCTGGTGGACGGCGCACCGGGGCAGGAAGCGGTTCCTCTGGGTCCACCTCTACGACCCGCACGCGCCCTACCTGCCGCCCGAGCCGTTCGCGAGCCGCTTCCGCGGCAATCCGTACCTCGGCGAGGTCGCGGCGGCCGATTCGTTCTTGGCGCCGCTCTTCGAGCCGTTCCTCGCGGGCAAGGAGAAGCCGGCGATCGTCGTCGTCACGGCGGATCACGGCGAGGCGCTCGGCGACCACGGCGAGCTCACCCACGGTCTCTTCGCCTACGAGTCGACGCTCAAGGTGCCGCTCGTGCTCTGGGGCCGGGGCATCGCCCCGGGCCGCGACGAGCGCTCGGCGCGCCACGTGGACCTCGTGCCGACGGTGCTGGGCCTCCTCGGGCTCCCCGTGCCCGCGGGCCTGCCCGGGCGCTCGCTGCTCGCCGCCGAGGCGGCGGGGGAAACGAGCTATTTCGAGTCGCTGTCGACCAACCTGAACCGCGGCTGGGCGCCCTTGCGCGGGATCCTCAAGGAACGCCGGAAGTGGATCGCGCTGCCGCTGCCCGAGCTCTACGACCTCGCCCGGGATCCGGGCGAAAAGAAGAACCTCTATCCGGCCGAACGGCAGGTCGCCGAATCGCTCGGCCGCGCGCTGCCGGCGCGCTCGGCCTGGCCGCCCCAACGGCAGGAGGAGGCGTCGGCCGAGGAGATCGCGCGCCTGCGCAGCCTCGGCTACGTGGCGGGCACGGCGGTCGCCAAGGCGAGCTACGGCCCCGAGGACGATCCCAAGCGCCTGATCGACCTCGATCGCCAGCTCCAGGCGATCGTCGAGGACTACACCCGCGGCGACTACGAGTCCGCGGTCCGCCGCTCGCGCGCGGTGATCGCCGCGCGGCCGGCGATGTCCGAGCCCTACGAGCACCTGGCGCTCTCGCTCCGCCAGCTGGAGCGTCCGGGCGAGGCGATCGAAGCGCTCCGGGCGGCGTTGCGGCGGGGCGTCGATCGCGAATCGCTCCGCCGCCAGCTGGCGCTCGCCCTCGCCGAGAACGGACGGGGAGCCGAGGGGGTCGAGGTGTTGAAGTCGCTCGCCGGCAGCCGGGATGCGGCGACGCAGAGCGCCCTCGGCCTCGCCTACGCGGACGCCGGCCGCTTTCCCGAGGCCCTCGGCGCGCTCGAGCGGGCGCGGAAGATCGCTCCCGAGGACCCCACGACGTTCGAGAACTCGGGCGTCGTCGAGCTGCGCAGCGGGCGTCCGGACGAGGCCAAGCGCTTCCTCGAACAGGCCCTGGCGCGCAATCCGCGGCTGCCGGTCTCGTGGAATACGCTCGGCGTCGTCCGCTACCAGCAGCGCGATGCCGCGGGCGCGCTCGCGGCCTGGGAGAAGGCCGTCGCCCTCGATCCCCGCCAGTTCGACGCCCTGTTCAACCTCGGGCTCGTCGCCGCCCAGGCCGGGCGGCGCGAGCAGGCGATCGAAGCGCTCCGCCGGTTCGTCGCGACGGCCCCCCCGGAGCGCTTCGGACCCGACCTCGAAAAGGCGCGCCGCTGGCTCTCGCAGGTGGGAGGATGATCCGAGGATGACCGCCGACATCAGGGCTCGCCGGCTCGCGCGCGTCGCGAACCTCGCGGTCCTCGCTCTCGCCCTCTCGCTCCCGGCCTGCCGGGGCGCGAACGACCTCGGCCGGGCCAAGGATGCGCCGATCGTCGTGGTGTCGATCGACACGCTGCGCTCGGACCGCCTGCCGGCGTACGGCTGGCGGAAGGTGGAGACCCCGGCGATCGACGCCCTCGCCCGGGAAGGGATCCTCTACGAGCGGGCGTACAGCCACATCCCGCTCACGCTGCCGTCCCATACGTCGCTGCTCACCGGCCAGCTGCCGGTCCACCACGGAGTGCGCGACAACACGGGGTACCTGCTCGACACCGCCCGGCATCCCTTCCTGCCGAGCCTGCTCAAGACCGCCGGCTATGCGACCGGAGCGGCGGTTTCGAGCTACGTCCTGCGCGGCGAGACCGGCCTCGCCAAGGGCTTCGACTTCTTCGAGTCGGCGATCGACCTGCGCACCGGCGAGGCCCTCGGCCGCAGCCAGCGGCCGGGAGGGGAGACCGCGGGGCTCGCTCTCGATTGGGTCAAGGCGCGCCAGGGCAAACCGTTCTTCCTCCTGCTTCACCTCTACGAGCCGCATTCGCCGTACGAGCCGGCCGAGCCGTTCCGCTCCCGCTATGCGAACGCTTACGACGGCGAGATCGCGACGGCGGACGGAATCGTCGGCCGGTTCTTCGACGAGCTCAAGAGCCTGGGTCTCTACGATCGGGCCGTCGTCGTGCTCCTTTCCGATCACGGCGAGGGGCTCGGCGATCACGGCGAGCAGGAGCACGGCATCCTGCTCTATCGCGAGGCGCTCCAGGTGCCGCTGATCCTCAAGCTCCCGAACGGCCGGCTCGCCGGCCGCAGGGTCGGAACGCCGGTCGGCCTGGTCGACGTCGTGCCGACCCTCCTCGCGCTCGCCGGAGTCGAGGCTCCCCCCGGTCTCGACGGCGTGCCCTTGCCGGTCGAGGACGCGCGGGAGCCCGTGCCCCGGATGCTCTACGCCGAGACCTTCTATCCGCGCCTCCACCTCGGCTGGAACGAGCTGACCTCGCTGATCCGCGGCCGCTTCCACCTGATCGACGGCCCCGACCCGGAGCTGTTCGACCTGGCGGGGGACATGGCGGAGCGCACGAACGTCCTGCGCGCCGAGCGGCGGACCTACGCCGAGATGCGCGCCGCCCTCGGCAAGCTCGAGGTCCCCCTGGCGAAGCCGTCCGAGGCCGATCCCGAGACGGCGAAGAAGCTCGCCGCGCTGGGCTACCTGGGGGGCGCGAGCGTCGCCGACCTCTCGGGGGCGCTGCCGGACCCCAAGACCCAGATCGCGAGCCTGACCGACTTCGGCTCGGCGATGCAGAAGGTGGCCGAGCAGCATTTCGCCGACGCGGTTCCGGAGCTCGAGCGCCTGACCCGCGCGAACCCGAAGATGATCGACGCCTGGATCGGCCTGGGCGTCGCGCTCTCGCGCAGCGGCCGGCCGAACGAGTCCCTCGCGGCGTACGAGAAGGCGATGACGGTGAGCGGCGGCTCGCCGCAGGTCGCGATCGGCGCCGCGGCCGTGCTGATCACGCTCGGCCGCCTCGACGAAGCCCGGAAGTACGCCGAGATCGGCCTGACCAGCTCGCCCTCCGCGGGGCGCGACCTCCTCGCGCAGATCGCCGAGGCGAAGGGCGATCTGGCCGGCGCGGAGAAGCAGACCCGGCTCGCTCTCGGCGAGAGCGGCTCGCGGGTCGGGCCGCTCGTCTCGCTCGCGCACCTCCTGCAAAAGCAGGGCAAGAACGAGGAAGCCCTCCAGAATGCCGACCGCGCGCTCGCCGACCTCGCCCGCACGGGCGCGCACCACGAGGGGCTCCAGTCGCTGCGCGGCGACCTGCTCGGACGCCTCGGCCGCGCGGACGAGGCGGAGAAGGCGTTCCTCGACGAGATCGGAAAGTTCCCCGGCGCTCTCGTTTCGTACTCGCGGCTCGCCACCCTCTACGCGTCCGAAGGCAAGCCCCAGGAAGCCGTCGCGATGCTCCGCCGGATGACCGAGACGAACCGCACGCCCGCCGCCTACGGCGAAGCGGTGCAGACGCTGCGCGTCCTCGGCGACCGGCAGAGCGCCGATTCCCTGCTCCGCTACGCCCAGTCCCTCTTCCCGGAAAGCCGCGAGCTCAAGAGGCTCGGCTGACCCTCCAGCTCACCTTCCGTCACGGTGCTCGAAGGAGCTCTGCCATCATGAATCGGCCGCTGATCCTCTCTGCTCTCCTGCTCGCGCTCGGGCTGCCGGCCGCCGCTTCGACGCCGCCTCCCGTCGCGGCCGTTCCTCCGGCCGCTCCGGCGCCCGCGAGCCCGCTCGACCAGCCGGTGTTCCAGGCGCTCCAGAAGTACCGGGCCGGGGACGCGGCCGGCGCTCTCGCGATCCTCGCCCCGCACCAGAAAGAGGCGGCGGGACAAGCGCCCGTGCTCTCGCTCCTGGGCGCGATCTACGTCGACGCGGGGCGGCCGAAGGAGGGGCTCGATCTGCTCGCGCCGCTCGCGGCCAAGCCGGACGCCGATGCCGCGGTGCTCTACAACGCCGGCCGCGCCGCGCTCGGGTCGGGCAAGGCGGACGACGCGATCGGCTACCTGAAGCGCTCGGTCGCTCTCGATTCGGCCTCGCCGGCCTCGCGCGAGCTGGGTCTTCTCCTCGCGCGGCGCGGGCAGGTCGTCGAGGCCTACAGCAACCTCCGGCCCTGGTCCATCCGCAGCCCGCGCGACGCGGAGGCGCGCTTGACGGCGGCCTCCCTCGCCCTCCAGCTCGAGCGGCCGTTCGAGGCCGAGGAGCTCCTCGTCGGGCAGCCGAAGAGCGATCCGGCGATCCGCCTGCTGCTCGGCAAGGTGGCGATCCAGAAGGGCGACGGGCCCGCGGCTCTCGCGCTCCTCGAGCCGCTCGTCGCCAAGCATCCTCCCTCCATGGACCTCGAGCTGCGGCGCACCCGCGCCGAAGCCTTCCTCCTGGCGGATTCGCCCGGCGAGGCGGTCCAGCAGCTGCGGGGCAAGACCGGCGGGGTGCCCTCCCTCGCCCTCCTCCTCGCCCGGGGACAGCGCCAGACGAAGGACGTTGCCGGCGCTCTCGCGACCCTCGAGCCCTTCGCGGCCAAGCTGCCGGCGGATGCCAAGAGCCTCGGGGACCCCCGCCCGGCGGCGGCGATCGCCGTCGAGTACGGCCAGCTCCTCGCGGCCTCGGGCCGTCCCGCCGACGGGCTCGTTTACCTCGAGAAGGCGACCCGCCTGAACCCCCTGTCGCCGGAGGCCTTCCGCGCCTACGGCCAGGCCCTCCAGGGCGCCGGAAAGGGGGACCAGGCGACGCCGGTCCTCGCGCGCGCCAAGGAGCTCGACGAGGGCCGGGCTCAGGCGCGCAAGGACGCTCAGGCGGCGGACCAGGAGTACCGCGAGGCGTTCGCGGCGTTCCAATCCGCGAACGCGGCGGCGGCGAAGCCCGGCAAGCCGGCCGAGCCGATGTCTCCGGAGATGCAGGAGGCGCTGCGCGCCATGTCGTCCGGAGATCGGGCCGGGGCGCTCGCGGCGATCCGCCGCCGGCTCGCGGCGGTCCCCGGCGACCTGCCGGCCTACGCGATCGAGGTGCGCCTCCTGCTCGGCCTGGGCCGCCTCCCCGAGGCGCTCGCCGCGGCCGAGGCGGCCTTGCGCCAGGCGCCGCAAAACGCGGACATGGTCTACCAGCGGGGAGCGGTCCAGATGGCTTTGAAGCACTCGGCGGAGGCCGAGCGCGACTTCCGCCGCGCTCTCGAGCTGCAGCCGGCGCACCTCGCGTCGATGAACGACCTCGCGGTCCTCTTGACCACCGCCGGCAAGAAGGCGGAGGCGGAGAAGCTTCTGCGGCGCGTGCTCGATCTCAACCCGCGCGACGCGAACGCCGCGGCGAACCTCGAGCAGCTCAGAAAAGAGACGCATTGAGCGCCTGAGCCGCCGGGGAAACAAGAAGGGCCGCCTCGTCGCGAGGCGGCCCTTCGATTCGTCCCGCCGTTCTCGGGCTCAGGCTAGAAATTGAGCGCGAAGGTCACCAGATACCGGCGAGCCTGCTGGTAGTCGTCCTCGCTCGAGATGCGGCCGAAGCCGGTGCAGCTCTTCGACGGCTTGTCGCCCGGCTTGCAGTTGCCGACCGGCTGCCACGGCAGCACGTTGCCCGCGGCGTCCCGGCCCGACTGGCCCGAGGTCTGGAACTTGATCACCGCCTGGTTGTTGGTGACGTTCAAGACCGCCACCTTGATCGACGGGCTCAGGCGCTTGGCCACGGGAACGTCGTAGCGCAAGGACAGGTCGGCGTTCCAGAAGCTCTCGAAGTGGCGGGAGCCGCGGCCGCCGAAATAGTGGGTGTAGGTCCCGCTGTCGCTGACGTACGCCGGGTCGTCGAGCAGAGGCACCGCCGCGGTCAGGCTGTAGGGCTGGCCGGATTGGTAACGGAGGGCGTTCCCGACGGTGAGAGCGCCGCGCCGCTGCCAGTCGAAGCGATAGGTGACGAGGAGGTTGGCGCGGTGCGGGACGTCCTCGGCGAGCGTACCGTAGGGGTTCGCCGCCGCCGCGTCGGTCGAACGGGTGAAGTTGCCGATCGGCGAGCCGGAGGCCGGCGTGTTCTCGCCCTCCCCTTCGTAGTTGCCGCGGAGGCGCGAGTAGGTGTAGTTGCCGAACAGCTCCAGGCGGTTGTTCGGCCGGTAGTTGAAGACCGCGGTCAAGGCCTGGTACTTCCGCCGGGCCAGCGAGTTGTTCGCCCAGACGATGCTGTCGACGGTCGCGAAGTTGGGCGTGCCGTCGGGTCCCGGCACGGTGGTCGTGTTGCCGGCCGGACAGGGCCGTCCGAAGGAGAGGCCGAAGTCGCAGGCGCCGCCCACGAAGTCGTCGAGCAGCTTCTTGTACTTCCTGTCGATGTAGGTCACCACGACCGAGCCGGTGTTGCCGGGCAGGGCGCGGCGCACCGAGAGGTTGAAGTCGTCGGCGTAGGGCGCCTTGAGGTTGCTGGCCAGGTACGAGGTCGGGAACTGGGGGCTCAGGAAGGAGGTCACGACCGGCCAGTTGGCGTCGTTGCGCAGGGCGGCCTGCACCTGGTCGGCGGTGGCGCCGATGAGGGTCGGACCGAGATAGAACGTCTCGATGCGGGGCGCCGCCGAAACGCCGGTGACGCTGTTGGCCACGCTGTCGTTGAACCGGCTCGAGTACTTGCCGTAGGTCGCCTGGATCTGCCAGGCGTCGGTCAGGTTGTAGGTCACGCCCAAGCGCGGCGAGATGTCGTTGAACGAGACGTTGAACTGCGGCAGCGGCCCGGTGCCGTCGTACTTGTCGTAGCGGACGCCGATGTCGAAACGCAGTTTCGACAGGTTGATGCTGTCTTGCAGGTAGGCCGCGGTGTTCTTGAGGGTCTGGGTGCCGCCGAGAGGGAGGGCCTCCCAACGCAGCGCGTTGCCGGTGCGCAGGTTGAAGACCGGCTCGCCGCCGACCGTGCCGGCCGCGAAGTCGGGATTGAAGGCGAGCAGGTTGAAGCCGGTCGAGGACTGCTTGTTCTCGCCGCCGGTCAACGACTTGACGTACTGCACGCCGCCCTCGATCGTATGGGCGCCGTAGCGGCCCCCGTTGGTCAGGTGGGTGATCGAAACGGCCGCCGTGTCGTTGTCGCGCAGGCTGGGATCGTTCGCGGCCCACCAATGGTTGTGGAAGACCTGGAAGTTGGTCAGGTCGATGAACGGATCGCCCTTGGCGGGATCTCCGCCGGCGGAGATCGAAACCCGCTTCCGGGTGGCCTGGAGGTCGGCGAAGGTGTTCGCGGTGAACACCCCCTGATAGCCCAGGGTGTCGGTCTTCCGCGGATCGCTGCGGATTCCGAGCGCGCGGCCGTCGCCGGCGGGAAGCCCTTCGTAGTTGTCGAGGGTCGCTTCGAAGTTGAGATGGGAGACGTCGACGATGTGGCTCTCGTTGATCGCCCCCTTGAGCTTGAGCTGCCAGCGGGTTTCGTCCGAGGTCTGGGTGAAGCTCGTGCCGGTGAACTCGGTCGTCTTGCTTTCGCTCTTGGTCGGGAAGGTGCGCCCGCCGGCGAAGAACCAGAGCCGATCCTTGACCACGAAGCCGCCGAGGGTCGCCTGGTAGGTCTTGTTGAGGTTGTCGTCCTGGGTCTCGCCGAACGGCGTCTTCGAGTTCCAGGACTGCTTGTCGAGCTCGGCGCGCACGCCGCCCGTGTAACTGTTGCCGCCCGACTTCGTGATCGCGTTGATCACGCCGCCCTGGAAGCGTCCGTAGCGGGCCGAAACGCCGGAGGTCAGCACCTGCACCTCTTCGATGGCGTCCTCGAGGTAGACCTCCGGAGAGCTGCCGAAGTAGGGGTCGGAGACCTCCGCGCCGTCGAGCAGCACGACGGTGTCGAAGGACGGAGCTCCGGCGATCGACAGGGTCCCGGCCGTCGGGCCTTCCGCCATGTTCGGAGACAGCTTGGCGACGTTTTCGATCGTCCGGTCGTTGACCGGCAGCTGGTCGATCTGCTTCTCGTACTTGAAGCTCTGGCCGACGGCCGTGGTCTCGAGAGCGCTCGCGGCGCCGTAGACCGTCACCTCGTCGGTGACCGCCTCGCCGGGGGCGAGCGTCGCGTTGACCGGCACGGTCTCGCCGACTCCGAGAGAGAGCGTGTAGACCTGGGGCTGCCAGCCCGGTTTGGTGATGCTCACCGTATAGGCGCCGGTCGGGAGAAGAGAGAGCAGAAACTCGCCGGTCGCGCTGGTTTCCGCCTTGCGTTCGATCTGGAGGTCGGTCGCGGTCGCGACGACCTCCGCGCCGGCGACCGGTTGTCCCTGCTCGTCGGCGACCTTGCCCGTGATGCGCCCGGTCGTTTGGGCTTGGCCGAGCAGGACGGCCGGGACGGCCAGCCAGGCGACCAAGATGCGCAGTCCGATCCTCATCGTTGCCTCCTTTCGGGCGGCGAGGGCGGAGCGCCCCCGCACAAATGAACACTAAGCAACTAACAAATACGAGAAGCCGAAGCGGCTCGCGCTTCTCGAGGACTCGACAGCGTTTAGGCCTGAGCTGAGGATAACAGGCCTGCCGGCCTCCGGAAGGGGCGTTGGGACGAGACGCGGACCACCTGTTGCGAGGCTCGATCGCGAGGGACGCGTGCGCCGGCCCGACCGACGTTGACACTCTCTTTAGCCCTCTGCTAGCCTCTCGCTCCCCGGTCGCCCCCGAGCGGAGCGGGGTGAGCAAAGGCCCGTAGCTCAGTTGGTTAGAGCGCTACGTTGACATCGTAGAGGTCAGCGGTTCAAGTCCGCTCGGGCCTACCAAATCTCTCGGCCGTATTGCAAAGGAGTAAGGATCGTCGGCGATCGGCGCCGCGCGAGGAGATCCCGGGATGTCGGTCGACCCCGTCCTGGTGTACCCTCGGCCTGCCGATGCCGATCCCAGAGCTCATGCTTAGGCGCTTAGCTCAGCTGGTTAGAGCGCTACCTTCACACGGTAGAGGTCGACGGTTCGAGTCCGTCAGCGCCTACCACACCCCCGGCTCGTGATCCGCAGCGATCGCGGGGCTTTCCGCCCTCGTTCTGCCTCCGGTCCGTCGCGATGACCACGGCGACGGAGCTCCTCCGCCTGACGCTTCCCGACGGCTCGGTGCGCGAAGTGGCGCCCGGATCGACGGCGCTCGACGTCGCCCTTGCGATCGGGCCCCGCTTGGGGAGGGACGCCGTCGGGGCCGAGCTCGACGGACGGAGGATCGACCTGCGCGAGCCGCTCTCCGAATCCGGGGCCTTCCGCGTCTTCACCGCGAAGAACCCGGAGGCCGGCGAGTTCATCCGGCACAGCGCCGAGCACCTGCTGGCCGATGCCGTCAAGCGGCTCTTCCCCGAGGTCGAGATCGACGCCGGCCGCAAGGACCACGGCGAGAAGTTCCAGTACGACTTCCGCTTTCCGCGCGCTTTCGCCCCCGAGGACCTCGAGCGGATCGAGGAGGAGATGCGCCGGATCCTCGCCGCCTCGGGAGACCTCGCCTTCGAGCGGATCGAGATCTCGCGCGAGGCGGCGGCGCGCCTGTTCGCCGAGATGGGGGAGCGCCTGAAGGTCGAGCGCTTGAAGGACATCCCCGAAGGCGAACGGATCACGCTCTACCGCCACGGCGCGTTCACCGACCTCTGCCGCGGGCCGCACGTGCAGCGGCTGTCGCAGATCGGCGCGGTCAAGCTGCTCGAAGCGGGAAGCGTCTATTGGAAGGGCGACGAGAAGAACGAGCGGCTGCAGAGGATCTACGGCACGGCGTTCGCTTCGCAGGCCGAGCTCGACAGGCACCTCGAGCAGGCCGAGCAAGCGCGCGCGCGCGACCATCGCCGGCTCGGCACCGAGCTCGACCTGTTCAGCTTCAGCCCGCTCGCGCCGGCGATGCCCTTCTTCCATCCCAAGGGGACGTTCGTCTACAACCAGCTGGTCGGCTGCGTGCGCGAGCTCTACTCTCGCTACGGCTACGGCGAGGTGCTGACGCCGCAGATCCTCGACCTCGAGCTGTGGAAGACCTCCGGGCACTACGCCAACTACAACGACGCGATGTTCTTCGTCGAGGTCGACGAGCGGGAGTTCGCGGTCAAGCCGATGAACTGCCCGACCCACTGCCTGATCTACGCCACGCGGACGCGCTCCTATCGCGACCTGCCGATCCGCTACGCGGATTTCGGCCGCCTGCACCGCTACGAGCGGAGCGGGGTCACCTCCGGGCTGATGCGGGTCCGCTCGTTCTGCCAGGACGACGGCCACGTCTTCTGCACCGAGGAGCAGATCGAGTCCGAAGTGCTGGCGCTCGCGCGCATGATCCTCGAGCTGTACGCGACCTTCGGGTTCGAGGACGCGGAGATCGAGCTCTCGACGCGCCCGGCGAAATCGATCGGCAGCGCCGAGCTGTGGCAGCGGGCCGAAGCCGCGCTCGGCGCGGCGCTCGACAAGGCGGGCCTCGCCTACCGGACCAACCCGGGCGACGGCGCCTTCTACGGGCCGAAGATCGACTTCCACGTCCGCGACGCGATCGGCCGCAGCTGGCAGCTCGGCACGGTGCAGCTCGACTACCAGATGCCCGAGCGCTTCGAGCTGGCCTACGTCGGAGCGGACGGCGCCGAGCATCGCCCGGTGATGATCCACCGCGCCATGTTCGGCTCGCTCGAGCGCTTCTTGGGCATCCTGATCGAGCAGACCGCCGGAGCGTTCCCGCTCTGGCTCGCGCCGGTCCAGGCGGTCGTGCTGCCGATCTCCGAGAAGTTCTCAGCCTACGCCGAAGAGGTCCGCGCGGCGCTCGTGGCCTCGGGGGTGAGGGTCGAGGTGGACGACCGCAACGAAAAGCTCGGTTACAAGATTCGGGAAGCGCAGCTCCAGAAGGTGCCTTACATGCTGGTCCTGGGTGCCCGCGAGCAGGACGAGCGCACGGTCTCCGTGCGCCGCCGGTCCGGCGCGGATTTGGGCGCCGTCTCCCTCGAGGCGTTCGTCGCGCGGGTCCGAGAGCTCGCGGCGGCGCGCAGCCGGGAGATCTGAGGCAGCTCGTGGAGTGAAGTGGCGACTCGGCGCACGACGCGCCGGGACGTTCGACCGAAAGGAAAGGTGAGTTAGCCATCGACAAAACCGCGAGGGTCAACGAGCGCATCCGTGTCCGCGAAGTCCGCCTGATCGACGCCGAAGGGGGGCAGGTCGGAATCGTGCCGATCGAGGAGGCCTTGCTCCGCGCCAAGGAGAGCCTCCTCGACCTGGTGGAGGTGGCGGCGGAAGCGCGCCCGCCCGTCTGCCGGATCATGGACTTCGGCAAGTTCCTCTACCAGCAGAAGAAGAAGGCTCACGAGTCGCGCAAGAAGCAGAAGGTCATCCACGTCAAGGAAGTCAAGTTCCGGCCGAACATCGACGATCACGACTACGACTTCAAGTTGAAGAACGTGCTCCGCTTCCTCGAGGACGGCGACAAGGTCAAGGCGACCGTCCAGTTCCGAGGGCGGGAGATGGCGCGGACGGACCTCGGCCACAAGCTGATCCAGCGGCTGGCCACGGACGTGGGCGAGAAGGGGCTGCTCGAATCCTCGCCTGAAATGGCGGGCAACCGAATGCACGCGATCTTCGGGGGTCCGCGCAACGCGCCGAAGAAACCGTGAATCCATGACGGCGGCGACCCCCGTCCGCTCCCCGGCCGACGAGACCCTCCGCGCCGAGGCCCCGGCGGTCTGGGCGGCCCTCTCGCCGCTCGGCCGCAGGCTGTTCCAGCCGGCCAACTTCCTGCCGCAGCAGACGGCCGACGCCCGGGGCACGGGATATAACGGCACGATCGGACAGATCACCGACGGCCACGGCCGGCCGCTGCCGCTCGAGCCGATGGCCGCCGCGCTCTCCGGCCTGCCGGCTGCGTCCCGCGACCGGGCGTTCCTCTATTCGCCGGTCGAGGGGATCGCCGAGGTGCGGGCCGCCTGGCGGGAGCGTCAGCGGCGCGGGATCCCGGACGAGATCCCCTCCTCGCTGCCGATCGCGACCTCCGGCCGCGAGCTCGCGATCTCCGCCGCGGCCGAAATCTTCCTCGAACCGGGGCGGACGGCGTGGGTCGCCGCGCCCGATCCCGACGCCTACGCGGATCTTCTGGAGCTGCGCACCGGCGCGCGGATCCTTCCGGTCGGGCTCCGGGCGATGGCGCTCGCCCCGGCCCTCGAGGAAGGGCCAGCCGGCGAGCCGGCCTTCCTGCTGATCGCGGGCGGGATCGGGGAGGAGAGAGATTCTCTCGTCGCAGCCCTCGCGGCGACGGAAAGGCCGCTCGTGGTCCTCTGCGACGCGGGCGAGGCGCTCGACCCCCGGCCGATCTTCTGGGACCTGGCCGGGCGCTCGCCGCGGCTCGTGCCGCTCCTGATCGACGGCCCGGAAGAGTCGTTCCCGGGCGCCGGCCTCGCGTTCCTCACCCTGCCCTACGCGCCCGGATCGCCGGTCGCCGCAGCGCTCGAATCGAAAGTCAAGACCCTCCTGCGCGCGATCGTCGGCTCGCCCCCCGCCCTGGCCCAGATGCTGGTGCTCGAGGCTCTGCGGGAGGTCGCCTCGGCTGAGCGCCCTTCGGGCTGAGAGCCGATCTGCCCGCGGGACAGCCCGTGAGAGCGCCCGGCGACAAGTTCCGGACCGCTTCCCCCGGTCCGCGGAAGGCTTCCCCCAATTCGCGGAAGCCTTTCCCCAATTCGCTGAAGGCTTCCGCGCATTCGCGGAGCTGAACCGCAGATACGCGGAGGTGAACTGCAGATACGCGGAGCTGAATTGCGGATCCGCGGAGCTGGATTGCGAACCGGGGAATCCAATCCGCCGTATCGCGCAAGGCTTCCGCGAAACCGCGGATGGCTTCCGGAGAACGGCGGACACGCTCCTTGAGGAGGTTGGAGTAGACTGGTTGCCTGAGAAAGGATAGTGCCAAGTGCCCGTCACGAGACCTCGACCAGATTCCCCCTCACCCCTTCCCCCTATATCCCCCGGGGTTGCCGACTTCCTCCGGTTGGCCCGAGAACAGGGCGTGGAGCCAGTCGCCCGTTTCGAGGATTTACTTGGGGGATGGCCGGTCGAAGAGCGTGGAGATGGCTTTGAAGAGGCTCTGATGAGGTGGCGAAGCCTTCAGGTTCAGCCCGGTTCGTGAAGACGCTGCTCGTCGACACGACCGTCGTCTCCTACTTGCTCAAGGAACACAGTCTCGCTTCCCGCTATCGCGAGCTACTCACGGGAAACCTCCTGGGTGTCTCCTTCATGACGATTGCCGAGCTCTACTGCTGGCCGCTGCAACGCGGCTGGGGAGAGAAGAGATTTTCAGACCTCAAGGCCCACCTTGCTCGCTACGTAGTCCTCGCTCACGATGACGCGGTGAGCTGGGAATGGGCGCAGCTCGTGTCCAGAAAAGGCCGCCCCATGAGCTTTCCCGACGCCTGGATCGGAGCCACTGCCCTCCGATACGGAGTGCCCTTGGTGACGCACAATGCTCGGCACTTCGATCACATCACGGAGCTCGAGATCATCACCGTCCCGAAGGAAAGCTTGAGCTAGTCGTCCCGTCTACCCCCCAAACTGGCGCAGGTGGTGGTCGACGTGGAGGTAGACGAGTCGGCCCCATTCGGTGTTCGAGAGGGGGCCGAAGCCGGGATGGGCCTTCCAGCTCGGGCTCGCGGAGCGGCCGTTCGCGACGAAACGGTCGCAGAGCGCTTGCCAGGCGGCGAGGTCGTGCGCCCATTCCTCGGGATGCGTCTGCCGGAACTCCCGCATGGTCGGGATCTTCCCCTTCGGCCAGGGGAGGGTGTAGACGAAGAGCCAGCGCAGCGGCGCGAGCCGGAACGGCCCGGGCCGCTCGGCGAGCACCTCCTGATCGCCGAGCGGCACCCGGAAGCCATCGATCAGGTGGCAGAGCATCTCGGGGGCGGTCATCTTCCCCCACCGCCGCGGCGCCTCCGGAGAGAGCTTTGCCACCCGGTCGCGGATCTCCCGCTCGCGGGCGGGATCCCAGATCGTCTTCGCCATCCGCGCCTCCCCGCCGGCCCTTCGCTACCGCTTCGGCAACAGCAGCTCCCAGCCGATCTCGATCAGGTTCGGATCCGCGATGCGGCCTTTGTTGGCGTCCCAGATCTCCGGCCAGCGGCTCAGGTTGCCGAGGTGGTCGCGGGCGATCGCGGAGAGGGTGTCGCCCGATTTCACCTTGTAGACGCTCTGGCCGGTGGCGACCTTCGCGATCGGCGCCGGGCCGGTGCCGCCCAGGAACTTGCGGATCAGCTGCCGGTAGTCGTCGGACGCCTTGATCCCCTTGATCGCGCCGTTGACGATCTTGAGCAGGCTCGTCGCGCCGCGGCGGACGCCGACGTTGTAGGTCGAGTGCGTCAGGTTGAACTGGACGATCTCGAGCCCTTTGTACTCCTTGATCTCCTCCTGGGCGTACGGATAGTCGTAGATGAAGGCGTCGAACTTGCCGTGCTGGAGGAGATCGAAGTAGCCGTCCTCGAACTTGTCGATCCGCTTGGCGCCGTGGACCATCTTCTTGACGTCGGCCTCGGCCGCCGGGTCGTTGAAGATGCCCACCACCTTGCCGGAGAGGTCGTCGATGCTCCGGATCGGGCTTCCCTTCCTGACGATCAGGCAGAGGCCGTAGTCGTAATAGGAATCCGACCAGTCGACACCGGCGATCGAATCGTCCGCCGTGTAGCCGCTGATGATCACGTCCGCCTTGCCCGCGATCAGGCGGCCGGGCAGCTCGCTGTACTTGCCCGCCACGATGATGACCGTATCGACGCCGATCCGTTTCGCGATCGCGTTCGCGATCGCCCAGTCGAAGCCGTCGTAGCGGGCGCCCTCCTTGAAGAGCATGGGCGGCGTGCCCGGCTCCGCGGCGACCCGGAGCACCCCGGAGTCGACGATCTTCTGGAGCGAGTCGTCCGCAGCTGCGGGCGAGGCCGCGAGGCCGAGGGTGAGCCCAAGAAGGCCGAAGCCGAGGGCGAGGCGGGAGAGCGGGGAGAGCGTCTGCAGTGCGTTCATGGCGGCGATCCTCGGAGCGGTCATCGGGTTGGGGGCGTCAGTGCGAGGACGCGCCGGTCGCGCAGCGGAAGCCGACGCTCGAGCTGCGGTCGGTGGGCGGCTTCGGAATGCGGTTGTAGGTGCGGCCGTCTCCGAGGTCCCAGGAATCCCAGGATCCCCCGGCGACCAGGCGCAGGTCGGGCTCGTCCGGGCTCGCCGAGGCCGTCCATTCCGAGACGTTGCCGGCCATCGCGAGCACGCCGTACGGGCTCTTGTCCCGGCCGTAGTTGGGATCGGTCGTGGCCCAGGTCGGGATCTGCTTTTCCGCCTCGTTCTTCTTGTCGTGGTTCGAGCCGAGGATGTTGACGGCCGACGGATCGAGCGCCGAGCCGGTCGGGAAGTCGCGCCCGTCGGTGCCGCGGGCCGCCTTCTCCCACTCGGCGATCGTCGGCAGGCGCCCGCCCTGCTGCTTGCAGTAGGCGCTGCCGTCGCCCCAGGAGACGAAGACCACCGGATGGTCGCGATGGGTTTCCAGATAATCGGAGTCGTCCCAGTACGAGGGCAGCTCGCGCGGCCCGCAGCTCGAGCCGACCGGGCAGTCCTTGAGGAAGGCCTCGTATTCGCCGTTCGTCACCTCGGCGCGGCGGATCCGGTAGGCCGGCACGTCGAGGGTCTCCTGGTTCTGGCCGGAGAGGAAGACCCCCGCTGGCACGTCGATCCAGAGCGCGCCGCCCGAGCTTCCGTCGGCCGACCGGGCGTTCGCGTCGGTGGCCGAGGCGGAGGGCTCGGTCGCCGAGGGCATGACGTCGGAGGACGAGCTGGCCGACCGGGGCCGGTTCCAGGGAAGCTTCTCGCGGGGGACGAACTTGTAGACGGCGGTCAGCACGAGGCCGAGGCCGATCAGGAACAGGAAGATCTTGCCCAACGGGGTCAGTCGCATCTTCAGGAGCTCCTTGTACCGCGGCCGGACCCGCGGCGGAGCCGTCGGGCGGAGGTCGGCGCGGGTTCCCAGAGAGCCGCCATGCTATGCGAGGC
>DATMZM010000061.1:0-4619 GCA_035607445.1 Thermoanaerobaculia bacterium | reverse complement strand
GGCCTTGACGGTCCGGGCGGCGCCCCTCGCTCCGTAGACCGCTCCGATCGCGACGTAGAGATAGACCGCGCAGGCGACCAGCTGGGTCACGGAGAGGACGCGATCCAGGACTTTCGAGGCCAACCCCGCGCCGCCGACCGCTTCGTCGATGGCCGATACCACGAGGGCGGCGCAGAAGAGCAGCAGGACGAAGGCGTAGAGGTGGAGCGCGAAGACGGCGTGGGCGACGAAGGGTCGCCTCTGGCGCGCGAAGAGGAGCGCGGGCAGGGCGGCGAAGGGGAGCACCATGAGGCCGATGAGCGACTTCGCGTTGAGCGCCACGGCGCGATTGAAGATCGGCGTGTAGAGCTCGAGCGTCGTCCCCTTCGCGGCCAGGCGATGCGCCACGAGGCGCTGCGCGAGATCGCGCCAGATCTCCTGATCGTGGAGGTGGAAATCGAGGGTGGTCGAAAAGACCTTGACGCCGGTCAGCGACTCCATCGCGAAGAAGAGCACGTTGGCGATCAGGAACAGCTGGAGCGGCAGGATGTACGGTTTCCGCGGGCCGTCGAGATACGCGAGAGTGAGCGCGCCCGGACGCGCGATCAGGCTCTTGAAGCTGCGCAGGACCCGGCCGTCGACGCTGCTGAGCGCCTGCACCGCCTGATCGAAGAGGCCGCGCAGGGTGAGGTCGCGGGCGCGCAGGGGCCGCTCGCCGCAGTGCGGGCAATAGGGCGTCGAGACGGCGCGATGGCAGGCGGGGCAGGTCCAGCGCCCGGGGGCCGGCGGTTTACGCTTCGCCATCAGACGATCCGGAAGATCTCCCGGTGGCCGCCGTCGACCAGGTCGAGGTAGCCGGCCATCGCCTCCCGGACCTCCGGGCGCGCGCTGTAGCCGGCCATGTGGCGCTCGAACTGCTCCAGGCTCTCGACCTCGGCCTCCCAGACGACCGTCCAGTAGGTGGCGACGTAGTCGACCAGCAGCCGGCTGTTGCGGAAGCCGTCCTGCTCCTCGGCCGAGGGGAAGGTGGCGCGCAGCTTCTCGACCAGCTGCTTCGCCTTGCCCGGCTTGCAGCGGAACACGTCGCGGATCAGCAGCATGGCGTCGCCCTCCTTCTTCAGTCTCTATAGGGATCGTGCTCGTCGGCGCCCGCCATGACCACGATCAGCGGGCGGAGGGTGGTCTCGACCTCGATCGTCGGGCCCTGGGCGTAGAGGACGTCGGGCAGGCGCCGGTAGGCGTGCGGGGACTCGTCGAGGCCGCCGCCACGCAGGATCACGCCCTTCCTTTCGAGCCAGCTCGCCATCATCTTCGGGGTGACCCTGCCGGGCCGGAGCAGCTCGCCCGTCTTCCGGTTCCGCTTGCCCGCGGCCTCGGTGCGCGACATCACGCGGCCGGCACCGTGGACGGTCGAATGGAGCGATGTTTCTTGCAGCGCCCGGACCTCCGCGTCGTCGCTCCGGCGGCCGGCGAGGATCACCGAATCGTCGCCCATGCTGCCGCCGACGAAGCCGCGCTGACCGGGGAAGGCGGGCGTCGCCCCCTTGCGCACGACGATCAGGTCCTCGCCGCCGTGGCGCTCGCGCCAGGCGAAGTTGTGATGGTTGTGGATCAGGTCGGTTTCCGTGCCGCCCAGGAGGGCGACGGTCTTCCGCGCCACCCATTCGCGGCCGGCGTAGGCGTAGCGGCCGGCCAGCTCCATCAGATGGAAGTAGGCGTCGCCCGCGGGGCTCGCGAGATCGAACAACACCTCGGTCTCGGGCACCCGCGTGCCCCACGGCTTGCCCGCGCCGATCGCGAGGAAGCCCGAGGCGACGGTATGGCCGAAGCCGCGCGAGCCGAAGTGGACGCCGACCCAGAGCGCGCCGTCGTCCCCTGCCAGCACGTCCACGTAGTGATTGCCGCTGCCGACCGTGCCGAGCTGCGCCCGCGCCTTCTCGCGCAGGTTGCCGCGGACGTGCTCCGGCAGGGCGTCCCAGGCGGGATCCTCGAACAGCGGGTGATCGACCGGCGCGTCGTCGGACCGATTCTTGCGCCCGATGCCGAAGGAGATGACGTCGTGGATCTCGTCGGCGATCCGGACGAGGTCGCGGTGCGGGAAGGCCTCCACCGCCAGATTGGTGCGGATCGCGCAGTTGCCGCAGGCGATGTCGAAGCCGACCCCGACGACCGAGACCTGGTTCCGGTAGGCCGCGACGCCGCCGATCGGCATGACGTAGCCGAGATGGCCGTCGGCCATCAGCGCCGCTCTCTCGGCCCGGCGGGCGACGTGTTCGAGCTGCTCGAGCGTCTTTTTCTCGTGGGTTCCGAAAACCGCGGGGGCCGGGCCGGGAGGTCTCTTCATCGCAGGTCGACCGGCCGGCCGCCGAACCAGAGCCGCTTGGGCAGGGGCGGCAGGTCCGGGCGGTAGACGACCTCGAGCTCCCAGCCGGGGGCGTTCTCGGGCGCCGGGAGCTTCGCGCGCTCGGGGAGGAAGAAGCTGTCGAGCCCGAGGTCGATCGAACCGGTGTAGCCGCGGCTGCTCTCGTCCGGTCCTTTCGCGTACCAGATCCGGACCTGGCCCGCGACCCAGTGCTCCGCCGGACCGGTGGGCGGCCCGCCCGGCCGGGCGAGCGCGCAGATCCTCTCGATCGCGCCCCGGGGACAGAAGCCGATCCGGGCGCGGCCGTGATAAGCGGTCTCCCTCCCCAGGAACCGGGCGAGCGCGGCGTCCGAGAGGAGCGGACCGGAGTCGGCGGTTCGGCCGGCGAACGAGCCGTCCTTCGGATTGAGGATGAAGTACCGCCCGCGCAGGACGTCGTGCGGGTCGACGGGGCGGAGCGCGATCCGGAAGGTCGGGGCGGTCGCCCAGAGCCGCTCGTGGTAGCCGGCCCAGGCCAGGAGGACGCCCGCCTCGCAGAGGGCGAGGAGGAGGACCTTGCCGCGCGCCGTCATGCCGCGCTCTCCCGTCCCGCGAGCGCGCGGCGCCGCGAGCGCTCGAGGATGGTGACGACCACGAGGATCAGGACGCCGGTCATCGCGAGCGCCAATCCCCCTTGGAGGTAGTCGCCGAAGAGGTCGAAGTAGCGCGTGAGGATCCCGGCGAGGAGAGCGACGAAGCCCAGGTTGACCCAGAGCGGCGAGCCGGAGCGCGAGGCACAGCGGATCAGGAGGAGGGCGGCGGCGATCTGCGCCACCCAGGCGACGCCGAGCGCGAAGACGTCGAGCGGATCCGTCGCGTCGTACGCCCGTCCGAGCAGCGCCCAGGGGAGGAGCGAGACGACGAGGATCGCGCGCGCCCCCGCGGCGCCCCAGGCGGGAGGGAGAGTCCGGCCCGGCCAGAGGAGCGCCACGGCAAGGCCCGCTCCGGCGACGATCCAGGCGCGGCCGAGGTCGTTGTGGCCGAGCTCCTTCTCGGCGCCGAAGACGAGCAGGATCACCTGCGAGGCGGCGAACGTCCAGGCGCCGAGAAATCCGCGCAGCCAGGGCGCGGGCCGCGGCAGCCAGGAGACGGCGAAGAGGGCGAGGAGAGGGATCGCGAGCGCCAGCCAGGGTCCGGAGCCATCGCGGACGGCGACCAGGGAGAGGGGATCCGAGACCTCGGCGATCAGTGCAGCGGTGAGCGCAGAGAAGGCGACGACGGCCGTCGCGCGGCGCGGCAGCAGCCAGGCGATCGGCAGGAGCAGGAGGAGCCAGAGCCAGAAGCCGTTCGCCGGCCGGCTCGTCAGGTGATAGATCTGGCTGACGAGCGCGATGCCGGCGAGGATCCATCCTCCCGCGATCAGGGCGAGCGCCTCGGCGAGGAACGGCCGCTCGAACCGCCGGCCGGCCTCCTCGGCGCCGAGCAGGAACCCGACCTGAAGGAGGCCCCAGCTCGCGAGCTTGCCCCAGCGCGGGATCAGCGCCCAGTTCTCGGCGACGACCAGGATCAGCCCGGCGAGCACCAGGCCGCCGCCCAGGACCGCGAGCGCCCAGCGCACCCAGGGGACGGGCTCCCGCTCGAGCAACGGCTCGCTCGCCCGCCGCAGGCGGGCCTCGAGCTCGCCGTCGAGCAGACCTTCCTCGCGCCAGCGGCCGAAGTGCCGGTCGAGCAGTTCCCGTTCGTGCATGGGCCCCGATCCTGACACCATTCTCCGGCCGCCGTTCGCCGGGTCGAGGGAACAGACCGCTTTCGCGCGTGCGGGTTCCCGCCCGCCCGGGCCCCGGGCGCGATAGAGTCCCGGCGCCATGGACAGAGACATCAAAAAGCTGCTGGTGCTGGTCCGCAGCGCGATCAACGCGTCGCGGGCGTACAAGCACGAGATCGAGAGCGCGATGGGGATCGGCCACGGGCGGCTCGAAGACCTGTTCAGCGGCGATTTGGAGCTGCGGGTGCGGCACCTGGTCGGGCTGGCGGACCACCTCGGGATTCCGCCGTCGGATTTCCTGCGGCTCGGCTATCCGGAGGCCGAGCGGACGCTGCGCCGCCGGCTCGAGGATTGGATCGGCGAGGTGCAGCCGCCGTTCGCGCGCCGCGATCCGGCGCCGCTCGACGCACCGCTCGAAGCGCGGCTCCGCGAGCTGGTCCGCGACGAGCTGGCGAAGAGCGATCCGCAGCTGATCGGCTCCGCGCGCGGCAAGGAGCCGGCGTGACGCGCGGGAGCGCCCCGCGTCCCGAAACC
>DATMZM010000070.1:0-2732 GCA_035607445.1 Thermoanaerobaculia bacterium | reverse complement strand
GCTGGCGGCGAAAGACGTCGTAGCTCGTCTGGTCGTCGGCCGGGAGCCGGCCGCGCTCGATGCCCGCCAGCTCGTGGAGGAAGCCCTTCGCCGCCTCGGCCCGTCGCGCGAGGTCTTCGGGCGTATACGTGGTCAACCGGTCGTCGTACTCGTGCCGGCCGACCGAGGTCGCGAAATTCGGGTCCTCCTTCAACCGAAACTCCCACTCCCGGTCGAACAGGCCGTGGAGCTGGGCGGCCTCGTCCGCGTGCGTCGGGATCGGCACCAGCAGGGCGGCGAGCAAGGTGAGGGCGAAGCAGGGGCGGATCGTCATCGTGCGGACCTCTCTACTGCTGGACGATCTTGACGTCGTCGACTCCGGCCTCGACGAGGCTCGCTGTCGAGGCGTCGGCGGCCAGGATGCGAACGCGAATGGTCTGGCCGGCGAAGGAGGAGATGTTGGCCGAGCCGGAAGCCCAGACCGCGTTGTCGCTGGTCGCGGCGCCGAGCTCTTCGAGCACCAAAGAGGTCGTGGCTCCGACGACCTGGACGCGGAAGAAGTCGGCCGAGGACGAGTTGCTCGAGTGGGAGAAGTAGTAGGAGAAGGTGAGCGTGAGCGTCCCGGTCGAGGGCAGGACGATCGCCGGCGACTGGATCGAGGTCGTGCCCCCGTCGATGTCGAAGACGCCCGCGCTCGCGCCCGCGAGATGGCCGGTCGAGAGGTCGTTGACCCCGGAGACGGTCGTCCCCAGCTGGCGCGCGCCGCCGTCGGTCGTGGCTTCCGGATCGCCTCGCTCCCACTGGCCGGTGGTCGCGGTATCCGTGCCCGTCGGGTTGACCGTCCAGCCGAGCGCCGTCTCGAAGTCGTCGAAGAAGACCGTCACCGGGCCGGTCGCCGCGGTGATCGTCACCTGGTCGGTCGCCGAGGCCGCCCCGTCGCTCACCTGGAGCTGGAAGGTGTAGGTGCCGGCCGTCGCGGCGGTGAAGCTCGCCGTCGCGGAGGTCGGGTTGGTGATCGTCACCGCCGGTCCGGAGATCTGGCTCCAGGCGTAGGTGAGCGGGCTCGGAGCGCCGTCCGGATCGGAGGATGCCGTGCCGTTGAGCGTCACCACCGCGCCCACGCCGACGTTCTGATCGGGACCCGCGTTCGCCGTCGGCGGGATGTTTCCCGTGTTGGCCGTGGCCCCGCCCGTGACCACGAGGGCGAACGGCTGCGGGCCGCTCGGGACGTTCTGCGGCTTGACCGTAACGGTGTAGACGCCCGCGGCCGGCGCGTTGATCAGCACCTGCTCGAGGGTGTTCTTGCGGTCCGCGGTGCCGCCGGTCGCCGAGGCCCCTCCCGAGAAGACGTTGCCGAGGAACGTGCCGGACGGGCCGGTCACCGTCAGGTCGAGATCGTTGACCAGGTTGGTCGCCGCCGCAGGGGTCGACGGGAAGTCGGTCCAGGCGAGAGTCACCTTGAGCGACTGTCCCGCCTGGACGGTGAAAGCGAAACTGCGGCTCGTCGTCGCGCCGGTCGAAAATCCCGTGTTGTCGTCGAGCGTCCAGAGCTTGCGAGCGTCGCCGGGGAAGAAGAGAGAATTGTCGAGCAGCACGCGCCCCCAGCCCTGGCAGTTGGCCGGGATCACCGTCGTGCCGGTCATGTTCGCTGCCGAGTTGATCATCGTCGCGCGCACGAGGGCGGCCGAGGGGTTGAAGGCGTTCGCCGAGTTGCGCGCGCCGCTCGGGTAGAAGCCGTCGGCGTAGTACTGGCGGACGAGCGCGGCGAAGCCCGCGGCGCCGGGGGTCGCCATGCTGGTGCCGGAGAGCGATTTCGTGCCGCAGTTGTTGGTCGTCGTGTTGTTGTCCGAGCTGGCCGAGATGATGCTCGAGCCGGGGACGGTGATCTCGGGCTTGATCCGGCCGTCCGTGGTCGGCCCGCAGGAGGAGAACGAGGCCATCGAGTTGGCCGAGGTGCCGCGCAGCGTGGCGCCCACCGAGAGCCCGCTCTTGGCCGTCGACGGGCTGCCCACCGAGCCCGTGCCGGGGCCGGCGTTGCCGGCCGCGAACAGGACCAGGAAGTCCTTGTGGTTCCACATGAACTGGTCGACGTCCTCGCTGCCGGCCGAGTAGTTGTTCTGGACCGCGCCGTTCTCGTTGTCGCCCCAGGAGTTCGAGTGCAGGCGCGCGCCTTGGGTGTAGGCCTGCTGGAAGATCGGGTTCAAATCGACCACCGGGCAGCCGATGCCGGGCAGGTCGCCGCAGTTGTCGGTCAAAAAGCCCGCGTCCTGCATCACCAGCTTGGCGCCCGGCGCCATGCCGTCCGCCGTGTCGTGGGTGAGCGGATGCGAGAAGTTGTCGCCCGCGGCGGTGCCGGAGACGTGGGTGCCGTGGCTCTGCGTGTCCCACTCGTTGCTCGCGACGCCGCCGTTGCACTCGTTCTGCCAGAGAAAATCGACGGCGATCACCTTCCGCTGCGCCGGGTCGGTCACGGTGCCGCCGTTGCACAGGTTGGTCGGCGGCAGGCCGCGCGCGGTGTCCCGGAAGTAGCACATGTCGGCGTCTAAGCCGGTGTCGATGATCGCGATCGTCTGCCCTTCGCCGAAGATCCCCTGGGTGAAGACCGGCGTCGTCTGGCCGGCGGAGAGGCCCGACTGGCCGACCCAGATCGTGGTGTCGTTGAGGAGCGAGCGGCGCGGCTCGAGATCGACCCAGAAGACCTCGCTCAGGCGGGCGAGATCCTCGCGGTAGCGCGCGATCTCGGCGTCGGTCAG
>DATMZM010000076.1:0-6341 GCA_035607445.1 Thermoanaerobaculia bacterium | reverse complement strand
CTGGTCGGCTTTCTGTTGAACCTCCTCACTCTGCGCACGGACCTCTCGGGGAATCCGACCTTCCGGCAAGCGCTCGATCGCACGCGGGAGACCGCTCTCGGCGCCTTCGCGCGCCGGGAGGTGCCGTTCGAGCTGCTGGCTCGCGAGCTGGCTCCCGATGCCGAAACGTGGGAGACGCCGTGGGTCCATGCCGTCTTCAACATGCCGACGGGGGGCGCCGGACACGCCGAAGCCCTCGTCGCGGCGGGCGTCGCCATCGAGCCGGTGGTGACCGGCGAGCAGGGAACCGAATTCGATTTCACCCTCTATGCCCGCGAGCTTGCTTCGGGCCTGCGATTCGACTTCGGATACAACCCGAACCTGCTCACCAAGGTCGAAGCCGGGGGGCTCTTGGCGGAGATCGGGTCGCTCCTCGCGGCAGGGATCGCGAGCCCCGACCGGCGCTTGTCGCAGCTCGTGGAAACCCTGAAAGAGGGGTCTGCGCCGGAGCGGGCGGCGAACCCGACCTCGGCGATTTGAGCGTCTGGGGGGGCTTTTCGACACGTTCGCGACACTAGTAGGGAATGGGAGGAGCGAACGTGGAAAAGGTCCTCGTCATCGGCGCCGGGCTGGTCGGCTCCGTGGCCGCTTCGTTCATGGCGGATCTCGGCTTCGAGGTCGACCTGTGCGACCGTCAAGGCGATCCCCGCGTGGGTCCCACCCCAGGCGGACGCTCGATCAATCTGACGATCTGCGCCCGCGGCTTCGCCGCGCTCGACCGGATCGGAGCGGGCGACGACGTGCGGTCGATCGGGATCCCCTGCCACGGCCGGATCATTCACGGGGTCGACGGCAGCCTCGAGGTCCAGCCCTACGGCACCCGGGGCGAGGCGATCTGGTCCGTCTCGCGCAACGAGCTCAACCTCGTGCTCCTCGAGCACGCGGCGCGGCGAGAGACGGTCCGCACCCATTTCGACGAGCGCTGTCTCGAGGTGGATCTCGAGACTCCGGCGGCCACCTTCGAGGGCCCCGGCGGGTTTGTCCGCCGCACCGCCGATCGCCTGCTCGCGACCGACGGCGCCCGCTCCGCCGTGCGCTTGAAGCTCCAGCAGACGCGGCGGTTCGATTACCAGCAGGAGTTCGTCGATCAGGGTTATCGCGAGCTGCGCGCGCCGGCTCTGCCGGACGGCGGCTGGCCGATCGCGCCGAACGCGATCCACATCTGGCCGCGCGGCAACTACATGCTGATCGGCTTTCCCAACCGCGACGGTTCGTTCACCCTGTCGATCCATCTGCCCTTCTTGGGCGAGCCGTCGTTCGATTCGATCCGTACGCCGGAAGCTCTCCTGGCTTTCTTCCGGAGCTCGTTCCCCGACGCTCTGCCGTTGCTGCCGACCCTGGTCGACGATTTCTTCGCGCGCTCCGAGACGACGATGATCACGGTGCGCTGCTTCCCTTGGGTCGAAGAGGATCGGGCCGCTCTCGTGGGCGACGCCGCGCACGCGATCGTCCCCTCCTACGGTCAGGGCGCGAACTGCGGCTTCGAGGACTGCTCCGTGCTCTACGATTGCGTGCGGGCCTCAGAGGGTGACTGGCGGACCGCTTTCGCCGAGTACCAGCGGCTGCGCAAGGAGAACGCCGACGCGATCGCCGACCTGGCGCTCGAGCACTTCCTCGAGCTCCGGCACCTCGTCGGCACGCCCGAGTTCCTGCTGCGCAAGGAGGTCGAGCGCTGGCTCGAGGACCGCCACCCGGACCGCTACCAGCCGCTCTATTCGCTGGTGTCGTTCACCAACGTTCCCTACGTCGAGGCGCTCCGCCGCGACCGCGAGCAACGGGGTCTCGTCGACCGCCTCCTCGCCGTCCCGAACGTCCGCGAGCGCCTGGGCGGCGCCGAGGTCCGATCGCTCGTCGAGTCCTTTCTGGAGCTTCCGTCGGGCGCCGCCCATCGCACCGCACTGGTCCCGGAGCGGAGAGCATGACGGCGGCAGAGCCCGAGATCAAACAGGCGATCGCCTCGTACTGGGACGGCCGGAGCCGAAACTTCGAGCGCATCCAGGGCATCCGGACCCGCCGCCAGAAAGCGGCCTGGCTCGCGTTTCTGCGCGAGGCGCTCGGCCCGGAGCGACAGAGCGTGCTCGACGTCGGTACGGGGACCGGATTCCTGGCGCTCCTGGCCGCCGAGCTGGGCCACGACGCGTGCGGGCTGGACCTCTCGCCGGGCATGGTCGAGATGGCGAACCTGGTCGCCCGCGAGCGCGGGGTCGACGCCCGGTTCGAGGTCGCCGACGCCGAGGGGCTCGCCGCGCCGGACGCGAGCTTCGACCGGGTGATCAACCGCAACGTGCTGTGGACGCTCCCCGAGCCCGAGCGGGCGCTCGAGGATTGGCGGCGGGTCTTGAAGCCGGGCGGGCGCCTGGTGGTCGTCGACGGCGACTGGTTCGACGACCGCCTCTCGTACAGGACCCAACAGTTCCTCGGCAGCCTCTGGATCGCGGTCACCGAGCGCCGCAACCCCTGGGCCGATCGCCGCCGCTTGCGCCAGCAGTACGATGGGGCCTTCGAGCGCCATCTGCCGCTCAAGGGCCCCGGCAACCGGCAGCGCATGCCCCAGCTGGTCGCCCTCGCAGGGTTCACCAACGTTCGCGTCGTCGATCTGACCGAGGTCGACGCCGCCGAAAAGGCCCCGATGACCCGTGCCCAGAGGTTGCTCCAGCCTCACCGCTTCTTCGCGATTCTTGCCGAGAAGCCGCCCATCTGAGACGGCTCGATACGCTGGGCCAGGGTCGGCCGTGGCGCCTACTTCTTCTTGGTCGCGCTGAGCTCCATCGTCTTGAACGAGCCGCCCTTGCCGTCGGGCATGAACGCCTCCATCTTGAAGTGGTCGTCGTCGGCCCAGGTGACGGTCGAGGTGGTGCTGATCTTCTGTCCGGACGTCGGCTCGAACATGTCGCCGCTCCAGGTCTCGGACTTGCAGCCCGCGTCGCAGGTGCCCGTCGAATTCATGATGCCGGTGCCCGCGTTGTCGATCCAGGTGCCGACGTACTTGCCCTGGACGTTGTCGTAACCGTTGACGCCGTGGCCCTCGAACGGCTGGCCCATGAAATCGCCCTTGTAGACCGATTCGACGTAGCGTCCGCCGAGCAGCCAATCGGCGTGCATGGTGCCGCTGGAGCCCACCGGCGGCTGGCCAGGCGCCATGTACATCTGGATGGTGTAGGTCCAGTCGCCGACCAGCCGGCCGACCAGCTTGTGCTGCTCGCCCGGCGTCGCGGCCTTCATCATCGCCTGCATGTCCGCGCTCATCTGCTCGTGGGCGCTGCCCTCCTGGGCCTTCGGGGGATCCGCGGCGAGGGCGGCACCCGCGACGAGCAGGCCGGCGAGGACGAAGAGGAACGTCGTGCGTCGGTTCATCGGTTTTCTCCTTTTCGGGAAGACGTCGTTGGGATCTGTACTTACGCCGTGTTACCGCATAAGCTAGCAGGGCGCTCCCGTCTCGTCAAGAGCGGCTCCGGCGGTCGGGTATCATCCGCGCCCGCGGGGGCCTGACCGGCCGCCGCGCCAAGGAACCGAACGGACCGACATGGCCAACGCGATCTACGACGCCTCCGCGATCGAAGTCCTGACCGGATTGGAGCCGGTGCGCAAGCGCCCCGGCATGTACACCCATACCGACCGGCCGGACCACCTGGCGCAGGAGGTGATCGACAACGCGGCGGACGAGGCGGTCGCCGGCTACTGCTCGACGATCGAGGTCGACCTCCACGAGGACGGCTCGCTCGAGGTCGCCGACGACGGGCGCGGCATGCCGGTCGACCTCCATCCGGGCGAGAAGGTGTCGGGCGTCGAGGTGATCCTGACGCGCCTGCATTCCGGCGCCAAGTTCTCGGACAAGACCTACCGCTTTTCGGGCGGCCTCCACGGCGTCGGCGTCTCGGTGGTCAACGCGCTGTCGAAACGGCTCGAAGTGCGGGTGCGGCGCGGCGGCCGGGAGCATCGCATGGCGTTCGCGGACGGCGCCAAGGTCGAGAAGCTGGCGGTGGTCGGCACGGTCGGCCAGCGGAACACGGGCACCACGCTCCGCTTCTGGCCCGATCCCGCGTTCTTCGATTCACCGAAGTTCACGGTCGCGAAGATCAAGCACTCGCTGCGGGCGAAGGCCGTGCTCTGCCCCGGGCTGCGCATCCGCTTCCGGCACGAAGGGGTGCCGGCGGACGCCGAGGAGTGGTTCTTCGAGGACGGCTTGACCGATTACCTGGCGGACGCGCTGGGCGGCGCCGAGAGGATCCCCGATCCGCCGTTCGTCGGCCATTTCAAGGGCAACGACGAGGAGGTCGATTGGGCGGTGGTCTGGCTGCCACCCGATTCCGAAGCTCCGGGCGAGGTGGTCGGCGAGAGCTACGTCAACCTGATCCCGACCGTCCAGGGGGGGACGCATGTCAACGGCTTCCGCGCCGGCCTGACCGAGGCGATCCGCGAGCTCTGCGAGTTCCGCGACCTCCTGCCGCGCGGGGTCAAGATCTCGCCCGAGGACGTCTGGGGGCGCTGCGCGTACCTGCTCTCGGTGCGCCTGAAGGAGCCGCAGTTCACCGGCCAGACCAAGGAGCGGCTCTCGTCGCGCGAGGCGGCGGCGTTCGTCTCGGGCGTCACCCAGGACGCGTTCGGGCTCTGGCTCAACCAGCACACCGCGGACGCCGAGAGGATCGCGCGCCTCGCGATCGAGAGCGCCCAGGTCCGCCTCCGCGCCGGCAAGAAGGTGCAGCGGAAGACGGTCACCAGCGGCCCGGCGCTCCCCGGCAAGCTCGCGGACTGCTCGAGCCAGGACCTGAACCAGACGGAGCTGTTCCTCGTCGAGGGCGATTCCGCGGGTGGCTCGGCGAAACAGGCGCGCAGCCGCGAGTTTCAGGCCATCCTGCCGCTGCGCGGCAAGATCCTCAACACCTGGGAGGTCGATTCCGGCGACGTGCTCGGCTCGCAGGAGGTGCACGACATCGCGGTCGCGCTCGGCGTCGATCCCGGCTCGGGGAGCCTCGCCGGCCTGCGCTACGGCAAGATCTGCATCCTCGCCGACGCGGACTCGGACGGCGCTCACATCGCGACGCTCCTCTGCGCCCTCTTCGTCAAGCATTTCCGCGCTCTGGTCGCGGACGGCCGGGTCTACGTCGCGATGCCGCCCCTCTTCCGGATCGACGTCGGCAAGGAGGTCCACTACGCGCTCGACGAGCAGGAGAAGAAGGGCATCCTCGACCGCCTCGCCGCGGAAGGCAAGCGCGGCAAGCCGAACGTCCAGCGCTTCAAGGGCCTCGGCGAGATGAACCCGCTCCAGCTCCGCGAGACGACGATGGCCCCCGACACCCGCCGCCTGGTCCAGCTCGAGATCCCCGAAGGCGACGATGTCGAAGCGATCCTCGACCTCCTCCTCGCCAAAGGACGGAGCACCGATCGCCGCGAGTGGCTGACCCGCAAGGGTAATCTGGCGGAGGTGTGACGATGGCCAAATCGATTCGTTCCTCCACGCCGCCGCCCCCCCAGCTCCCGTTCATCGACATCGAACGGATGCGGCTCGGGGAGTTCACCGAGAAGGCGTACCTCGATTATTCGATGTACGTCATCCTCGATCGCGCCTTGCCGCACTTGGCGGACGGTCTCAAGCCCGTGCAGCGGCGGATCGTGTACGCGATGTCGGAGCTGGGGCTCTCTGCCGCTTCGAAGCACAAGAAATCGGCGCGCACGGTGGGCGACGTGCTCGGCAAGTATCACCCGCACGGCGACTCGGCCTGCTACGAGGCGATGGTGCTCATGGCGCAGCCGTTTTCGCTGCGCTATCCGCTGGTCGACGGCCAGGGCAACTGGGGCTCGCAGGACGATCCGAAGTCGTTCGCCGCCATGCGCTACACCGAGGCGCGGCTGACGCGCTTCGCTCAGATCCTCCTCTCAGAGCTGGGCGAAGGGACGGTCGATTGGGGCGCCAACTTCGACGGCACCCTCGAAGAGCCGAAGCTCCTGCCCGCCCGCCTGCCGCACGTGCTGCTCAACGGCGCTTCGGGCATCGCGGTCGGCATGGCGACCGACATCCCGCCGCACAACCTGCGCGAGGTGGTCGCGGCGGCGATCCACCTGCTCGACCAGCCGAAGGCGACGGTCGAAGACCTCTGCCGCCACCTGCTCGGGCCCGATTTTCCGACCGAAGCCGAGATCATCACGCCGCGCGACGAGATCCGGAAGATCTACGAGACCGGCTCGGGCTCGTTCCGATTGCGCGCGGTGTGGGAGCTGGAAGGGCCGGACGTCATCGTGACCGCCTTGCCCTACCAGGTCTCGGGCAGCAAAGTGCTGGCGCAGATCGCGGCGCAGATGCAAGC
>DATMZM010000306.1:0-2724 GCA_035607445.1 Thermoanaerobaculia bacterium | reverse complement strand
ATGCGGCGCCTCGGTACCTCGGGCAACTGGGCCTATGCCGACACGGACGGCCAGAACGCGGGCTACTTCACGATGGATGCGCGCATGTCGCGCGCGGTCGTCGAAGTGTTCGTGCAGTTGTACGAGGCAGGGCTGATCTATCGCGGCAAACGCCTGGTGAACTGGGACCCGGTGCTCGGCACCGCGGTCTCGGACCTCGAGGTCGATTCCGACGAGGAAGACGGCACGCTGTGGGAGATCCGCTACCCGTCCGAGGACAGCACAGGGTCGGTCGTCGTCGCGACCACCCGGCCGGAGACGATGCTCGGAGACACCGCCGTGGCGTTCCATCCCGCGGACGAGCGCTACGCCCACCTTCTCGGCAAGGCCGCGATCCTGCCGATCCTCGGCCGCCGCCTGCCGTTCGTCGCCGACGAGATGGTCGATCGCGACTTCGGCACGGGCCTCGTCAAGATCACGCCGTTTCACGACCCGCACGACTTCGAGGTCGGCAAGCGCCACGGGCTGCCCGGCATCGCGGTGATCGACAAGACCGGCCGGATGACCGCGGAGGCCGGGCCCGACTTCGCCGGCCTGAGCCGCGAGGAGGCGCGCGGCAAGGTGGTCGAGCGCCTCGAAGCCGAGGGGGCATTGGTCAAGGTCGAGGACCACGTCCACAACGTCGGACACAGCCAGCGGAGCGGCGAGCCGATCGAGCCGCTCGTCTCGACCCAGTGGTTCTGCGACGTCTCGGGAATGGCGAAGCTCGCGCTCGAGGCCGTTCAGGACGGGCGCCTCCGCCTCGTGCCGGACAGCTGGGACAAGACCTGGGAGCACTGGCTCGCCAACATCCGCCCCTGGTGCATCTCGCGCCAGATCTGGTGGGGCCACCAAATCCCGGCCTGGTACACCGCGGACGGCAGGACGATCGTCGCCCACGACGAGGCGGAGGCGATCGAGCTCGCGGGCGGCGCCGCGGCCGGTGGGCTCTCCCGCGATCCGGACGTGCTCGACACCTGGTTCTCGTCCGCGCTCTGGCCGTTCTCGACCCTCGGCTGGCCGGAGGAGACGGCGGACTTGGCGACGTTCTTTCCCACGGACGTCCTGATCACCGGTTTCGACATCCTCTTCTTCTGGGTCGCGCGGATGGTGATGACCTCGCTCCACTTGACCGGGGAGGTGCCGTTCCGCGCCGTCCACTTGACCGGCCTCGTGCGCGACGCCGAGGGCGTCAAGATGTCGAAGACGAAGGGCAACGTGCTCGATCCCGAGGAGCTGGTCGCGGAATTCGGCGCCGACGCCGTGCGCTTCACTCTCGCGGCGCTCGACAGCCCGGGGCGCGACATCCCGCTCAACCCGGACCAGATGGCGGGCTACCGCGCGTTCGGCAACAAGATCTGGAACGCGACCCGCTTCGCGCTCTCGCGGGTGGGCGACGAGGCTCGAATCTCGTCCGACCTCGATTCCAAGGCACTCGCGGCGCCCGAGCGCTGGATCCTCTCCCGCCTCTCCGCGACGGCGGCCGAGGTCAACGCGAAGCTCGAGATCTTCCGCTTCGACGAGGCCGCGAACCGGCTCTACCACTTCTTCTGGGGCGAGCTGTGCGACTGGTACATCGAGCTCGCGAAGCCTGCGCTCCTGGGCGAGTCGGGCGGCGCGTCCCGGCCCCGTGCCGGCGACGTGCTGCTCACCGTGCTCGACCGGGCGCTCCGCCTGCTGCACCCGGTGATGCCGTTCCTGACCGAGGAGCTATGGCAGCGGCTGCCCGGGCGGGAAGCGATCCATCCGGAGACGATCTGCCTCGCGCCGTACCCCGAAAGTATGCCGGCCTGGGACGACCCCGCGGTCGAGGAGCAGATGGACGCGCTGATCGGGGCGGCGACCCGCGTGCGCTCGCTCCTCGCGGAGACCGGCCGCGAGAGGAAGGTCGGCCTCTGGACCCCCTCGCCCGCGCTCGAGGCGTTCCTCCTCGAGCAGAAGCCGCTGTTCGCCTCGCTCTGCCGCCTCGAACGGCTCGACGTCAGCTCGCGCGCCTGGCCGGCGCAGGAGGGCGGGCCCGAGGACCTGGTGGCGGGAATCGGGATCAAGGTCCTGGGCGAGAAGCCGGCGGGCGACGAGGCGGAAGATCGGCGCCGCGCCGAAAAGGAGCTCGAAAAGCTCGACGCCGAGATCGAGAGGACGGTTCATCAGCTCGGCGACGAGCAGTTCCTGGCCAAGGCGCCCCCGCCGGTCGTCGAGAAGCGGCGCGCGGCTCTCGCCCAGATGGAGGATCGCCGCGCGAGCCTCCACGCGAGCTTGCAGGCCGGCTGATCCTTAGGCCCGGAACGAAAAAAGAGAGCGACCGCGTGGATTTCGACCGTTACGTCGCCGAGATCGAGAGCCGGCCTCCCGACCGGCGCGGCGGCATCGAAAACGTCGTGGTCCTGCGCGACGTCGACTCGACGAACCGCCTGGCGCGGACCATGGCGGCCGAATACGAGAGCGAGCGGCAGAACCTGCCCCGCGCTCTGCTCCTCGCGCTCGAACAGACGGCGGGCAAGGGACGCCAGGGGCGGGCTTGGGCGAGCCCCGCGGGGCAGGGCGTCTACGCGACGCTCCTCCTCTGGGTTTCCGAGCCGGCGCGTCTCGCGACCCTGCCGCTCCTCGCCGGGGTCGGCCTGGCGCGCGGTCTCGCGCCGCTCCTGCCCGCGGGGTCGAGCGCGAAGCTGCGCCTCAAGTGGCCGAACGACCTCGTCGTCTCCGGAC
>DATMZM010000368.1:0-4678 GCA_035607445.1 Thermoanaerobaculia bacterium | reverse complement strand
CGGTCCGCGGCTTCGTCGCCTTCGTCGATCCGAAGGACGAGCGGGTCATGACCAGCCGCCAGCGCACGCCCACCCTCGCCGAGCGCACCGCCTGGGGGCTCGAGAAGGGCTGGGGCATCGGCGCCTCGGTCGAGCGCCGCTTCACCGAGGTCGTCGGCCTCGAAGGCGGCCTCCTCCTGTCGCGGATCCAGTCGTCGTTCAAGCTCGACTTGAACGGCGCGTGGGAGATGTCGAACAAGAAGGTCGGCCTGACGCTCTTGACCCTCGGCCCGAACTTCCACCTGCTGCACGACCCGGGCAAGGTGGACCTCTGCCTCGGTCCGTTCCTGGGCTACGCGATCTGGAGCGGCAAGTCCTACGGCGCGCTCGGCGAGTCGCACAAGCGCGATCTCGACGACGGGCTCGGCTTCGGCCTCCAGCTCGGGATCGACGCGCCGATCCACCGCACCGAGACCGGCATCTGGTCGGTCCACGGCGGCGTGCGCTATCTCGACCTGTCGACCGACGTCGACCTGGAGACGCTCGGCTCGAAGAAGATCGACGTCAACCCGCTGATCCTGTCGGCGGGCCTCAGCTACTCGTTCTAGCCCGCCCGCTCGCATCGGCCGGGGCGATGGCTCGCCGCCGCCCCGGCCCGTTTGCAACCCCCTGCCGCTGTTCCGCGTAGACTCGGGAGACCCGAGAAGGAGCCTCCCATGCGTTTTTCCGCTCGACCGTTCTCCCTCGCTCTCGTCCTCGTCTCCGCCGCGTTCCCCTGCCGCGCCGACGATCCCGCTCCCGAGCCCGCCGCCGTTCCCCCCCAGGTCTGCGTCGCCGAAGACGTTCTCGGATCCGCGCTCTGCGCGAGCTATCCGGTGTGGGAGAACCGCGCGACCAAGACCGGGCGGAAGATCCCGATCAATATCGTCATCCTGCGCGCGACCGGAGCCGAGGGCAAGGCGCCGGATCCGATCTTCTACTTCGCCGGCGGCCCGGGGCAGGCCGCGACGACGACGGCCGGCGGCTGGGCGCAGGCCGCGGCGCTCCGCGAGCGGCACGACGTCGTCCTCGTCGACCAGCGCGGCACGGGCGGCTCGAACGGGCTCGAATGCAAGTTCTACGGCGATCCGCCCGATCTCGCCCGCGTCGCCTCCGGGTACCTCGGCACGAAGAACGTCGAGCGCTGCCGCGCCGAGCTCGAAAAGAAGGCCGATTTGACGCAGTACACGACCGAGGCCGCGGTCGACGACTTCGACGAGGTCCGCGCCTGGCTCGGCTACGACAAGATCGACGTCTTCGGAGGGTCCTACGGCACGACCTCCGCCCAGGCCTACCTGAAGCGCCATCCCGGCTCGGTCCGGGCGCTCGTCCTCGACGGCGTCGCGCCGCTCGACGAGCCCTACCCGCTCCATCACGCCGCCGCCGGCCAGAAGGCGGCGGACGTCCTGTTCGCCGAGTGCGCGAGCGATCCGGCCTGCCATGCCGCCTTCCCGCATCCGGACGCAGAGCTCAAGGCGGTGATGGCGAAGGTCGAGAAGGGCATCGAGGTCGAGATCAAGGATCCGCGCGACGGCAAGAAGGTCAAGGTGCGGCCCGACCGCGGCGTGATCGCCGACGGCATCCGGTGGTTCCTCTACGGCGTCGAGGAGGGGGGCAAGAACACGCTGCCGCTGCGCGTCCATCGCGCCGCCTCGGGCGACTACGGGCCCCTGGTCGAGACCGCTCTCGAGAACCGCTTGACGCTCGACCGCGTCATCGCCGGGGGGATGTGGCTGTCGGTCACCTGCGCCGAGGACATCCCGCGGATCGACCCCGCGATCGTCGCGCGCGAGACGGCGAACACCTTCCTCGGCGACTACCGGGTCCGCACCCAGACGGAAGCCTGCAAGGTCTGGCCGCGCGGCCAGGTCTCGCCCGGGTTTTGGGACCTTCCCCACTCCGACGTGCCGGCCCTTTTGATCTCCGGCGAGCGCGATCCGGTGACGCCGTCGAGCTTCGGCGACCGGGTGGCCAAGGGCCTGCCGAACAGCCTCCATCTCCTCGTGCCGCACGGCGGGCACGGCGCCGACAACGATTGCGTCAACGGCATCACGCTCGCCTTCCTCGACCAGGGGAGCGTCAAGGGGCTCGACACCTCCTGCTTGGCCAAGAGCGAGCCGGCGAAGTTCGCGACCGAGCTGCCGGCGCCCAAGGAGGAGGCCGGACACTGAGCCGGGCACCGGGACGGTAGGGACCGCGATCCGCCGCTACGCCTCGACGACGACGTAGAACCCCTTGGTCGCCAGGCTCTCCCGGTCGATCGCGAACCCGAGCCCCGAAGCCGCCCCTTCGAGGCGCGCGAACCGTTCCGGCAGCTCCGTCTTCTGGGGGTGGATCTCGAAGCGGTGCCAGCCGGTGCGGCCGAGCCAGTCTTCGAGAGTGCGGCGGGTGAAGAAGCGGTAGTGGGTGTAGCAGAGGAGCCCGATCGGCAGGTAGTCCCAGCGGCCGGCGAGCAGGTCGTCGGCGACCGACCAGTGGCCGACGTTGGGGATCGAGAAGACGAGCCGGCCGCCGGGCCGCACGAGGTCGCGGGCGCGGGCGAGGAACGCCTCGGCCTCGGGCAGGTGCTCGACGATCTCGCAGCCCAAAACGGCGTCGAAGCGCTCGGGGATCTCGAGGGTCTGGAGATCGCCCACGAGGACCCGGTGGAGGCGCGTTGCGGCGTCGCGCGCGACCTCCGGGTGGAGCTCGACCCCGGTGACGCGGCAGCCGAGCTTCTCCTGGAGGAACGCGCCGGTGACGCCCCGGCCGCAGCCGACCTCGAGCACCTCCCGCGCATCCGCCGGGATGAACGGCAGGACGTCCTCCCGGATCTCGCCGTAATAGTCGATGAACTCGTGGCAGAGGCCGGCGGTCTCGACCGGACCCGGAGCGATCCCCGCGTCGAGGAGCGCCAGATCGGCCAGGAGGCGAGGGAGCGGCACCCGCTCGAGGATCGCGCGGAGCGCCGCGGGAGCGATCAGAACGGCGGGGACGGCCGGGGCCGGGGATGGGAGGGCGGGCACCGGCGCGGAGCCGGCCGCGCAGGCGTCCAGGAACCTCGCCTCCACGTTCTCGAAGGCGCGGAGCGTGTAGATCGGCTCCGCGAGGTCGATCCCGGAGTCGCTGCGGCGGATCGGCCGGACTTGGGGTACGCCCGCGGCGAGCCGGTCGCGCATCGCCCGCAAGCTCCTCTCCCCGATCAGCACGTTCCGCGGGCCGAGCAGGAGATAGGCGCCGCAAGGCTCCGCCGGCACCTCGCCCGGATCGATCGCGAGCGCCGCGTCACCGAACGCCCGCCGGGCTTCGAGCACGACCTGCGAAAGCAGGTAGCGCATCTCCGGGGAGTCCGCGGTTTCCGCAGCGAGGGCCTTCAAGATCTGGAGGGCGGGCATGAGGGCCCTGAATTGTACGCGCCGCGCGTAGAATCGCGCGCCAATGGTGGATCTTTCGGTCGTCATTCCCGCCTACAACGAAGCCGATCGCCTGGGGCCGAGCCTCGAGCGGGCGCTCGCTTACGTCGAGCGGCGGGGGCTCGACGCCGAGATCCTGGTGGCGGACGACGGCAGCCGCGACCGGACGGTCGAGATCGCTTCGTTCTATGCCGATCGGGGAGTGAGAGTGATCCGCCTGCCCGAGAACCGGGGCAAGGGGGCGGCGGTCAAGGCCGGCGTGGCCGCTTCGCGCGGCCAGCGGATCCTGGTCTCGGACGCCGACTTCTCGACGCCGATCGAGGAGATCGAGAAGCTCGAAGCGCGGCTGCCCGAGGCGGAGGTCGTGATCGGCAGCCGTTCGGTGCCGGGTGCGGACATCGTCGAGCGCCAGCCGTTCTACCGCGAGCTGATGGGCAAGACGTTCAACCGGATCATCCGCCTGTTCTGGGTGCGCGGCCTCGCGGACACGCAGTGCGGCTTCAAGCTGCTCGCGGGCGAGCCGGGGCGCGCGATCGGGCGCGAGCTGACGATCGAAGGCTTCGCGTACGACGTCGAGCTGATCTGGCTCGCCCGACGGAAGGGGCTCCGCGTAGCGGAGGTCGGCGTCGTCTGGCGCAACTCCGCGGCCTCGAAGGTCCATCCGCTGCGCGCGCCGATCGCCATGCTCTGGGACCTCGCCCGGATGCCCGCGAGGCACCGGGCCCGGCATCGGATCAGCCGCCGGGCCGAGCGGTGAATCCCGCCCTGCCGCTGCTCGCCCTCGCGGCGCTCGCTCCTCTCGTGCTGGTCCGGCGGAGGGGAGGATTCCGCTCTCTCCTGACGGAGCTTTCGATCCCGTGGGCCGCCGCCGGGCTCCTCGTCCTCGCGCTCATGGCTCCCGCTCTCGCGATCCCGGACGGCATTCCGAGCCCGGCCGCGGATTCGACCGCGGTCGCTCCCTGGCACGCGGCCGGTCAGACGATCGGCAATCCCGTGCTGCGCGACGCGACGTTTCAGATCCAGCCCTGGCTCGTCTTCCTGCGCCGGGAGCTGCGCGCCTTCCGGCTGCCGCTGTGGAACCCGCACCAGTTCGCGGGCGCCCCGTTCTGGGCGAACGGCCAGTCGGCGCCGCTCTTTCCCCTGCATCTGCTCTTCGCCGCGCTGCCGCTCCAAATCGGGTTCGTCGTCCTGCCCTGGCTCCGGTTCGTGATCGCGGGGTGCGGCGCGTGGGCGCTCGCGCGCGAGCTGGGACTCTCGCGGCCGGCGGC
>DATMZM010000084.1:0-6282 GCA_035607445.1 Thermoanaerobaculia bacterium | reverse complement strand
GAGAGCGCCGCGCTCTTCCTGCCGGAGAGGATCGCGACCTTGAGGCCGGCCTCGCGCGCGAGCTGGATCGCCAGGCCGTCGCGGACGTCGAAGACCTTGAGCTGCTCGCCGTCGCGGCCGTACGTGAGCCGGCCGTCGGTGAGCACGCCGTCGACGTCGAGCAGCAGCCAGGCGAGCGCGCGGGCGCGCTCGGCGAATGCCGCGTCGTCGAGCGCCGGGCGGCTCAAAACAGCTCGAGCCCCCAGAGGTCGTGAAGGTGGACGATGCCGCGCGGCCGGCCCTCGGCGTCGACCACGAAGAGCGAGGTGATCCGCCGCTCCTCCATCTCGTGGAGCGCCGCGGCGGCCAGCTCCGAGCCGTCGATCGTCCGGGGATTTCTCGTCAGGCACTCGCCCGCGGTGTGGCGCAAGAGGCCGTCGTCCTGGGCGAGCAGGCGCCGCAGGTCGCCGTCCGAGATGCAGCCGGCGAGGCGGCCTTCCGCGTCGACCACCGCCGTGATGCCGAGGCCTTTTTTCGACATCTCGTAGATCGCGTCGCGCATCGGCGTGTCGAGGGCGACCTTCGGCAGCGCGTCGCCCGCGTGCATCAGCTGCTCGACCTTGAGCAGCCGCTTCCCGAGCTGGCCGGCCGGGTGGAGGCGCGCGAAGTCCTCGGAGGTGAAGCCGCGCGCTTCCAGGAGCGCCATGGCGAGCGCGTCGCCGAGCGCCAGGGTGGCGGTGGTCGAGGCGGTCGGCGCCAGGTTGAGCGGGCAGGCCTCGCGATCGATCGCGACCGAGAGATGGATGTCGGCGTGGCGCGCGAGGGGGCTCGCCGGGTTCCCGGTCATCGCGATCAGCGGCACGCCGAGCCGCTTGAGCGTCTCGACCAGGCGCAACAGCTCCTCCGTCGTGCCCGAGGAGGAGGCGGCGAGGACGACGTCGCCTTCGACGATCATGCCGAGATCGCCGTGCACCGCCTCGGCCGGATGGAGGAAGAGCGCCGGAGTGCCGGTCGAGGCGAGCGTCGCCACCACCTTCTTCAAGATCAGGCCGCTCTTCCCCATCCCGGTGCAGACGACGCGGCCCGTGCAGGCATGGAGCACCTCGATCGCCCGGTCGAAGCTCTCGTCGAGCTGGGGCAGGAGGCCGCGGATCGCCGCCGCTTCGGTCTCGAAAACCTCGGCGGCGACCGCGCGGGGAGAGCGGGGGGCACTCATCCGCTCACCGCTCGCCGCACCGCGAGGAGCGAAGCGAGGAGCCGCTCCGCCCGCCCGGGGTCGAGCTGGACGGCGGCATCCGAGAGGGCGTGCTCGGGATCGGGATGGACTTCGAGGAAGACGCCGTCGGCCCCCGCGGCGATCGCCGCGCGCGCGAGCGGCTCGGCGAATCGGCGCAAGCCCCCGCTCTCCTCGCCGCCGCCGGGCATCTGGAGCGAGTGGGTGACGTCGTAGATCACCGGGATCCCCTCGTCCTGCATCCAGGCGAAGCTGCGCATGTCGACGACCAGGTTGTGATAGCCGAACGAGGCGCCGCGCTCGGTGACGGTGATCCGCTCGTTGCCCGCGCTGCGCGCCTTGTCGACGATCCGCCGCATGTCGGAGGGCGCCATGAACTGACCCTTCTTGATGTTGACCGAGCGGCCGGTCGCGGCGGCGGCGACCACGAGATCGGTCTGGCGGCAGAGAAACGCGGGGATCTGGAGCACGTCGCAAATCGCTGCGGCCGGCTCGCACTGGGCGGTCTCGTGAACGTCGGTGAGGACCGGCAGGCCGGTCTCGCTTTTCACCACCGCCAGGCGGCGAAGCCCCTCTTCGAGTCCCGGGCCGCGGGCGCTTCCGAGCGAGCTGCGGTTCGCCTTGTCGAACGAGGACTTGAAGACGAGCGGCAGGCCGAGCCGGCGCGCCATGGCGGCCAGGAGCCGGGCGGTGGCGACGGCCAGCTCCTCGGATTCGAGCATGCAAGGTCCGGCGATGACCGGAAACGCCGGGCCCCCACCCTCCACGCCACCGCCGATCGCGACGCCGGGCGCGAGCTCCAAGCGTGCCGCCGGCACCCTAGCCCTCGATCCGCAGGGCCGGGATCGGATCGGCGAGCAGCTCGGCGCCGATCCCCGCGATCTCACGGTCCTCGCGCCGCTCCTTGGCCGCGCGCCGCGCGTGCTCCGAGAGGGCGGCCTCGATGAAGGAGACGAACAGCGGGTGCGGCTCGGTCGGCTTCGACTTGTATTCGGGGTGGAACTGGCAGCCGACGTACCAGGGATGGTCGGCGAGCTCGACCATCTCGACGAATTTGCCGTCCGGCGAAAGGCCGGAGACCACCAGGCCGTGCTCCTTGAGCGTCCCCAGGTATTTCTGATTGACCTCGTAGCGGTGGCGGTGGCGTTCGCTGATCTCGGTCTGGCCGCCGTAGATGCGGCGGGCGAGGGTCCCCTCGCCGAGACGGCAGGGGTAAGCGCCGAGGCGCATCGTGCCGCCCATCTCCTCGACGCCGAGGAGATCGCGCAGCTTGTAGATCACCGGCTGCTCGGTCTCGGGGTCGAACTCGGACGAGGTCGCCCCCTTGATGCCGCAGACGTTCCGGGCGAACTCGATGACCATGCACTGGAGTCCCAGGCAGATGCCGAAGAACGGCACCTTGTGCTCGCGCGCGTAGCGGATGGCGCGGATCTTCCCCTCGGTGCCGCGATGGCCGAAACCGATCGGCACGAGCAGGCCGTCGACCTCGAAGATCTCGCGCGGCCAACCCTGCTCGGTCTCCTCGGCGTTGATGTAGACCAGCTCGACCTTGGCGTCGTTCGCGATGCCGCCGTGTTGCAGCGCCTCGTTCAGGCTCTTGTAGGCGTCGGCCAGCTCGACGTACTTGCCGACGATGCCGATCCGCACGTGGTGGTGCGGGTTCTTGACCCGCGCCACCAGGCTCTCCCACTTCGAGAGATCGCGGTCGTAGTGCGGCAGGTTCAGAAGCTCGAGCAGGATGTCGTCGAGCCCCTCGCGGCAAAAGGTGAACGGCACCTCGTAGATCGTCGGCACGTCGCGCGCCGCGATCACCTGGCGCGGATCGACGTTGCAGAAGAGGGCAATCTTCCTCTTCATGTCGTCCGGCAGCGGCCGGTCGACGCGGCAGAGGATCAGGTCGGCCGAAATGCCGATCTCGCGCAGCTCGCGCACCGAATGCTGAGTCGGCTTGGTCTTGAGCTCCTCCGCTGCAGGGATGTAGGGCACGAGCGTCAAGTGGATGTTGACCGCGTTGCCGCGGCCCAGCTCCTGGCGGAACTGGCGGATCGCCTCGAGGAAGGGCAGCGATTCGATGTCGCCTACGGTTCCGCCGATCTCGCAGATGACGATGTCGTGCTGGCCGGCGACCCGGTGGAGCGCGTCCTTGATCTCGTCGGTGATGTGCGGGATGACTTGGATCGTCTTGCCGAGATAGTCGCCGCGGCGCTCCTTGGTGATCACCGCTTCGTAGATCTTGCCGGTGGTGTAGTTGTGGCGCTTGGTGGTGATGGTGTGGGTGAAGCGCTCGTAGTGACCGAGGTCGAGGTCGGTCTCGGCGCCGTCGTCGGTGACGAAGACCTCGCCGTGCTGGTACGGCGACATGGTGCCCGGATCGACGTTGATGTAGGGATCGAACTTCATCAGCGTCACGGAGAACCCGCGCGCTTCGAGGATGGCGCCGACCGAGGCCGCCGCCACACCCTTGCCGAGCGACGAAACCACGCCGCCGGTGACGAAGATGTACTTGGTCGCCATGTCCGCCTCCTCTTCTCAGTCGCCGCGCGGCGCGGCGAGGAACCGCTCCACCCGCGCGAGGTCTTCCGCCGTGTCGACGCCGATCGAGGTCCGCGCCGCCCGGAGCACCCGGATCGGGATGCCGTTCTCGAGAGCGCGCAGCTGCTCGAGCGATTCGGTCCGTTCGAGCGGCGTCGGGTCGAGCGCCGCGAGCTCGAGCAGCGCCGCGCGCTGATAGCCGTAGATCCCGAGGTGCTTGAGCATCGTCCAGGAGCCTTCGCCGCGCGGGTGCGGGATGCGCGAGCGGCTGAAGTAGAGCGCCCGGAAGAAGCGGTCGAGGACGACCTTGACCGCGTTGGGATCGTCGAATTCGTGGGCTTCGGCCGCCACGGCCACGGTGACGATTGGATCCTCCGGATGCGCCGCCAGGTGCGCCGCGATCTGCGATACGGCGTCGGGATCGATCATCGGCTCGTCGCCCTGGATGTTGACGACCGCGGAAGCGCGCCACGACCGGGCCGCCCAGGCGATCCGGTCGGTGCCGCTCGTGCAGGTCTCCGGGGTCATCTCCGCCTCGCCGCCGAAGCCCCGCACGGCGGAGACGATCCGCTCGTCGTCGGTCAGGACGACCACCCGCGCCAACCCCTCCGCCTGCGCCGTCCGCTCGTAGACGTGCTGGATCATCGGTTTGCCGGCGATCCGCGCGAGCGGCTTGCCGGGCAGGCGCGTCGAGCCGTAGCGCGCGGGGATCGCGCCGAAGACTTCGGGAGCGTGCGGCATCGAGTTGGCGGTCCGGGAGTCCGAGGGGTGCACGGCCTAATTTAGGCTGTCGGCCTCCGGGGTGTCAACGGCGAGGGATGGCGGAAGCTGAGCAGATCGCGCGAAACGCTCTCACGGAGCGCCGTAGGCGAGAGCCTCTTCCGCCAGGAAATCGTTCGGATCCGGGCGGCCGCGGCGCCAGATCAGTCCGAGATCGAGGGCGAGGGATTCGAAGGGCTCGACGCGGACCGTGGCCGCTCCCTCGATGCTCTCGACGAGCAACCAGCGCCGGCCTTGGCGGCGATAGACCTCGAGAGTCTGAAGCCCAGGGTCGATGATCCACGCATGCGGAACGCCGTGCTGGGCATAGATCGGCAGTTTCTTGATCCGGTCGAGCCGAGCGGTCGAGGGCGACAACAGCTCGCAGACCCAGTCGGGGCGAACGGTGTACGCGGAGCCTTTCTCCGGCAGGGCATAGCGCTCGCGACGCCAGCCGGCGAGGTCGGGGATCAGGAGATCGGCGCCGAAGCGGACCTCCGCCTCGGCCAGGATCACCCAGCCGCCCGGTCCACCTTGGCCGAAGCGAAACGGTGGCACGAGAAGCCCGGCCAGATCGGTCGCCGCTTCCAGGTGCCGGCCAGCGGGTCGCGGAAACGCGTAGAGCTTTCCGCCGACGATCTGTCCCTTCCAGCCCTCCGGCAGGTCGTCGAGATCGCTCTCGGTCGCGGGGGTCAGAGGGAATTTCCAGGCGGGTTCGGCCATTCGATTCAGCTCCGTTCCGGGGCTCGGATGCGAAGCGAAGACTACTCCGCGGCCCCCCCGATTGCCAACGCCCCCCGACCTGTGCCGAGATAGCGCTCCGCATGCGCCGGACGAATCTCCTCGCCCTTCTCGGCCTCGCCGCATTCGCCCTCGGCGCGGCCCGGTGCAATGGCGACCCGGCGAGCGAAGCTTCAGCCGTTCGACCGCTGTTCGACGGCCTTCACGCGCCCGACCTCCTGACCGAAGCGGGCGCTCTCGAGCTGCCGCCTTCCCTCGGGGGCAACCGCTTTCTGGCCGGCTGGGTCCCCTGGCGGGACGGCGAGAGGGTGGTCCTCGCGCCCCAGGCCGGCGGCGCGCGCGTCGAAATCGTCCACCTCGCGGCTCGCGACCGGCGCTTGATCCTCGATCTTCTCGACGTTCCCGGAGAGCCGCTCGCCGGCGGCGTGCGCGTCCGAGCCGGCGAGCGCGAAATTGGCACCTTCCCCTGGCGCGATCCGCTCGAGATCCCGCTGCCGGGCGATCTTCCGCTCGGCCGGGTCGCGATCGACCTCCTGCCGGTGGGAGCGCAGGCTCCCGGCGTCGTCGGGGCCGCGCTCCGGCCGTCCCTTCCCGCCGGACCTTTGAGAATCGAAGGGAAGGATCTCGTGCAGGCCGGCACTTCGCGGGCCGAGGTCGTCGTGCGAATCGGCACCGAGACCGACCTGATCGGCACTTTCGTCCCGCCCGAGCATCCCGAGCCCGACCAGCGCTGGCAGGTGACCCTCGAGCGGGAGGACGGCTCGAACATCCGACGCTTCGACTGGTCGGCGAGCTTCTGGAACCGCCTCCGCGGCGAGAGGGGATTTCGGCTGCCGCTACGCGGCGCGACCGGTCTGGTCCGCGTGCGCCTCGACGCGGAGGGCGACGGCCCTCCCGGCAGGTGGCGCAATCTCGCCTGGGCCGGCCCCCCGCCCCCTCCCATGACGCCTCCGATCGCCGATCTCACCCCCGGCCCGCCGCCGCGGCTGGTCGTCCTCTACGTCTTCGACGCCCTGCGCGCCGATCGGGTCGGCTTC
>DATMZM010000088.1:0-2662 GCA_035607445.1 Thermoanaerobaculia bacterium | reverse complement strand
ATGACCGCGCCCGAAGGGGCGTTCTGGAGCGCGATCGACGCCGAGACGGACGGCCACGAGGGCGCCTTCTACGTCTGGACGCGAGGCGAGCTCGAAGCCGTGCTCGGCCCCGAGGACGCGCCGTTTTTGGCACCGCTCTTCGGCTTCGACCGGCCCCCCTTCTTCGAGGGGACGCATTACGTCCTCCACCAGCCGATGCCGTTCGAGGAGGTCGCGCGGCGGCGGAAGATGGAGATCGGCGAGCTGCTCTCGGAGATCGCGCCGCTCCGCGCCAGGCTCTTCGCCGCCCGGGCTGAGCGCAAGCGCCCGGCGACCGACGACAAGATCCTCGCCGATTGGAACGGCACCGCGATCACCGGCCTCGCGGTGGCGGGCGAGCTGCTCCACGAGCCCTTGTTCATCGAGAGCGCGGCCCGGGCGGCGGATTTCGTGCTCTCCTCGATGCGCCCGGACGGCTTGCTCCTCCACAGCTGGCGCGCGGGGAATGCCAAGATCCCCGCGTTCCTCGCCGACTACGCATTCGTCGTCCGCGGGCTCCTGGCTCTCCATCGCGCGACGGGCGACGGGACATGGCTCGCGGCGGCGCGATCGCTCACCGACGAACAGATCGCGCGCCTCGGGGATCCTCAGGGAGGCTTCTTCACCGCCGGGGAGAGCCCGGAGGTGCTGTTCCGCTCCAAGGAGCTGTTCGACGGCGCGCTCCCGGCGGCGAACGGGATCGCGATCCTGAACCTGCTCGATCTCTCGGTGGGGACCGGCGACGACAGCTATCGCGCCGAGGCGAAGAAGGCTCTCGCGGCGTTCGCCTCTCTGATCGCGCAGCACCCCGAGGGATCGAAGTCCGCGGCGATCGCCGCGCGGGAGTACTGGCGCCACGCGGCGGAGGGCGAGAGCCCGAGCGCCGAGCCCGCGGGGCCGACCTTCGAGGACCTCGCCGAGCAGGCCGAGACGCTGGTCGATCCGAGCTTCGAGCTATCCGAGCCGCGGGTGGACGGCTGGCGCCGGTTCAAGCTCACTCTCGCGATCGCCGAAGGCTGGCACGTCAACGCGAACCCGGCGTCCGAGGAGTTTCTCATCCCGACTTCGGTCGACGCCGAGGGCGGCCGGCTCCAGCTGGTCGAATATCCTCCCGGCCGCGAGGTCCGCCTCGGCTACGGCGAGGGCCCGCTCGCGGTCTACGAAGGGACGGTCGAGATCACCGGCGAGCTGCTCGAGGAGTCCCCGGGCGCCCGCCTGCTGCTCACCTACCAGGCGTGCGACGAGGGCCGCTGCCTGCCCCCGATCACGCGGATCGCGATGCTGTCGTGAGGGCGCGCCTCGGGCGCTCCGCTGTCAAGCCGCGAAGCTCCCCTCAAGCTCGACCTCCTCGCGCAGCCCTTCGAGATCGCGGTGGATCACGGCGACCGCGAGCTTCCGGCCGCCCTTCGTGTAGGTGATCTTGCAGTCCGCGTCGAGCTTCCCGTCGATCTCGGCCCGGTCGAACGATTCGGCGTGGCCGATGTAGGAGAGCGTGAAGTCGTACTGCTCGGTCCAGAAGAACGGCACGGCCTCGAAGCTCTCTTTCTTTCCCAGGATGTTGCGCGCCGCGGTCTGCCCCTGGCGCTCGGCGACGACCCAGTGCTCGACGCGGATCCGCTCTCCCGTGTGCGGATCCGGCCAGCGCGCGATGTCGCCCGCGGCGAAGATCCCGGGCACGCTCGTCTCCAGGTACTCGTCCACGGTCACTCCGCGGTCCATCGCGAGCCCGGCCTGCTCGGCGAGAGCGAGCGCCGGACGCACGCCGATGCCCGCGACGACGAGATCGGCCGGCAGCCGCTCGCCGTTGTCGAGCGTGACCCCGCCCGCGTCGATCGAAGCCGCGACGGCGCCGAGATGGAAGGTGACCCCGTGGTTCTCGTGGAGCTTGCGGACGTGTTCCCCGACCTCGGCCCCCAGGACCTTCTCCATCGGAATCGCGTCCCGCCCGACGACCTGCACCTCGATCTCCCGCGCGCGCAGAGCCGCCGCCACCTCAAGCCCGATGAAGCTCGCCCCGATCACGACCACCCGCCGGGCGGCTTGCGCGCTCGCCAGGAGGGCGCGGGCGTCCGCATGGGTGCGCAGGGTATGGACGTGGGGGAGGTCGCCGCCCGGCACGTCGAGCCGCACGGGCTCCGCGCCGGTCGCGAGCAGCAGCGCGTCGTAAGCGATCCGGCCGCCGTCCGCGAGGACGACCTCCCGGCTCGCCGTGTCGATCCGCTCGACGCGCGTGTTGAGCTTCAAGTCGATCTCCTGCTCGGCGTAGAACTCCTCGGGCCGCAAGGGGATCCACTCCTCGGGCGCCGTGCCGGCGAGGTAGCCCTTGGAGAGGTTGGGCCGATCGCAGGGCACCGAGCGGTCGGCGCTGAGCATCGTCAAGCGTCCGCGGTAGCCCTCGCGACGGAGAGTTTCCGCTGCCGCGTTGCCCGCCGCACCGCCACCCACGATCACGACCGATTCCGGCCCGCCGGCCGCCACGGGTGAGGCCGGCCGCTCGACGGCGTCGAGCTTTTCGCGCACGAACGCGGTGCCGTCGAGCTGCTCGACGCGCCAGCGGGGGAGGGGGTTGAGGGCGGGCGCGCGGAGGGCCTCGCCGGTGCGCAGGCTGAAGCAGGCGTGATGCCAGGGGCAGCGCACCGTCTCG
>DATMZM010000388.1:0-2591 GCA_035607445.1 Thermoanaerobaculia bacterium | reverse complement strand
GTGGTCTTGCCTTCCCGCTCGGCCAGATCGATCGTTACGAGCACCTCGCCCGGGTTCCAGTCTTCCCACGACTCGGTGTGGACCAGGCGCTCGGGCGCCGCGATCTCGCGATAGACGCCGTACTGGCCGATGTCCTTGCCGTGGGGGCGCCGGGAGACGAGACGGAAGGCGCCGCCCACTCTGAGATCGATCTCGCACACCACGAGCTTCCAGCCAATCGGCCCGTACCAGCGCTCGAGCAGCTCGGGCTGGGTCAGCGCGTCGAAGACCAGCCGGCGGGGCGCGTCGAAGACGCGCGTCATCGCGATCTCGCGGTCGGTGGGGGTCGTGACCTGCAAGTTTCCGGTGCTCATGAGCGGTGCTCTCCTTTATCGTTTCGCGCGTCGGGTTCGTCCACGTTTCTTCTCTTCGGTCTTGAGCTCGTCGAGGAGCGCGTCCAGGCGCTGGAAGGACTGCTCCCAGAATTGGCGGTAGCGTTCGAGCCATTCGGTGGCCGCGGCGAGCGGCAGGGCCTCGAGCCGGCACGGCCTTCGCTGCGCGTCGCGACCGCGGGAGACGAGGCCGGCGCGCTCCAGCACCTTCAAGTGCTTCGAGATCGCGGGCTGGCTCATCGCGAACGGCTCGGCCAGCTCCATCACCGAGGCCTCGCCCGAAGCGAGCCGGGCCAGGATCGCCCGCCGGGTGGGATCCGCGAGGGCCGCGAAGGTCGCGTCGAGATGTTCAGGGACCATCTGCCCATAACCTAGAGGTTCCATAACCTGAAGGTTATGTTGCGGGGGATCGGGCTGTCAAGCCCCGACCGAAAGATCCGCTCGGATCGAGTGCCGCGCGACCAACCTTGGCCCGACCGCCGCGCCGCTCCGGCGCGCCATGGTATCTTTTGGCTCAATCTTCGAGCTGTGTCCGGGAGGGTTTCGACATGCCACCACGCGTCTCTGCGTTCGGCCGTGCTTTCGCTCCGTGTCTGGTCCTCGCCCTCCTCTGCGGGAGCGCTTTCGCGATCGAAGCCCGCGCCGCGGTGAAAACTCACAAGTCCGGCATCCTCGAGGTTTGCCTCTACCCCGGCTTCGCTCCGTTCGTCAGCAAGGACGAGCACGGGCAATGGGTCGGCTGGGACGTCTCGTATCTGGAGGACTTCGCCAAGCAGGAGAAGCTCACGTTCCAGCCGGTCGAGGTCAAGGACTTCAATGGCATCTGGAACCTGCCGGGCAAGGACGAGTTCGAGTGCGACATCGCGGCCTCGGGGATCTCCGATACGGCCGACCGCCGGAAGGAGACCGGGGCGGCCGGCGATTGGTCGGACCACTACTACCGGGTGGTGCGGGCATTCGTGGTGCGCTACTCGGACCGGGACAAGCTCGACGGCATCTGCGATCTGCGAGGCAAGAAGGTGATCGTGACCGGGAATTCGACCGCGAACACCGACCTCGTCAACCGCCTGAAATTCGCCGACATCAAATCCGTTACCATCGAGACCACGACGAACGAGGAAGACGCGGCCAAGCTGGTGCGCGACGGTCTGGGACCCGACGCGCCCTTCGCCTACGGCGGCGGCCTGGGCAGCGTCCAGCTCGTCGCCGCGAAGCTCGGCTGCCTCTCCGTCGTCTGGCCGCACTGCAACATGCTCGCGAACGGCGAGCAGGCCGACGAGCCCTTCTCCTTCGTCGTCCGCCACGCGGACACCGGCCTCGCGGACGCGCTCAACAAGTACATCGCGCATCCCACCGAGCCCTACGAGGGAGGCCCCGGTCCCGACATGAAGTGTCCGCCGGCGCCGTAGGGCAGCGGGGAACGTGCATCTCGTCCCTTGATGGCCTTCCGCGAGCCCATTCTCCGCGTCTGTCATCGGCAGGTCTCTGTTCGAGCGCCGAATGCCGCAATTTCTTGGGGCGGTGACGTCCGTCCAGGAGGGATGTTTTTCATGCGAATTAGGACGTTGTGTCGGGATTTCCGGTGGGTCGGACTCGCTCTCGCTCTCGCGATCGTCGCGGCTCCGGCGGTTCGCGCTGCAAGTGACGGCGCCGGGGCTCGCGAGGGCCAACGGGAGGGCCAGGCGGCTCAGTTCGAGAATCTGCTCGGAGAGCTCTTGGGCTCGAACCTCGCGACGCCCGAGTACACGGACCATGGCGGAGGCCTCCACTCTCTCTTCGTCCCCCTCGATTCCGCGCAGCGCGAGCGCTTGAGCTCCCTCCTGCGGAGAGGGGACCGCGACAAGGCGATCGCCTACTACTTCCTCGCCGGAGGGCAGCAACTGACGCCGCCGACCAATCCCGCGGCCCTCGTCCACGCGGCCCTCTCGAACACCACCCTCCGCTATAACTACTGGGTCGTGGTGGTGAACCTCGGCCAGGACGTGACCCGCAATACGACCTTCAAGCTCACGGGCCCCGGGCGCACGTTCAGCCGTACCTTCTCGCTGCTCTACCGAGCCAACGGCATCTGGACCTACTGGTTCTCGGCCCCCGGCGTCGGCACGCCGGGCTTCTATCACTACACGCCCACGGTGGCCGGCGCGGGGACGTTCGCCATCCATACGGCGGCGGTCAATCCTTAAGAGGAACCCGCGGGATCCGCTCGGGGTCGTTTCGGCG
>DATMZM010000412.1:0-2333 GCA_035607445.1 Thermoanaerobaculia bacterium | reverse complement strand
TGAAGTCCTCCTCGCGCGGCTACGCGAGCTTCGACTACCAGATGACCGGCTATCGCCGGAGCGAGCTCTCGAAGCTCGACATCCTCGTCAACGGCGAGCCGATCGACGCGCTCTCGCTCATCATCCACCGCGACAAGGCCTACGTCCGCGGCAAGGTGCTGGTCGAGAAGATGAAGGAGCTGATCCCCCGACAGCTCTTCGAGGTCGTCCTCCAAGCCGCCATCGGCTCCCGCGTGATCGCCCGCGAGACCGTCCGCCCGATCTCGAAGAACGTCATCGCCAAATGCTACGGCGGCGACATCTCCCGCAAGCGCAAGCTGATCGAAAAGCAGAAGGAAGGCAAGAAGCGGATGAAGCGGGTGGGCCGGGTGGACATCCCGCAGGAGGCGTTCCTGGCGGTGTTGCGGGTGGATTGAGGGTCGCGGGGGCGAGCGCTCGCTGCGATGGGCTCACCGGTCCCGTAGCTTGTACTGCTCCCGCATCGCCTTGTGAACCGACTTGATCTTCTGCTTTTCCTTCGAGCGGGCGAGGGCGTCGGTGCGGATGCGGAGGCTCGCGGCCTCCTTTTGGAGCTTGCGCCAGCTGGCGAGGCGCTCGGGGTCCAGGGTTCCGGCTTCGATCGCGTCGCGGACGGCGCAATCCGGCTCGGTCTCGTGACGGCAGTTGCCGTAGGCGCACCCGGCCGCCACCTCCTCGATGTCCCCGAAGGTCGCTTCGAGCCCTTCGTCGGAATCCCAGAGCTGGAGCTCGCGCATGCCGGGGGTGTCGATGACGAGAGCGCCGCTCGGAGCGAGGAACAGCTCGCGGTGAGTGGTGGCGTGGCGGCCGCGCGCGTCGTGGGCCCGGACCTCCAAGGTGCGCTGCAGCTGCTCGCCGAGCAGGCGGTTGATCAGCGTCGACTTGCCGACCCCGGACGAGCCGAGCAGAGCGATCGTCTCGCCCCGGCGCAGGTAGGTCGCGATCTCCGCGACGCCGTCGCCGGTCTTCGCCGAGCAGACGTGAACGGGGACGCCGAAGGCGATCGCCTCGACCTCGAGCCGCACCGATTCGGGATCCGCGCAGGCATCCGCCTTGTTGAGCAGGACGACCGGGCGGGCGCCGCTCTCCCAGGTGCCGACGAGGTAGCGCTCGAGGCGGCGCGGGTTGTAGTCGCCGTCCAGGCCGCAGAGGAGGAACACCGTGTCGACGTTCGCCGCGACCGCCTGGCCGGAGGTCTTCTTGCCCGCCGCCTTGCGGGTGAAGGCGCTCTTGCGCGGCAGCACCGCCTGAATCCGCCCCTGATCGCCCTCGGGCGGCATCTGGATCGCCACCCAATCGCCGACCGTCGGCAGGTCGCCCGCGTCGTTCGCGTCGTGGCGCAGGCGGCCCGAGGAGGTCGCGAGCACCTCGCCGCGCTCGGTCGCGAGCACCAGCATGCCGCGTTGGGCGATCACCCGGCCGGGGACCAGACCCTTGGCCGCGTGCTCCGCGAACGCGGCGCGGAACGCATCCGTCCAGCCGAGGTCCTCGAGCGTCATCGAAGGAGATTCTGCGCGCAAACTCAACGCTGAGTCGAGAACTGCTCGAGGCTCCGCCCGGTCTTCGACCGCGCAGAGCCCCGGCGACTACCGCTTCGAGCTCGCGAACCCGGTGACGATGTAGGTTCCGGAGCGCTGGTCCTTCTTGAGCTTGATGATGCTGTTGCGCTCCGCGTCCTCGAGCAGCTCGGAGAACGTGCTGTAGCCGTAGTAACCCTCGTTGAACGACGGCTTCTTGCGCTGCATCGTCTGCTTGATCATCGAGCCCCAGAGCACGTCCTTGTTCTCGCGCAAGAGGGCCTGGATCGACTCGACCATCAGGCTGAACGCCTCCGAGCTCTTCTTGTTCGCGCCCACCACCTGCGGCGCCTTCTGCTGGTCGCGCCAGACGTCCTCGTAGAAGATGAACTCGTCGCAGTTGTCGATCAGGAGGGCGGAGGAGGAGTTCTTGACCCCGATGCCGATGACGTACTTGTTGTTCTCCTTGAGCTTCGAGACCAGCGGCGAGAAGTCGCTGTCGCCCGAGAGCAGGACGAAGGTGTCGAGGTGCTCCTTCGCGTAGGAGAGGTCCATGGCGTCGACCACCATCTTGATGTCCGCGCTGTTCTTGCCCGAGTAGTACTTCTGCGGGATGTCGATCAGCTCGATCGCGGCCTCGTGGAACGGGCGCTTGTAGTCGCTGTAGCGCTCCCAGTCGGCGTAGGCCTTCTTGACGATGATCTTGCCCTTCTCGAGCAGGCGCTCGAGGACGAGGTCGATGTCGAACTTCTTGATCTCGGAGTCGCGCACGCCGAGCGCGACGTTCTCGAGGTCGCA
>DATMZM010000526.1:0-12783 GCA_035607445.1 Thermoanaerobaculia bacterium | reverse complement strand
GGGGAATCGAGTAGGTGAACGCCTGAGGCAGCGGCAACGGCACCGCGACGTCGGCGAAGAGCGGAGGGGAGGGGGACATCACGGCGGGGGTGGCGCCCGGCGCGGCGCGCCGGGAAACCGGGTCAGCCGCCGGCCGGAACGCGGCAGCGCTCCGAGCAGTAGACGCGGCCGTCCGCGGCGAATCCCGCGGCGCGCGAGACCGGGACGTGAACCCCGCAACCGGCACAGCGCACCAGTGGGCCCGGGCTCCGGGGCGCCGCGGGATCCGGCGGCGCTCCGCCCGGCCGGCCGGGCGGCGCCGGAGGGGCGAACCGCCGCGCGAGCCACGAGTTGACGAACCAGACGACCAGCGCGAGCTCGACGAGCCGCCAGATCATGCGGCCTCTTTGTGCTTTTTCGCCACCTCGGCCGCCAGGCGCTCGATGTCGGGGTTGCCCGGCTGCGTCCGGCGCAGGTCGGCGAGGATCCGGTCGGCCTCGTCGTAGCGGGCGAGGTCGAGGCCGAGGACGACGACCTGGTTGAAGCGCGATTGCCAGTGCGCGGGAGCGAGCTTCTCCGCCTCGCGGAAGCGCTCGAGCGCCGCCTCGGGCTTGCCGAGCTCGCGGTAGGTGATGCCGAGGTCGGTGAGCAGGTCGGGATCGCCCTCGGAGACCTTGAGGAACTGCAGGTAGAGGTCCTGGGCCCGCTGCCAGTTGCCGATGTCGAAGTTCAGGTTGGCGAGCTTGCGCACGGCGTCCTTGTCCTCGGGATGCTTCTGGACGTAGTCGCGGAGCTTCGCGATCTCGGCCATCGGAGCCCCCGGCGGCGCGCCGGACGGCGCCTGGGCACCGGGTGCGGCGGCCCCCTCGCCGCCTCCGGCCGGCGGCACGCCCGCGGCGGCGGCCGATTCGTCGACCGCCCCCGGCACGCGGCGCGGCGGCTGCCGGGCGGAGACCGCCTCGAAGGCCAGGTAGGCGCCGACGAAGCCCAGCATGAAGCCGAGCAGGACGAAGAGCAGGTTGTCGCGGTTCATTGCGGGATGTCCTCTTGCTCGATGTCGTCGCCGCGCAGCCGCTCGGCGCTCCAGGTGCCGGCGGAGGTCGGCTGGCCGGTCTCGGCGTCGTGGTCCTGCCAGCTGCCGAGGAGGCGGCCGGTCTTCGGCTCGATCTCGCCGGTGAACGAGCGGGGGGAAGCTCCCTCGGCGGCGATCGGCTCGAAGCGGATCGTGCCGTTCGCGAGGCTCCCCCGCACCGCCACGGGAGGCGTCGCGGCGAGAGGCTGGAGGGAGCCGGTGACGACGTCTCCCGCGACGGTGAGGTCGAGGATGCCGAGGAGAGTCCCGGGATCGATCAGGAGCCGCCAGCGGCCCGCGACCGAGTCGTCGGCGCGGTCGGCGCGAGCGGTCTCCGGCCCGGCGAGCCGGCGGTCGAGGAGGTCGATCCGGCGCAGCCGCTCCTCGAGCGCCGCGAGCGCGCGGTCCTCCCGCGCCTCGGCGGCGCCGAGCTCTTCGCGCGCGGCGACCGCCTCCTGCGCGGCCTTCTCGGCGCCGGCGCCGATCGGCGTCGCGGCGAGCTGCTCGTCGAGCCGGACCGCGATCTCGTCGGCGCGCAGCCGCGCGCCGACGGCGCGCGCGCGGGCTTCCCGGTAGGCCTCCGCGTCGCCCGAGAGCAGCTGGCGGTCGAGATCGAGCGCCAGGCGGACGGCGGCCCGCTGCCCTTCCGGATCGGCGGGCGCCTCTTCCGCCCCTGCGGCCCGCGCGGCGACGCCTAAGAGACCGAGCGCCAAGAGCAGCGCGAGCGCCGCGGCACGGGGACGAAGGGGGGCCATGCTCGGGATTGTAGCAGCGCGGAAACGCCCGACGAGACGACGGCCGCTCTCGAAAGAGCGGCCGTCTCGGGGGACTTCTCGACCGGCTCGCCTCAGCTCGCGACCTTGGTGTTCTGCCGCTTCAAGAGGCTGGACGTGAGCGAGCGCTCGACCAGCTCTTCGGCGTCGCGCTCGGCGATGTTCTTGACGTGCGCGACCTCGCTGACGATGAAGTACTTCGCGCGCTCGTACATCTTCTTCTCGCGGAACGACAGGCTCTTCCGCTGCGACACGAGGCGCAGGTTCTTGAGCACCTCGGCGACTTCGGTCAGCCTGCCCGTCTTCATCTTGTCGAGATTCTGCTTGTACCGGCCCTTCCAGTCTTTGTAGGTGTCGATGTTGCCGTCTTCGAGGATCTCGAACAGCGCGCGGATCTCGCGCGTCTGGCACAGCGGGCGCAATCCGACCAAGTCGAGGTTCGCCTTGGGAACCATCACCTTGGAGTTGTTGGACAGCAGTTTCAGGTGAAAGAAGGTCTGTTCGTTCCCGTCGATCTGGCCCGGTTCGATCTTCTCGACGAGACTCACCCCATGATTGGGGTACACCACCTTCTGACCGATTTTGAATGTCACGATCGAGGCTCCCGTGGAGGTCCGAGAAAATGCGGAGTGGAAGAGTAAGTCTCTGGAGGACTTACGCTTACGCCGCGATTTTATACACCAGGATCGCCGTTTCGTCAAGCCTCCCGGGGCCCGTTTCGGCATCCGGCGGCGCCGACTTACGCCCCGTGCACGCCCTCCGGAGGCCTCCGGCGCGCGCCGCCGCCGAATTGACACACCGCGACCCCCGCCCTACCATCCCCTTCCTCCGGCCGGAGTGGCGGAATGGCAGACGCAGCGGACTCAAAATCCGCCGAGGGCAACCTCGTGGGGGTTCGACCCCCCCCTCCGGCACCATTTGGCTTCAGTCACTTCGCCGAGGCCTTCCCTCGCCTCATCCCCTTCCAGGTGCCTTTCAGGTGCCGCGGAGGCCGACTCCCGCCCCGCTTCTGCCTCGCGTGAGAGTCTCCCAACGAGCTCCGGCCTGCGGAGTGGAAAAACTACGCGGACCGCTTCTCCGCCTGCTGCCGCTCGAGGTCGAGCAGCACGCGCAGCGCCTGGTTCACCGCCTCCGAGCTCGTGAAGATCTTGGCGATGTCGGGGTCAAGGAACACCACGTTGGTCCCGCGCCGATAGGCCTGGTAGTGCTTCCCCTGGACGGCCCCGGAGAAGTCGTACTCGGACCGGAGGTCGTCTTCGAGATCAGGCTCTGCGGGTCTCATATTGTCTTCGCTCATGGGGTGCAGCCTCTCTCGCGCTGATCAGGCGAATGCGGTTGTCGCGCTCGGCGTAGGAGACCAAGAGCAGGCGGCTCGCGGTCGAGAGACCTAGACTCAGGAAGCGATACTCGCCCTTCGAATGTTCCGGGTCGATCCGTGCCAGCTCGAAGGGGTCGCCGAAGATCGTCATCGCCTCCGCGAAGTCTACGCCGTGCTTGAGGAGATTGATCCTGCTTTTTCTGGGATCCCATTCGAACTCCACGTGAGAATTCTACGCCCTCGTCGTTCCTTGCGCCTTCTGCGCTTGGCGCAGCATCTCGCAGAGCGACGGATGCCCCTCACTCCGCTCGTTGGAAGGAGGCTCGCCATGCTAGTGTCGCGGTCACGAAAGCATGGCCTAGATCTCGCGGCTCCGGGAGGACCTCATGCGGCTCGCGCTCGCGTTCCTCGTTGGACTGCTCTGCGCGCCCTCGGCACGGGCGGCCTCGGAAGCGCTGGCCGGCTCGCCCCGGGTCGGCGGCGACGACTGCTCCGCCGCGCTCGACCTCTCGTGCCTGATCCCCCGGACGTTGGACCGCGGCACGACGGCAGGCGCTAACGACACGGTGACGCAGCTGGTCGGCGGTTGTCAGGGCCTGGTCACGGTACCGGGCCCCGACGTGATCTACCGGCTCTCGCTCGGGAACCAGGACATCTTCGCCGCCGCGCTCCGCGTCGTCCCGGCGGCAGGGTACGACGTGGCGATCTACCTGCTCCGGGGCACCGCGCCGGGCTGCCCGACGGGGGTGTTCAACTTCGCCACCAACTGCGTGGCCGCGGCCAATGCCGGAGGTCCGGGGGTGATCGAGACGATCCCGGTCACGGCGTTGCTCTCCCTGCCCGACGGCACCTACTACTTCTTCATCGATTCCCCGGTCGCGACCGGGCCGTCGAGCACCGGGACTTACGAGGCGCAGCTCGTCTCGCTCTGCCCCGTCGAGCTGATCGATTTTTCGATCGAGTGAGGGCCACCCGAACGAAGGCGCCTATCGCACCGGCGCTTCGATCTGGTAGGTGACGCCGCCGAGCGGCTCCCTCTCGCCGTTCGACTCGGTGACCACGATCACGTGCCGCTCGGCGCGCTCGCTTCCGGAGCGCTCGAGGTCCTCGAAATCGATCTCGGACTTGAACGCGTCGCCGGCTTCGAGCCGGACGATCAGCTCGGCGCCCCCTTCCACGATCTCGAACGTCCGGTCGTCGAGCAGGCGGATGCCGCGACCGAGCGCTCCCCCTTCGCGCCAGCGGCGGACCAGCTCGGGGTCGACCCCCAGGGTGAGCCGGCCCCGCTTCAAGAACGGTCTCTCGACGCCGCGATCGAGCGGGTCGGCGAAACCGATGTGCATGCTCGCGGCCTGGGCCATCGAGTTGTGGATCACGAGGTCGATCGCCGCCTTCGGGAACTTGAGCAGCGAGACGACGACCACGTTCTTCCACGCGATGTTGTTGTTGAGCCGGGTGTTCAGCCAGACGTCCCACCCCTCGCTCGCGTGCATGCCGTCCTGGGTCGTGTCGAGCCGCGCGTAGAGGCAGTAGTGGCCGCTTCCCGGCGGGTCCCACGGGATCACCACCTCGGTCGTCTGGTTGCCGCCGAGCTTCGGGATCACCTCGGTGGCGATCTCCGACCAGTCGCCCGGCCACCCCAACCCGGCCGAGGACTTCGCCCAGTAGAGCTTGAGCGGCAGGTTCTCGGCCGACGCCTGGCCGCGGTTGCGGACGGTGACGTGGACGTAGTTGGTCTGGCCGAAGATCGGATTCTGGTGCGTGCCCGGAGTGGGGTCGTTCCTCACCCAGATGTCCTCGCTCTCCCACATGTGGTCGAGCTCGGTCGCCGGATCGGGCTCGAGCCCGGTGTCCCACGGCTTGTCCGCCATCCAGACGTCGGGCCGGGGCTCTTCGAGCACCGAGGTCCAGATCGCCTCGGCCTTGCCGTCGCGGCGGTCGGTCCACGACGGCGACAGGATGCGGCCGAACGCCGACAGCCCGTTGTAGTCGCCGTACTGGTTGGTGCCGGCGCCGAAGACCGATTCGTCGGTCGGCGCGCTCGAGATCTCGACCGGCGCCGTCCAGGTCACGCCGTCGTCGTAGGAGGCCTGGTACCAGACGTTGGTCTTGGTGCGGCCGCCGTCACCCGTCGTGTCGTGATAGGTCACCGACAGGATGCCGGTCGTCGGATCGACGGCGAGCGCGGGATGGAACTGGTCGTTCTTCTCCGCCGGGTTGTTGATCCGGACCGGCGCCTCCCAGGTCTGGCCGAAGTCGGCCGAGCGGGCGAACCAGATCCGGCTCGTGCAGGGCGAGGTGGGGTCGGTCTTCGGCTCGTTGCCCGGGCTCGTGCAGCCGGCGTTGCCCGAGAGGTCGGTCCACGCGGCGTAGACCATCGCCTTGCTGACGGAGCGGAAGGTCGCGGCCGAGACGTAGATCAGCGCCCGCCGGTTCGCGATCGCCGGGACCGAGACGTCGACCTTGCCGAACGTGCTCGCGATCTCGACCGGCGCCTCGAACGAGGAGCCGCCGTCGAGCGAGAAGCGGAGGAAGATCTTGCGGTTGCCCTTGCTGGTCCAGAACGCATAGACGAAACCGTCGCCGTTGACCTCGACGTCCGCCCCGGTCACCGTGTCGGAAGACTCCGCGCCCGAGATCTGCTGCGGCGCGCCCCAGGAGCCCCCGTCCGGACGCCGATTGAAGAAGATCTTGTCGTCGACGTGCCAGACGGCGTACGTCCAATCCTTGCGCGCCGAGGTCGGGTTGTGGTCGATGACCACCATCTGCTTGTCCACCTGGTCCTGGCTGCCAGAGAAGGTCGAGTCGAAGGTCCAGGTCTTGCCGCCGTCGGCCGATTTGTAGACCCGTCCCTTGACCGTCATGGCGTCGAAGTTGAAGCCGAGCGTCGTCGACCAGGCGGTGCCGTCCGAGGTCCAGTCGACGGTCGGGTCGCTGTGCCCCTGGTCGCCGTTCGCAAACGGCAGCGCCGACTGCTTCCAGGAGAGGCCTGAGTCGGCGGAGCGGAACATCGCCTGTTTCTTCGTCGTCGGGTCGTTCGACGCCGCGATGATCCGGTTCGGGCTGAAGGGATCGATCTTGACGTCCGACTCGCGCAGCACCGAGGTCGGCAGCGAGGACATCGCGCGATCGCCGTAGTCGGTGACCTTGCGCGGGCCGCCCTTCGCCTCGCTCTCGCCGCCGGAGGGCTCCTCGAGCATCTCGTAGAGGTCGCGGAGCACGAGCGGGTAGCTCGCGGAGGTCCCCGCCGGGTCGAAGTCGGGGTGCGCCTTGCGCCAGGCGACGCGGAGCCACGGCGGCAGGTCGGTCGCCGAGCCAGCCGAGCCGTCGAGCTCGGCCGAGGAGAGGAGCCAGAACTGCTGGTTGTCGCGGATCATCCGGTCGAGGCGGCTCCCCGGGCGGGCGCGGGCTTCCGCAAGCTGCTGGGGCAGGGTCGGCCAGGCGCCCGGAGCGCGGGAGGCCGCCGCGGCCGGGGCCGCGAGAACCGGAAACAGGCCGAGCACGACGAGAGCACAGCGGAGGCAAGCGCGAGGCGTCATGGTCTTCGTCCCTTTTCGAGCTGAAGGTCGGCGGGCGCGCAAAAGGCGAGCCCCACCATCCCGGACGACGAAAGAGGCCGAAGGTCTTAGAAGCCCCCATGAAATTGAAATGAAATGAAGGCCGCTCGAGGCCGGGCAGGCTCGAGCGGTTTCGCGCGACCGCCGGGACGCCGGCTCAGTTCGGCCGGCAGGACACGAGCGTCTGGGTCGCGGCCCCGGTGCTCGAGAGCCCTGGCCGGATGCGCAGGACCCCCGGGGGCACCGGGGGCAGCGGGATCTCGACGCAGGTCTCCCCGGCCGGCGGATGAATGGGATCCGGCGGAGTCGGGTTCGCCCAGGCGGCGTAGGCTGTCGCGACGAGCCAGCCGCCGTCGAAGGCGCCCAGGTCGACCACCTCGCGGGCGAGGACCCGGCAATCGACGACCGCGGGTCCGGGCGATCCCGGCAGCAGGTCCGGCCGCTCCGCGCAGAGCTGTTCCATCGGCGCGTCGAACCGGCTCTCGCCGCTCGGCCCGCCCGCGAAGCCGCCGCCCGGCGGGCCGCAGGAGCCCTCGGGCAGCCCGTAGCGCTTCACCCAGGCCGACCGGACGTCCGCGCGGTTGCAGTCGAGGAAGCGCGAATGCGGGTCGACGCCGGACAGCGACCAGGGGTCCGCCGAGAGGTCGCCGTGGGTGTGGAGCAGCGGGCCGCCCGGGAAAGCCCGGTACGAGACCTGGGACGACCTCGGCACGTAGCCGGTGCCGGAGCGGAGGGCGGTCAGCCCCCGGGCCGCCCCCGATTTCGCGAGCGCGGACTTCTCCTTGGCGAGAGCGGTCTGGGTCGCCGCGTCGCCGGTGAGCACGTGCACGTAGCGGTGCTTGGCCGCGGCGGCCGAGGGGAGGGCCGGCGCGGCGAGCAGGGCGACGAGCGAGAGGGCGAGCAAGGTGCGGCGGGTTGGGGACATCCGGTCTCTCCCTTCGAGAATTCTTACGCGACGTACGGGCTCACCGATCATTCGAGCACCCTTTCGATCTCCGCGGCAAGCTCCGCGCGCGCCCCGAGGTTCCGTCTCGGCACCATCAGGTCGAGCACCAGGCCGGCGATCTCCGAGCCGGGCCGCCCGGCGCGGATCGCATCGACGATCCGCCCCGTCTCGATCGGCTGGCCGCCCAGAGCGACGACGCGGAGGATCAGGGCGTCGAGGTCCGGCGGCGGTTCGGGCTCCGGGTCGGGCGTGGGGTCCGGATCCGGGTCCGGGGTGGGATCCGGTTCCGGGTCGGGCGTGGGATCGGGCGTCGGGTCGGGCGTGGGATCCGTGGGCTCCGGTTCCGGGTCGGGATCGGGCGCCGGCGGGAACGCCGCCCCATCGAGCTGGCGGACGTCTTCGAGCACGAGCGCCTGGGTCGTTCCTTCCACCCGCGGCTCGGCCGGGCTGCCCAGGATGACCACGCCGTTGCCTTCGACGCGCACCTCGACGCGCAGCGTCGTGCCCTCGATCTCGGCGAACCCCGCGGACAGCGGCACGTCGCGGTGCGGTTTCTTGCTGCCCGCCGGCTTCTCGACCGCGATCGCCTGCCAGTCGCCGTTCGGCCGCAGCAGGTAGGCCGCGGTCGGCGAGGTGAAGCCGTTCTTGTTGCGGTCGAACCAGGAGAGGACCGAGCCGTCGCCGGAGCGCGCGACGTGCCAGCCGGCGCGCTCGGCCGAAGCGTGCCAGGCGGGGACCAGCCCGTCGAGCTTGACGCCCGAGAGCCAGACGATCACCGACTCCGGGGCCAGCGCGTAGTCGGAAAAAGGCAGGTCGGTCAGGAACGCCAGGACCGGCTCGGCTTGCGTCACCCCCCAGTAGTTGCCGGTCGAGCGCTGGCCGGCGTTGCCGAGCGAGAGGAGGAGGTCCGTGTGCTGGAACTTGGCGAGCCCGAGCTTGACGACCGGGACCGCGCAGAGGAGAGCGAGCCCCGCCCAGGCGCGCAGCCAGGCGTCGAGCGCGAGCGCCGCCTCCCCGTCGCCGCGGCCCGTGCCGCGGAGGATCGCGAGCGCCGCGCAGGCCGCTCCCAGGTGGATGCCGCAGTACTCCCGGCTCATGAACTCGGACGACATCGGAGCGTCGACCTCGAGCTGCTTTTTCGCCCAGCCGAGGAACCAGGCCTCGAGGTCCCCGAATGCCTCCCCGTCGTCCCGGGTGTCGGCGAGGCCGAGCTTGACCGCGTTCTGCCAGAGCGGGATGTTGGCCGAGCCCGGAAACGGCTCGGCATCGCCGAGATAGGGCCCGGCGCTCGGCGTCAGGTTGTCCCACCAGGGCAGGTCGTACCCCGCGAGGGCCGGGAAGAGCGCCGCCCACCGCGGCATGTCGGCGTTGCCGTCGCCCGGGCGCGCCTTGCGGTAGTCCTCGGGGTGCAGCTCGCCGGTCAGCAGCAGGTCGAGGGCGGCGAGGTCGTTCGGCTCGGTCGTGTCGCGGTGGTCCCGGATGATCTTCGCCCCGGTCCGCGTCATCATGCGGGCGATCCGCTCCGGATCGGCAGGAATCTGGATCTTCACCCTCTCCCCCCTCATCCCAAGGGAAACCGGGACCGCAAGCGCCATGCCCCGCGACCGGCAACGCCCATCGCGCCTCGTATTTTCGCTCGTGTGAATCTACACGGGGCCGGCGGGGGGTGTCCAGGCGCCGTCGCTTCGAGTGTGGAGCGGCGCCCGGGCGCTCCGCGTTCATGCAGATTGCATGCATTCTCGCGACCTGCTACCCTTCCTCCATGGCCGTCCATTTGCAAATTCGAGATGTGCCCGACGAGCTCCATCAGGTTCTGCGCCAGAGAGCCGCGACGAGCGGTTTGAGCCTGCGCCAATATGCCCTCGAGGTCCTGCGGGAGCATTGCCAGCAACCGACCCTGGACGAGTGGCTCGACGGCCTGAGCCAGTTGGCGCCGGTTTCTCTCGCCACCCCTGCGGTCGAGGCCGTTCGCCAGGCTCGCGAGACCGACGAGACCGCCCTGGTCGATGCCATTCGTCGTCCTTGACGCCTCAGCAGCCGTCGAGCTCCTGTTGCGGACTCCGGCCGGGCTGCGAGCGGAAGCTGCTCTGCGGACTCATCGGGTCGTCGTTCCGGCTCATTTCGATGCCGAAGTGTTCTCGGCGCTCGGCCGCCTCGTCCGCGGGGGGGAAGTCGAGGAGAGGTCCGTCGAGCCGATCCTGGATCAGCTGGCCCGGGCTCCCTTCCTCCGCTATACCCTGCAACCTCTCCTCGCTGCCGCCTGGGGGCTGCGGCACAACCTGGCGCTGCGGGACGCGCTCTACGTCTGCCTCGCTCGCCGGTTGGCGGCCCCGCTCGTGACCGCCGATGCTCGCCTCGCCCAGGCTCCCGCTCTCGGGGTCGAGATCACCCTCGTCGTGAGCCGAGTCTGACGCCTTCAGAAGCCGCCTTACCCCGCCGACCAATCTCGGATCGCATCTCCAGAAACCGGGCGACGGGGCCCTCTCCCCCGCTGCCGAAGGGTCTTTCACCGGGCAAGCTTGCGCCATCGGGACCGCTTCCGTAACCTATCGCCCACCGACGCCGGAATGTGGTGACGCGCCGCTTTGTTCCGGCGTCGGCGCAGCGGCCCTCGCCGCGCTTTCCTCGGAGTCGGGAACATGCCTAGAACCAGCCGCGCCCAGGTCGCGACCGAGACCGTCGAGGCCCCGGTCATGGTCTCCTCGCTCGATCGGCGACAGCTCCTCCACGCCCTGCAGCGGATGCTCAAAGGGGACTTCTCGGTGCAGTTGCCCGGCGATTGGTCGGGGGTCGACGGCAAGATCGCCGACACGTTCAACCAGATCGTCGCCGCGAACCAGAAGATGGCGCGGGACCTCAAAAGGGTTGGCCAGGTGGTCGGCAAGGAGGGCAAGACCCGGGAGCGCGCGAAGTTCGACCAGTCGCAAGGGGCGTGGGGCGAGATGGAGGTCTCGGTCAATACCCTGATCGACGACCTGCTGCGGCCGACGACGGAGGTCACCGGCGCGATCGCCGCGGTGGCCCAGGGGCACCTGACCCAGACCATGCGGCTCGACGTCGACGGGCGCCCGCTCGAGGGCGAGTTCCTGCGCTCGGCGACGATCGTCAACACGATGATTCAGCAGCTCGGCGTCTTCACTTCGGAGGTCACCCGCGTGGCGCGCGAGGTCGGCTCGGACGGCAAGCTCGGCGGCCAGGCCCAGGTGCCGGGGGTGAGCGGGGTCTGGAAGGACCTGACCGAGAGCGTCAACTCGATGGCGAGCAACCTGACGGCCCAGGTGCGCAACATCTCGGAGGTGACGATCGCCGTCGCGAGCGGCGACCTGTCGCGCAAGATCACGGTCGACGTCCGCGGCGAGATCCTGCAGCTCAAGGAGGCCATCAACACGATGGTCGACCAGCTGCGCTCCTTCGCTTCCGAGGTCACCCGCGTCGCCCGCGAGGTCGGCACCGAGGGCAAGCTCGGCGGCCAGGCCGTCGTCCCGGGCGTCGCCGGCACCTGGAAGGACCTGACCGACAGCGTCAACGCGATGGCCGGCAACCTGACCGCCCAGGTGCGCAACATCGCCGAGGTGACGACGGCGGTCGCCCGCGGCGACCTCTCGCGCAAGATCACGGTCAACGTCAGCGGCGAGATCCTGGAGCTCAAGGACACGATCAACACGATGGTCGACCAGCTCAACGCCTTCGCGGGCGAGGTGACGCGCGTGGCGCGCGAGGTCGGCACCGAGGGCAAGCTCGGCGGCCAGGCGCAGGTGCCGGGCGTCGGCGGCACCTGGAAGGACCTGACCGACAACGTCAACTTCATGGCCAGCAACCTGACCGCCCAGGTGCGCAACATCGCCGAGGTGGCGACCGCGATCGCCCGCGGCGACCTGTCCAAGAAGATCACCGTCAACGTCAGCGGCGAGATCCTGCAGCTCAAAGAGACCCTCAACACGATGGTCGACCAGCTCAACGGCTTCGCCTCGGAGGTCACCCGCGTCGCGCGCGAGGTCGGCACCGAGGGCCGGCTCGGCGGCCAGGCCGCGGTGCCCGGGGTCGCCGGCACCTGGAAGGACCTGACCGACAACGTCAACCTGCTCGCCGCGAACCTGACGACCCAGGTGAGGAACATCGCCGAGGTGACGACAGCCGTCGCCCGCGGCGACCTGTCGCGCAAGATCACCGTCGACGTCAAGGGCGAGGTGCTCGAGCTCAAGGTCACGATCAACACCATGGTCGACCAGTTGAACGCGTTCGCGGCGGAGGTCACGCGCGTCGCCCGCGAGGTCGGCACCGAGGGCAAGCTCGGCGGCCAGGCGCAGGTGCCTGGCGTCGCGGGCACCTGGAAGGACCTGACCGACAGCGTCAACTCGATGGCGAGCAACCTGACCGGCCAGGTGCGCAACATCGCCGAGGTGGCGACCGCCGTCGCCCGCGGCGACCTGTCGAGAAAGATCACCGTCGACGTCTCGGGCGAGATCCTGGAGCTCAAGAACACGCTCAACACGATGGTCGACCAGCTGAACGCCTTCGCTTCCGAGGTGACGCGCGTCGCCCGCGAGGTCGGCACCGAGGGCAAGCTCGGCGGCCAGGCGCAGGTCCCGGGCGTCGCGGGAACCTGGAAGGGATTGACCGACAACGTCAACTTCATGGCCGGCAACCTGACCGCCCAGGTGCGCAACATCGCCGAGGTGACGACCGCCGTCGCCCGCGGCGACCTCTCGCGCAAGATCACGGTCAACGTCTCGGGCGAGATCCTCGAGCTCAAGAACACGATCAACACGATGGTCGACCAGTTGAACGGCTTCGCGGGCGAGGTCACCCGCGTCGCCCGCGAGGTCGGCACCGAGGGCAAGCTCGGCGGCCAGGCCCAGGTCCCCGGCGTCGCCGGCACCTGGAAGGACCTGACCGACAGCGTCAACCTGCTCGCCGCGAACCTGACGACCCAGGTGCGCAACATCGCCGAGGTGACGACCGCGGTCGCCCGCGGCGACCTCTCGCGCAAGATCACCGTCGACGTCAAGGGCGAGATCCTCGAGCTCAAGCTGACGATCAACACGATGGTCGACCAGTTGAACGCCTTCGCCGCCGAGGTCACGCGCGTCGCCCGCGAGGTCGGCACCGAGGGCAAGCTCGGCGGCCAGGCCCAGGTG
>DATMZM010000336.1:0-12985 GCA_035607445.1 Thermoanaerobaculia bacterium | reverse complement strand
CTCGGCGCGCTCCACGAAGCGCGCGAAGAGGGTTGCCTGGAGCCAGGAGCCGGCGGGGAGGGGTCCCGTGTTGCGGACCGCGAGGAGGTTCTCGGCGACCGCGGACAGATCGTCCCATCTGCCGAGCTCGCAGAGGGCAGCGGCGCGCTCGAGATGGGCGATGATCTGGCGCGGCGGGTCGCCCGCACGCCGGGCGGCGGCCGCGGCTTGCTCGAAGGCCAAGAGGGCGGCCCGGGGATCGTCTGCGGCGACCGCCCGGTCCCCCACCGCGAGCCAGAGGTCCGCCGCCTCCCGAGGGCCGAAAGGTGCACGAAGAGGAGGGGAGGGTTCTTCGGTCGGGCTCACGGCGGGGCTTTTCGAGATGAGCGGGCGCACTCCCCGGACCCTGCGCGCACCGGACGGAGAACGGGATGAATCGACCCTCCTGAGGGGGTTGGGCACAGCCTTTACGGTAAGGGCTCTCGCGGCCATTCCGGACCGACGTTGCGATCAGGGGGTGCGGAAGGGTCGGCTCGCGCAAGATTTTGCGTGCGCACGGAAAAAATCATTATGCTCATTCCCGAGCGCTCTTCGAGAGGGCGTACTGGAGGTCACGCGCCACGAATCTTTCATGGAAGACTCAACGAAGAACGCGCGACAAATGTCTCGCAATGACGGGAAAAAGCACCGTAACATTCCAGAGACAACACAAACAGGTTCGCCCGAGGAAAGCCCTTGCCGCGCAATCCGCCGCCGCTTCTCGCCGTCGTCCTGCGTCACCTCCGGGAGCATGCCGGCTGGACCCAGGTCCGGCTCGAGCGCGAAAGGGGTCTCAGCCGTGGTTCGGTCTGCCGGCTGGAGAGCGGAGACCAGTCTCTCGATCGGTCCCATCTCGACCGGCTCGCCGCGATCCTCGAAGTTCCGGAGGGCGGGGTCGATCGGGCGATCGCGGCCCTCGGGCAGTTCACCCGGCCCGAGCCTCCTCACGACTCGCCGGCGGCGCTCACGCCCGCCGAGCATCGCGCGGTGGAGGCCTGCGCAACGCGCCTCTCGCGGGAGATCGCCGGCAGGAGCCGGAACCGGGTCGGATCGGACTTGCGGGCCCGGCGCTGGAAGGCCGATCGCGTGGCGGCGGCCGAAGCCTGGTCGCGTCTCCGCCGTGTGCCCGCCGAAGATCGCCGGCCGCTCGTGCACGCGGTCGACGCCTACCGGACGTGGGCGATGGTCGAGCGGCTCTGCGAGGAGAGCGCCCGCGCCGCTTCGAACGACGTGGACGAAGCCCGCCAGCTCGCACAGCTCGCGCGCCGTGCCGCGTCGCTCACCAAGGGTTCGGAGAGTTGGCGGAGGTGGCTCGAGGGATATGCGGCGGCGTTCGAGGCGAACGCATGGTGTGCCGCGGGGGAGTTCCGGCATTCCCTGCTCGTCTTTTCAGGGTCGGACACGCTGATGGAGACCGGAGCAGCGGTCGAACCGGTACCGCTGGACCGGGCGCGTCCCCTGATCTTACGTGCCGTTCTGCTGATCTATCAGGGGCAGCTCGATCCGGCCTTGGCCCGATTGGACGAGGCTCTCTCGATCACACATGCGCCCTTGATGAAGGCCCGAGTCCACATCTGGCGGGCTTCTGTCCTCAAGAGAAAGCTGCAATTCGGAGAGGCGATCAAGGCTCTCGTCGAAGCACGCCAGTGCGCCGAGATCTCAGGTGATACCCGCCTTCGGTGGGCGATCGCTTTCAACGAGGCGACCTATCTGTGCGAGGCGGGAGAGCCCTCCGAAGCCTCCTCTCGGCTCGATGATCTCCGGACCGCGGCACTCGAGCTGGGTCGCACTCTCGACCTCGTACGGCTTCGTTGGCTGACCGCGAGAATCGCTGCCGCCTCAGGCGAGCTGTCGGAGGCCTCCTCGGCTCTTCAGGAGGTTTGGGAAGTCTTCGCGGAGCGGAAGCTCTGGCTCGACGCGGCACTCGCCGTGCTCGAGCTGGCGAGCATCGAGCTGGAGAGGGGGAGAACCCGCGAGGTCAGGGTGCTCGCGACCACAGCCGTCCCTGTTTTCGCTGCGCAGACTCTTCCGGACGAGCTGTTGGCTGCGATTCAAATCTTCTGGGAAGCCGCCCGGAAAGAGGCGGCCTCCGCCCAGACCGCGCAGCAGCTCATCCGGGAGCTGCGTCGCGCTCGAGGGGCTGAGATGGAGGCTCCTTGACCACGAGATGGCCAGGGCGGGCTACATCCGACAGTGCTCGTCAGGCTCGCAACCGACATCGCTCGGCACAGGTTTGCGAGGTCGGGCGAAAGCGTAGCGGCCGTCCGGATTGACCTCACTGCCGGAATCACTCCCCCCGCTCTCCGGTGAAGTCACGCAGCGGCCGTCCGGGTTGATCTCGCAGCCGACCGGGGCCCAGAGCAGAGTCAGGAACCCACGAGCTTTGCCGAGCAGACTTTCGAAGTCCAGGGGCGCCGCGGAGGAGCGACTCGGGAAGGCGAGTGTGACGACGACTGCTAGGAGTGGCAGGCGGCAGAGCGACGAAGACGAAGTGCGCATGAAGATCTCCTATCGGCAGGGGGCCCAACCGGCGCAGCCTTTTGGCCGTGCGTTGGGACTCCCCCAAGGTTCGCGCAAAATTTCGCGTTTTGAGGCGTTCCGTACGTCTATTTTATGGGCAAGAGTCTTCCTTTGGGCTGCTGAGATCGCCAAGACGGCGTACTTGTTAGGATTTTCCGGGACGCTCACCCGCGGAGGCGACCATGGACGATGACTCGGAGCGCCGCGCAGCCCGGCTGACGGTCGTGTTTTTCCGCCACTTGAACGGGCGCCATCAGCACGAGCTCAGCGAACGGACCGGGGTCGATCAGAAGCGGATCTCGCGCTACGAGCTGGGGGAGATCCAACCCCGGCGCCCGACCCTCGAGCGTTTGGCCGCGGGCGTGGGCGTCTCCCCCGCGCGGCTCGATCAGCTCGTCGCCTTGTTCCGGGGCATCTGCGAAGAGGTCTCGGCCGGCCGGGGCGCGGTCGAGCCGTCGGCGACCGATCCCGGCGCGGCCCGCTCGCACGAGAACCTGATCGAGATGGCCGCCGAGATCGCGGAGAGCCTGAAGCCGGCGATCTACGAAGCCCTGGTCGACTGCGAAGCGGAGATCGCGTCCGCCGAGCCGGCCCTTTCGCCCGAAGCCGCACGCGCCCGGGCGGCCGAGCTGTGGCGGAGGCTCGAGCCCTTGACCCCGCGCTGGCGGCGCTTGGCGATCGAGCACGGGGAGGAGTATCGGAGCTGGGCGGTCTGCGAGCGCCTCTGCGAAGAGAGCTTCCGCGCCGCGGCCCGCGAGCCCGAGGCGGCCCAAGCGCTCGTGGACCTGGCGCTTTCCGTGGCGGAGCTGGCTGCCGCGGACGACCTCTCGCGCCAGCGCCTGACGGGCTACGCCCTCGCCTTCGCGGCCCACGTCGACCGCACCCACGGCGACGCCGAAGAGTCAGCTGAAAAGCTCCGCCGCGCCCAGGAGCTCTGGACGGCGGGAGACGGCTCCGACGATCTCGACGGACAGCGGGTCGCGGCGCTTCTGTCGGGGAAAGCTTCGTAGCCGCTCCGAAAACGTCGTGATGAGCGGTGGGAGGCTCGCCCTTCGCCGTCCGCAGCATCGGCTATGATCCGCGCCGCACTGCGGCGTCGACGGCTGAATCACGCTCTCCGCTCGCCTCCGGACCTCCGAATCCACCCATGGACAATTCGCCCGCTCGGCCTCTCGCCGCCTGCCAGCTGATCGTCGTCACCGGCAAGGGGGGCGTGGGCAAGACCGCGGTGTCGGCCCTCCTCGGTGCGGCCCTGGCCGAGGCGGGACGGCGGACGCTGGTCGCCGAGGTCGATCCGCGCGAGAACCTGCACCAGATGCTCGGCGTCGCCCCGTCGGGCGGCGAGATCCTGCGCGCCGGGCCGCGGCTCTGGGTGCAGAACCTGTCGCCGCAGCGGGTGATCGACGAGCTGGTGAGCGAGCAGGTGAAGATCGGCCTCGTCGCGCGCCGCGTGCTGGCGAGCCCGATCTACCAGCAGTTCACGGCGGGCGCGCCCGGACTGAAAGAGATGGCGGTTCTGGGCCAGGCGTTCCGGCTTCTCTCCGGACGCGCGGGGACAGGAGCGCCCGCGATCGATACCGTGATCCTCGACGCTCCGGCGACCGGCCATGGCGTGGCCCTGCTGGCCGCCCCGGCTCTCGTCGCCGAGGTGATCCGCTCCGGCCCGATCGGCCGCATGTCGGCCGCCGTGGCCGAGCTGGTCGCGGATCCCCTCCGCACGGCGGTCGTCACCGTCACGCTCGCCGAGGAGATGCCGGTCCAGGAGGTGCTCGAGCTGGCCGCGGCGCTCGAAGAGAAGCTCGGGCGGCGGCCGGACCTGCTCGTCGCGAACGGTTTGTTCCCACCCTTCCCGCCCGCCTTGGCAAGGGACGCCGCCGAGTCCGATCCCGCCGCGGTCCTCTGGCGGCGGCTCCGGGCGAACCAGGACCGCGAGCTCGGCCGGCTGGCCGCGACCTGGAGCTGGTCGCGGATCGATCTCCCCCTGTTGCCCTTGGCTCGCGGTCCGGAGCTGGTCGCGGCGCTCCGCCGGGCGGCCGAGGGGCAGGCGGCCTGGAAGGCGGTCCGGAGCTGATGGCGGCTCTCGTCTCCACGCGGGAGCCGCTCCTCGTCTTCGTCGGCTCGGGGGGCGTCGGCAAGACGACGCTCGCCGCGGCGACCGCCGTGCGCGCCGCGCGCGAGGGCCGGCGCACCCTGGTGATGACGTTCGATCCGTCGCTGCGGTTGAAGGACGCCCTGGGCGTCGGCGAGGAGGCTCGGGACCGGGAGATCCCCGTGCCGCTCGAGGCGCCCGGGACGCTCCACGTCAGCCTGCTCGACGCGCGGCGGACGTTCGACCGCTTGATCGAGCGCTATTCGACCGACGCGGCCGGCCGCGACCGGATCCTCGCCAACCGGTTCTATCAGCAGCTCTCGGGCTCCCTCGGCGGCATCCTCGAATACATGGCCGTCGAGCGCCTGTTCGAGGTCGCGAGCGGCGCCGGAGAGCGCTTCGATCAGATCGTGCTCGACACGCCGCCGACCCGCCAGGCCCTCGACTTCCTGGAAGCTCCCGCGCGGATCGTCGGCTTCCTCGACAGCGGCGCTCTGCGGGTCGCCTTGAAGCCCTGGTTCGACGAGGCCGGCCACTTGAAGGCCACCGCGCGTTGGGGCGGCCTCGGCCGCAGGGTCGAGTCGTTCCTCGACGAGGTCGTCGGGCTCGACCTGCTGCGCGAGATGGCGGAGTTCTTCCAGGCCTTCGCTCCCCTCTTCACCGGCTTTCGCGAGCGGGCGCGGGAGGTCGAGGCGCTCTTGATCTCGTCGCGCACTCGCTTCGTGCTGGTCTCCGGCCCCGGGGAGGAGGCGATCCCGGACACCCTCTTCTTCGCGCGGCGCCTGCTCCAGGCGGGGCACCACCTGGCGGGGATCGTCGTCAACCGCGTGCATCCGCGCTTCGATCTGCCGGCCGCCGAGGGCTCCCGGACGGCCGAGGAGACGGCGCTCGACGGCCGCCGCCTGCTCGCCTGGCTCGGGGAGCGCGACGAGCGGGGGCTCGCCGCTCTCGCTTCTCTCGCGGGCTCTCGCCAGCCGCTCCTCTCCGTGCCGCTCGCGGCGGACGAGCCGACCGATCTGCCGGCGCTCGCCGCGCTGGGCGATCTGCTGGCCGAGAGGTTCGCGCGGGCTTCCTTGGGCTGAAGCGCTCCGGTGGCATGCGCCCTGCACGTCCGCGGGAGTCGTCCGACAGCACCCGCTCCGGGGAGCCATGCTCACAGGCAGATTGCGAGGGAAAAAAATGTGGACCGCCTTTGTCGCGGGGGCGCTGGCGGTGGCCGTCATCGTCGTCTTCTTCCTCAACTTGACGACCGGAGAAAAGAAGGTCACCAAGCCTCTGCCGGGGCACTACGGCGTTGACGATCCGCAGTTCCTGCGCACGATGGGGTCGCTCTTCGGTCCGCCGCTGGCCGATGGCAATACCGCGGAGGACTTCCAAAACGGCGACGAGATCTTTCCCGCGATGCTCAAAGCCATCCGCGGCGCGCGGCATTCGGTTTGTCTCGAGTCGTACATCTATTGGTCGGGCACCGTCGGCAAAGAGTTCTCCGAGGCGCTCTCGGAGCGCGCCCGCGCCGGCGTGCCGGTTCACGTCCTCCTCGACTGGGTCGGTTCCGACAGGATGGACGCCGGCCATCTCCAGCAGATGAGCGACGCCGGTGTGGAGGTGGAACGGTACCGCCCTCTGCGCTGGTACAACGTCGCGCGCACCAACAACCGAACGCACCGCAAGCTCTTGATCGTCGACGGGCGCATCGGGTTCACCGGAGGCGTGGGGATCGCCGACGAATGGCTCGGCAACGCTCGCGGACCGACGGAATGGCGCGACTCGCACTACCGCCTCGAGGGCCCGGTCGTGGCCCAGATGCAGGCGGCGTTCATGGACAACTGGATCGAGACCCGTTCGGCGGTGCTCGACGGCCCGCAGTACTTCGCCCAAGTCCCCGCCGCCGGCACGGTCACGGCGCAGGTCTTTCAGAGCTCCAAGGGCGGCGGCAGCGAGAGCGTCCGCCTCATGTACCTGCTCTCGATCGCTGCGGCGCGGCACAGCATCCTCCTCGCCAACTCCTACTTCGTTCCGGACGACCTCGCCGTGGACGAGCTCGTGGCGGCACGCCGGCGCGGAGTGAGGGTGCAGATCATCGTCCCCGGGGAGCACATCGACACCCAGCTGGTACGCCATGCCTCGCATTCGCGCTGGCGGCCGCTGCTCGCCGCCGGGGTGGAGATCTTCGAGTACGCGCCCACCATGTTCCACTGCAAGTACATGATCGTGGACGGCCTGTGGACCACGGTGGGATCGACGAACTTCGACAACCGCTCCTTCCGTCTCAACGACGAGGCCAACGCCAACATCTACGACAGCGCTTTCGCCCATCGGCAGGAGCGCGTGTTCGCCGCCGACCGCGCCCGCTCGCGGCAGGTGACTCTGGCGCAGTTCGACGGGCGGCCGTGGCGCGAAAAGGTGCTCGACCATCTGGCGGGGTTGCTGCGGGCGCAGCTGTGAGCGCCGAGCGCCGTCGCGGACGTTCCAGACGCACCGTCCTTGACGCACCGCGGCAACTCGCTTGACGGACAATGCCGCAGTGCGGTAATTTGCTCTCGCGGGGGATTGCCCCGCGAAGACTCAGTAACGTCGTCGAACAGGAAGGCATCCCATGGTCCGGCTGATCAAGCGCTACGAAAGCCGTAAGCTCTACGACACCGAGGAGAGCCGGTACGTCGGCCTCGACGAGATCGCGACCTGGGTGCGGGAGGGGCAGGAGGTGCGCGTCGTCGACAACGCGACGGGCACCGACGTGACGCCCCAGACGCTGACCCAGATCATCCTCGACGAGGGGCGCAAGGGGACGTCGTTCCTGCCGAGCGAGCTGCTCCACGATCTCGTCCGGATCGGCGAGCGGGCGGTCAACGCCGGCAAGGAGCAGCTGCAGCAGGGCGTCGACCGCCTGGTGCAGGCCTCGATCGACCATCTCGGCCCGGTGCGCAAGGTGCGCGAGGAAATGGCGTCCCTGCGCAGTCGGCTCGAAGATCTGGAGAGCTCGCTCGCCGATCTCGAGCCGTCCCCGCCCCGCCGTCCGGCCCCGCCGTCCGGCGAGCCGAGCTGAGCCTCCCGTATTTTCGAGATTCGACCGGACGAGAGAAAGCCTGGAGAAGGAGACCATCCGATGATCCACGAGATCGAGACCGCAGCCGGCAAGACCGGCGCGCGAGAGAGCCGCGAGCTGTTCGACCGCCTCGTCGAGCGCGGGCGTCCGCTGGCGGAAACGCAAAGGGAAGCGCTGGCCCGGTGGAGCGCCAAGGCCCAGAAGGCCACGCGCGACCTCGGCCGGCTGATGACCGATACCGTCGAATACGAGGTCCGCGGCGCCTTGCTGCGCTTTGGCCTTGCCACCCGCGACGACTTGAAGGCTCTCGAAGTCCGCCTCGATGCTCTGGGGCGAGAGGTCGACGAGCTCGAGGCGATCGAAGCAGTCGACGCATAGACACTTGACCGGGAAACTCAGACCCACAAGCTCAGGAGGGAAAAACATATGGCGACCCAGGACAAGAAGATCCAGGACGATCTGAAGGAATCGGCCCATCGCATCTGGCTCGCGGGATTGGGCGCGCTATCGGCCGCGGAGGAGGAGGGCAGCAAGCTCTTCAACCGCTTGGTCGAGCGCGGCAAGGGCTTCGAGGCCGAGGGCAAGGAGCAGTTCGCCAAGGCCAAGCAGAAGACCGGGAAGGTGATCGACGACGTCGCCGGAACGCTCGACGACAAGGTGACCGGCGCGCTCAACCGCATGGGCGTTCCGACCCGCGACGAGATCAAGCGCCTGACCAAGAAGGTCGAGGAGCTGACCGCCAAGGTCGAGCAGCTCAAGCCCCGGACGGCCGCCGCGAGCGACGAGGCGAAGAAGGGCCCGGCGCGCAAGAAGGCCGAGTAGTCCCAAACCAAACGCGGGGTGCGGAGGGCGTCTCAATCGTGGGCGACGGAGGCGGTGGCAACGGGAGAGGTTCGAAGGTCGCTCTGGCGCTCGCCGGCGGCGGGTTGGCCGGCGCGATCTACGAGATCGGCGCCTTACGCGCTCTCGACGAGGCGCTCGACGGGTTCGATTTCAACCAGGCGTTCCTCTACGTCGGGGTGAGCGCGGGGGCGTTCCTGAACGCCTGCCTGGCCAACGACCTGACGACCGCCCAGATGTGCCGGGCGATCGTTTCGACCGAGCCGGGCGAGCACCCGTTCGTCGCCGAGACCTTCCTCACCCCGACCTTCAAGCGGCTGGCCGGCAGCGCCTCGGCGCTGCCGCGCTTGCTGTTCGAGGCGCTCCGGGACTACACGGCGCGGCCGGCCGAGAAATCGCTCCTCGGCTCGCTCACCCGCCTCTCGCGGCTCCTGCCGGTCGCCTGGTTCGACAACGAACCGATGCGCGCGTACCTCGAGCGGATCTATGGCATCAAGAACCGGACCGACGATTTCCGCCAGCTCGGCAAGCGCCTGATCGTGGTCGCGACCGACCTCGACTCGGGCCGGGCCGTCCGGTTCGGCGAGCCCGGTCTCGACCACGTGCCGATCTCCCGAGCGGTCCAGGCGAGCAGCGCTCTCCCCGGCTTCTATCCGCCGGTCGAGATCGACGGCCACCGCTACGTCGACGGCATCCTGATCAAGACCGTCCATGCCTCGGTCGCGCTCGAAGCGGGAGCCGAGCTTGTGCTCTGCTTGAACCCGCTCGTGCCGGTCGACATGGAGCTCGCGCGCGGCGCCGGGTACGCGGGGGGCACGCTGGTCGACCAGGGGCTGCCGACCGTGTTGTCGCAAGCGGTCCGGACGCTCGTCCACTCCCGCCTCGAAGTCGGCATGTCGGCCTACGGCAGGAAGTTCGCGGGCGCCGACGTCGTCCTCTTCGAGCCCCAGCCCGAAGACCACCGGATGTTCTTCACCAATATCTTCGGCTTCTCCGAGCGCCGCACGGTCGTCGAGCACGCCTACCGCTCGACCCGCCGCGAGCTGCTAAGGCGCGCGCCGGAGCTCGAGCCGATCCTCGCCAGGCACGGCATCACCCTGCGCACGGACTTGCTCTCAGATCCCGAGCGCGATCTCTGGGAGAGCGTCGGATTGAAGAAGCCAGAGCCCGCGGAGCGCCGCAAGAGAGCACCCGAAAGCTCGTTCACCGATCGCCTCGACGATGCGCTCGACCGCCTCGGCGCCTGGGCCGACGCCCGAGCCGAATCCGACGCGGCCCGTGCTTCTCCGCCTTCATCGCGGTAAAGTGCAGGTCGCCGCGGAGGGGGAAGGGTACTGAGCGGCGCCGCGGGAGGCGATGCGATGGCGAACGTCCTCTGGCTCCAAGGCGGAGCGTGCAGCGGCAACACCATGTCGTTTCTCAACGCGGAGCAGCCGAGCGTCTGCGACCTGATCACGGACTTCGGCATCGACCTGCTCTGGCATCCGTCGCTGGGTCTCGAGATGGGGGAGAGCGCGAAGGCGATCTTCCGCGACTGCGCGTCGGGCGCGCGAGCGCTCGACATCTTCGTCTTCGAGGGCACGGTGATCCAGGGCCCGAACGGCACCGGGCGGTACAACATGTTCGCCGACCGGCCGATGAAGGACTGGGTCTCGGAGCTCGCGGCGCAGGCCGCCGCGGTGGTCGCGATCGGCGATTGCGCCTGTTGGGGCGGCATCCCGGCGACCGAGCCGAATCCGGCCGACAGCACGGGCCTCCAGTATCTCAAGCGCCATCACGGCGGCTTCCTGGGCGCCGACTTCCGCTCGAAATGGAACCTGCCGGTGATCAACGTTCCGGGCTGCCCGGCGCATCCGGATTGGATCACCCAGATCCTCGTCGCGATCGCCTCGGGCCGGGCCGCCGACATCGCGCTCGACGACCTGCAACGGCCGTCGACGTTCTTCACGTCGTTCACCCAGACCGGCTGCACGCGCGTCCAGTTCTTCGAGTACAAGCAGGCGACGATGGAGTTCGGCCAGGGCACGCGCACCGGCTGCCTGTTCTACGAGTTCGGCTGCCGCGGGGCGCTCACCCACTCGCCGTGCAACCGCATCCTGTGGAACCGCCATTCGTCGAAGACCCGCGCCGGCATGCCGTGCATCGGCTGCACCGAGCCCGAGTTCCCGTTCCACGACCTGAAACCTGGGACGGTGTTCAAAACGCAGAAGATCGGCGGCGTCATCCCCAAGGAGCTGCCGGAGGGCACCGACCACGTCTCCTACATGGCGCACGCCGCCGCCGCGCGCATCGCGGCGCCCAAGTGGGCCAAGGAAGACATGTTCGTCGTCTAGTCCGGTTGCGGGAAAGAAACCGACGACGATGACGACCGCAGCCGGAACCGAGAGCCTGCAGATGCCCGGCAACCTGCGGATCAGTCCGCTCGGCCGCGTCGAGGGCGACCTCGACTTGCGGGTCACGGTCGACGACGGTGTCGTGACCGAAGCCTGGACCGAAGCGAGCATGTTCCGGGGCTTCGAGATCATCCTGCGCGGCAAGGACCCGCAAGCGGGGCTGATCGTGACGCCGCGCATCTGCGGCATCTGCGGCGGCAGCCACCTGTACAAGGCGGCCTACGCTCTCGACACGGCGTGGCAGACGCACGTGCCGCACAACGCGACGCTCGTCCGCAACATCGCCCAGGCGTGCGAGACGCTGCAGTCGATTCCGCGCTGGTTCTACGCCCTCTTCGCGATCGATCTGACGAACAAGAACTACGCCCACCTCGCCGAGTACGACGAGGTCGTGCGCCGCTTCGTGCCGTTCGTCGGCACGAGCTACGAGCCCGGCGTCACCCTCTCCGGCAAGCCGGTCGAGGTCTACGCGCTCTTCGGCGGCCAATGGCCGCACTCGAGCTTCATGATCCCCGGCGGCGTGATGTGCGCGCCGACGCTCTCGGACGTCACGCGCGCGATCTCGATCCTCGAGCACTGGAAGCGCGAGTGGCTCGAGAAGCATTGGCTCGGCGGCTCGGTCGAGCGCTGGCTCGAGAACAGGAGCTGGGCCGACGTGCTCGCCTGGGCGGACGAGAACGACGGCCAGCGCAATTCCGATTGCGCTCTGTTCCTGCGCTTCGGGAAGAGAGCGGGCCTCGACGGGTTCGGCCAGGGCTGCGGCGCCTATTTCGCGACCGGCACCTATTTCGAGCCTGCTCTTTACGAACATCCGACGATCGAGGGGCGCAACGCGGCGCTCGTCAGCCGCTCGGGCATCTACGACGGCCGGGGCTTCCACGATTTCGATCATCTGAACGTCCGCGAGGACACGGCGCACTCGTTCTACAAGGGCGACCGCTCCCTCCACCCCTGGGAAGGCGAGACCGATCCGATCGATCCGCTCGAGGGGCACAAGCAGGGCAAGTACAGCTGGGCGAAATCGCCGCGCTACGAAGTCCCGGGCATCGGCTCGCTGCCGCTCGAGGCCGGGCCGCTCGCGCGCCAGGTCGTGGCCGGCAGGCCGGATGCCGCGGCGCACCAGGACTACGATCCGCTCTTCTTGGACGCGCTCAGAACCGTCGGTCCGAGCGTGCTCGTGCGGGTGATGGCCCGCATGCACGAAGCGGCCAAATTCGTCACCCTCGCGCGCCGCTGGCTCGATCAGATCGATTTGCAGGGCCGCTTCTACGACAAGCCGGCCGAGCTCCCCGACGGGCGCGGGTTCGGCTCGACGGAGGCGGTGCGCGGCTCGCTGTCCGATTGGATCGTGATCAGCGACGGCAAGATCGAGAACTACCAGGTGGTCACGCCGACCGCCTGGAACATCGGCCCGCGCGACCGGCTGGGCCGGATGGGGCCGATGGAGCAGTCGTTCATCGGCGCGCGCATCGCGGATCCGAGCGATCCGGTCGAGATGGGGCACGTCGCGCGCTCGTTCGACTCCTGCCTGGTCTGCTGCGTCCATGTCTACGACGGCAAGTCGGGGCGCGAGCTGTCGCGGTTCCGGATCGGAGAGCTGGGGTGAGGGTGCGGACGCTGATCGTCGGCTGCGGCAACCTGCTGCGCGGGGACGACGCGGCCGGCCCTCTCCTCGTCCGCCGGCTCTGGGATCTCGGCCTGCCCGAGGGGGTCCGCTGCGCCGACGGCGGCACGGGTGGGATGGACGTGGCGTTCCAGATGCGCGGCGTCCCCCACGTGATCGTGATCGATGCCTGCGCGAGCGGGAGCCAGCCGGGGGCGGTTTTCGAAGTTCCCGGCGAGGAGGTTGAGCGGCTGCCGCCGCTCACGGGGTTGAACCTCCACGCGTTCCGCTGGGACCATGCGCTCGCCTTCGCTCGCTGGCTGCTCAAGGACGAGTACCCGCAGCGCGTCACCGTCTATTTGATCGAAGCGGCCTCGCTCGCGATCGGCGATCCGCTGTCGCCGCCGGTCGAGGCGTCCATGCTCCGCCTCGCCGAGCGGCTCTTGGCCGAGCTCGCCGTCCCCGAGGAGCGCTGG
>DATMZM010000190.1:0-4202 GCA_035607445.1 Thermoanaerobaculia bacterium | reverse complement strand
CCCCGCGCAAGGTGGACACGCGCCAACTCGTCCCCAGCGGCGGCGAGATCGGGCGCGACCGGGGGGAGATAGGCCAGGTCGTCGAGCGGATCTCCGGCGTAGGCCGAGAGATCCGATTCGCCGCCTGTCTCCCCGAGCCGGCCCCGGGCGAGATCGAGCCAGATCCCCTGGGGTCCGGGCCAGGAGCGCGGCGCGAAGCGGATCCAGAGATGGGAAGGCTCGGGACGCTGCTCGCGGAAGCGAGGCGTCACGGCGCCTCCCGGACGAGGCCGCGCGCCGCGAGCGCCCGCTCGACGTACTTCGCGAGGACGTCGACCTCGAGGTGGACCCGATCGCCGGGCACGAGGCTTCCGAGCGTCGTCGCCTCCAACGTATGCGGGATGAGCGCGACCTCGAAGCTGTCCGGCCGGAGCGCGGAGACGGTCAAGCTCACGCCGTCGACCGTGACCGAGCCCTTTTCGACCAGGTAGGCGGCGAGATCCTCCGGAATCGAGAAGCCGAGGACGCGGAACGCGTCGAGGTCGCGCCGCGCGACGACCCGCGCCGTGCCGTCGACGTGCCCCTGCACCCAATGGCCGCCGAGCGGATCGCCCATCCGCAGGGCCGGTTCCAGGTTCACCTCGGAACCCGCGCACAGCTCCCCGAGAGCCGTGCGAGCGATCGTCTCGGGCGAAAGCTCGACCGCGACGCGCAAGAGATCGCCCGCCGGCACGGTCTCGACGATCGTCAGACAGACGCCCGAAACCGCGAGGCTCGCCCCGATCGGCAGCCGCTCCCCGAGCGCGGGCGACAGATCGATCTCGAGCCGCACGCCTCCCTTGCCGTCGGATACCGAATCGCGGGCGATGCGGCCCTTTTCGAGGATGAGCCCGGTGAACATCGTTAGATCCTGGGACGTTCCAGCTCGAACGCGCGGATCACGCGCGCAACCAAGTCCCTGAGATCGCCCAGATGGTTCGTCACCACGGTCTCAACGACCCGGGGATCCAGCTTGCGGTACTCGTGGATCGCGATATTCCGGAAGGCCGCCATCCGGCGAAGCCGCGATGCGAGATCCCGATCGAGGAGAGAATGTTCCGAAAGGAGGTCGAAGGCTTCACCGGCTGCCGCCGGGACGCCCCATCCCTCCGTCGCGACGACGTGCGCCGCGAGATCGATTCCGGCCTGGATCGATCGCTGCAGGTTGAGCGCGGTGATGTCGTCGACGTCGATCGAATCAAGGCGTCCTGAAGGCTCCGACCGAACCCTCTCGATCCGTGCGAGACAACGCTCGATCGTTGCGATCTTCGTCGCAATCAGGTCACGATCGACCAACGCTCATCCTCCGGAACAGCGCGTTCTCGGCCTCCCTCCGAATAATCGAGAGATCCTCGTACATGCTCATCGTGCGCACGAAGAAGGCATGCCGATGCTTCGGATCGCGCTCGAAGATCACCCTCCCTTTCTTGAGCACCTGCATGCCGAGGATGGGCGACGCGGGTTCGAGATCGACGAGATCGATCTCGCGCTTCAAGAGGTCCGTCAAGTCCGCTTGCGCTTCGAGCACTTCGAGGGGGGGCGGGCGCGTCGAAAAGAGCGCGGCAAAGTCGACATCGGAGTCCGGCCGCGCGTTCGAGGCCGCCTCTGAACCGAAGAGCCAAAGCGTATCGAGCCCGAAGCGTCGATCCAGGAAGCCGCTGACTTCGGCGAGATCCGCGTTTTCGATCGCCATGCCCGGCGATGCTAGCAGAGGGGCCGAGGAGCCGCCGCCTCACCCGGCCGGCGTCGCGCGGAGCAGCTCTTCGAGGCAGCCGACGCGCAAGCCGGAGAGGATCGCGTCTCCCCCGCGCCGCGCGATCTCGAGACGTTCGAGCCGCGGCGCCTCGGCCAGGCGTTCGAAGCCTTCGCCGCCGAGCGGGCCGGGCGCCTTCAGGCCGCCGATGAGGAGCGGCGCGGTGTCCACCCGGACCTCGTCGTACGTGCCCGCGGCGACGAAGCTCGCGTGGACCCCTCCTCCCCCTTCGACGAGCAGGCTCTTGACGCCGCGCGCGAGGAGCGCGGCGAGGACGGCATGGGGCTCGACCACGGGCAGCCGGACGACCTCGGCGCCCGCCGCTTCGAGCGCGGCGCGGGGCGAGGCGGCGGCCGATTCGGTGAAGATCGCGACGGGGCCCGGCGCCTCGAACAGGCGCGCGGCGGGGGGCGTGCGCAGCCGGCGATCGAGGATCACCCGCAGGTTCGGGCCGTTCGCGAGGCCGAGCCGGCGGTCGAGCCGCGGGTCGTCGGCGAGGACCGTCCCGATGCCCGCCAGGATCGCGTCGTGCTCCTCGCGCAGGGCGAGCCCCCAGCGGCGGGCGGCGGGCGCGGAGATCCATTGGCTCTCGCCCGTCCTCGTCGCGATCCGGCCGTCGAGGCTCATCGCCCATTTGAGCGTCACCGCGGGCCGCCCGAGGACGAGGGGAACGAAAAAAGCCAGGTTGGCGCGGATCGACTCCTCGGCGAGCGTTCCGACCTCGACCGCAGTGCCGGCCGCGCGCAGGCGGGCGAAGCCCTGGCCCGCAACCGCGGGGTTCGGATCGCCGACGCAGGCCACGGCGCGGGAGATACCTGCCGCGATCACCGCATCCGCGCATGGCGGGGTCCGCCCGAAATGGGCGCAGGGCTCGAGGGTCACGTAGAGGGTAGCGCCGCGAGCGCGCTCTCCCGCCCGCGCGAGGGCCTCGGCCTCGGCGTGCGGCCCGCCCGCCGCGCGGTGCCAGCCCTCCCCCACGACCTCGCCGTCGCGGACGAGGACCGCGCCGACGCGCGGGTTCGGCGCGGTCCGATACCGGCCTCGCAGCGCGAGCCGGAGCGCGCGCTCGAGATATCGCCGATCGTCTTTCGAAGGGGAAGGGGAATCCGCGTCCGCCACGGCGTCGCCCGCGTCAGCCGAGGAGCGCGGTGGCGAACGCCCGCGGCTCGAAGTCGACGAGATCCTCGGCCTTCTCCCCGACGCCGAGGTAGAGCACCGGCAGCTTCAGCTCGCGCGCGATCGCGACCGCCATGCCCCCCTTGGCGGTGCCGTCGAGCTTCGCCAGGAGGACGCCGTCGACCGGCACGACCTGGATGAAGGTCTTCGCTTGGGCGAGCGCGTTCTGGCCGGTCGTGGCGTCGAGCACGAGGATCGTCTCGCGCGGCCAGCCTCCCGTCTCGCGGTCGATCACCCGGTTGATCTTCGCCAGCTCGGCCATCAGGTGGTCCTTGGTGTGCAGCCGGCCGGCGGTGTCGACGATCAGCCGCGTGGTGCCGCGGGCGCGCGCGGCCTGGATCGCGTCGTAGACCACCGCCGCCGGATCGGCGCCGGGAGCCTGTCGGATCACCTCCACCCCCAGGCGCTCGCCCCAGAGCGCGAGCTGATCGATCGCGGCGGCGCGGAAGGTGTCGGCCGCGGCGAGCAGCACCCTCTCGCCCTGGTCGACGTCGCGGCGCGCGAGCTTCGCGATCGAGGTCGTCTTGCCGACGCCGTTCACCCCGACGACGAGCGTCACGCGCGGCCCCGGGCCGAGAGGCCGCGGACGCGGCGCCTGCTCGAGGAGGCGCGACATCTGGCCCACCAGCTCCGCGCGCAGCTCGGCGGCGTCGGTCGTGCGCGCGTTCTTGCGGATCCCCTCGACCAGCTCGACCGCCGTCGCGATCCCCAAATCCGCGGCGACCAGGACCTCTTCCAGGTACTCGAGCGTCTGGCCGTCCAAGACGGCCCGGCCGGTCACCGCCGCGTTGACGCGGTCGATGATCTCCGTGTGGGTCATCAGGAGACCGCGCTTGAGCTTGCCCCAGATCCCCGCCTTCTTGGCGTCGGGATCGGCCACCTGCGCCGCGGGCGCCAGCTCCAGGAGGTCGGTCGGTTTCTTCGCGTCGGCCATACGGCGGGGATGATATCCCGGCGCTCGCTGGCAGGCCCGTCCGCTCGGCCGGCCCCCGCGCCCGCGTCCCAGGCGGCGAGCAAGGTGCGTACCGGCTGTGCCACGGCGGCCTCCACGTTCCCGATCCGGTTGCACCGGCAGGATATCCCGGCGCCACGGGGCGGCTGCCAGATTCCTTGAGGGCGTGTTTCCTCGGCTTCGAGCTAGAGCCCCAGCTCGTCGCCGTCTTCGAGCAGCCGGAACCCGCGCGCCGCGATCGCCTTGCGCTCGGCTCCGGCGGGGTCGAGGGCGAGGTTCGAGTGGTTCAGGTGGGTGAAGCGG
>DATMZM010000194.1:0-2479 GCA_035607445.1 Thermoanaerobaculia bacterium | reverse complement strand
AGGACGGGTGCCGAGGGTCTACCTTGAGCAGCGCGTAGTTCGCGCGAGCGAGACGCTGGACTTCTGGAGGAAGCTTTCCGAACAGTTCCCAGAAGCGCGGGCCGGCGAAGTGCTTCAAATCTCCTGGCTTTCGCCTGCGTGATGAGCGGCCAGTGCCTGCTCGAAGAGCTGGTCGAGCTTCTCGAGACGGCCGGCTGCCGCATCGGCCTCGATCTGCCGATCCCAATCGTTCCAGTCTTCTTCGAGCAGCCACTGCCGCAGCTCGGCCAGCTCCTCTCGGGTCAGTTTCTGGATCTCGCTCTCGATCGTTTCAACTCTTGTCATCGGGCAGTCCCCTGTAAGCAATCAGGAGCCTACATCAAGAGTCCAAACCTCTCCTTGCCCTGATTCAGAACAGCCCGACCACCCTGCCGTTCGCGTCGAGGTCGATGGCCTGCGCCGAGGGCACCTTCGGCAGTCCGGGCATGGTCATGACGTCGCCGCAGATCATGACCACGAACTCGGCTCCCGCGGCGAGGCGGACCTCGCGGATCGTCAGCACGTGCCCCGCGGGCGCCGCGCGCAGCTGGGCGTCGGTCGAAAACGAGTACTGGGTCTTGGCGACGCAGACCGGGTACCGGCCGTAGCCGTCGGCCTGGAGCTTCTTGATCTGGGCGCGGACCTTCGTGTCGGCGGCGACCTCGGACGCGTGGTAGATCTTCCGCGCGATCTTGCCGATCTTCTCCCACAGCGTGTCGTCGTCCTCGTAGACGAAGCGGACGCCCGACGACGGCCGCTCGCAGAGCGCGACGACCGCCCGCGCGAGGTCTTCGGCGCCCCGGCCGCCGTCCGACCAGTGGCTCGCGAGGACGACCTCGACGCCGCGCTCGGCGAGGCGCGCCGCGACGAGATCGAGCTCGGCCGCCGTATCGCTCTCGAAGCGGTTGATCGCCACCACGCACGGCAGGCCGAAGTGCTCCCGGACGTTCTCGACGTGGCGATCGAGGTTGACCAGCCCCTTTTCGAGAGCGGAGAGGTCCTCCTGCCGGAGCGTCTTCAGATCCATGCCGCCGTGGTACTTGAGCGCCCGGATCGTGGCGACGACCACGGCCGCGCTCGGCCGCAGCCCGGACTTCCGGCACTTGATGTCGACGAACTTCTCGGCGCCCAGGTCCGCCCCGAAGCCGGCCTCGGTGACCACGTAGTCGGCGAGCTTCAAGGCGGCCCGGGTCGCGACCACCGAGTTGCAGCCGTGGGCGATGTTCGCGAACGGCCCGCCGTGGATGAACGCCGGGTTGTTCTCGAGCGTCTGCACCAGGTTCGGCTGGAAGGCGTCCTTGAGCAGCACGGTCATCGCGCCGTGGGCGAGGAGGTCCCGCGCGCGCACCGGCTGCTTGTCTAGGTTCTGGGCGACGATCACGCGGCCCAGCCGCTCCTTCAAGTCGGCGAGCGAGGTCGCGAGGCAGAAGATCGCCATCACCTCGGAGGCGACCACGATGTCGAAGCCGTCCTGCCGCGGATAGCCGTTGCCCGGGCCGCCCAAGCCCACCACCAGGTCGCGGAGAGCGCGGTCGTTCATGTCGACCACCCGCTTCCAGGTGATCCGCCGGACGTCGATGCCCAGCTCGTTGCCGTGGTGGACGTGGTTGTCGACGAGCGCGGAGAGCAGGTTGTTCGCGAGCGCGATGGCCCCGAAATCGCCGGTGAAATGGAGGTTGATGTCCTCCATCGGCACGACCTGGGCATGGCCGCCGCCGGCCGCCCCGCCCTTCATCCCGAAGACCGGCCCGAGGGAAGGCTCGCGCAGGCAGATCGCCGCCTTCTTGCCGATCCGGTTGAGCGCATCGCCGAGTCCCACCGTGGTGGTCGTCTTGCCTTCGCCCGCAGGGGTCGGCGTCATGGCGGTGACCAGGACGAGCTTGCCGTCCGGCCGGTCCGCGAGGGTCGCCAAGTAGTCGAGCGAGACCTTCGCTTTGTAGTGGCCGTAGGGGACGAGGTGGTCGTCGGCGATGCCCAGCTTCTCGAGCGCGACCCGAGAGATGCGCTCGAGGCTCGCCGCTTGTGCGATTTCGATGTCGGACGCCATCAGGCCTCTTCCGGAAAGCGGGTGTCGACCCGGGTCGCCGCCGCGAAGAGCTCCTTGGCGGCCGCGGCATAGGGCAGGAGAGCGGCCACGCTGCCGCGGACGAGCTTCAACTGCCCCTTCATCAGGCCGGCGAGCGGCTCGAGCGCCTTCTCCATCAGGCGCTTCCAGATGGCGGGGTCGGCCGAGAGGACGTAGGGCGCCTGCTCGAGGTCCTGGGCCGTCGCGACCCGCACCGCCCGGCAGACGCCGTCGTATAGGTCGAGCAGGACGGCGCGCTCCGCGATCCGCTCCGTCCCGCGCGCGACCAGCACGAGCGGCCAGCGCCAGCCGCCGAACTCCTTCCGCGCCGCCTCGCTCGCCTGGATCGCCTGGCGCCAAGCGTGCGCCCAATCGTTCGAGAACAGGTCATGGGCC
>DATMZM010000301.1:0-16389 GCA_035607445.1 Thermoanaerobaculia bacterium | reverse complement strand
GCGGAGGCGGAGCTCCTCGCGGTGCGGCGGCGGATGTGCGAGGAAGGGCCGGACCTCTCCGGCTGGCCGCTCTTCGAGATCCGGCTGACCCGCCTCCCCTCCGGCTGCCGGCTCCACGTGAGCCTCAGCCTGCTGATCTCGGACGCCGTGTCGTTCGGCCTCCTCGCGGGCGACCTCGCCCGGCTCTACACCGATCCCGCCGCCGAGCCGCCGCCGCTCGCCGCGAGCTACCGCGACTACGTGCTGGCCTGCGAGCGCCTGCGCGGGACCGACCTCCACGCCCGTCACCTCGCCTACTGGCGAGAGCGACTGACGGACTTGCCGCCGGGTCCCGAGCTGCCGCTCGCAAAGCCTCCGTCCGCCCTTCAGCGCTCGCACCTGACGCGCTTGGACGGCACGCTGCCGGCGGGGATCTGGACCCGCGTCAAGACCGAGGCGCGCCGCTCGGGCGTCACCGCGACGGTGCTCGTGGCCGCCGTCTTCGCCGAGGTGCTCGCGACCTGGAGCCGCCACCGCCGCTTCTGCCTGAACCTGCTCGCGCAGCGCCGGCTGCCGCTCCATCCGGACGTGCCCCGGATCGCCGGCAACTTCGGCGCTCCGCTGCTGCTCGAGATCGACTTGACGGTCGAGGAAGGGGTGGCCGAGCGCCTCCGCCGGCTCCAGGCCCGCCTGTTCCGCGACCTCGATCACGGTCTCGTCTCCGGGATCGAGGTCCTGCGCGAGCTGGCGCGCCGGCAGGGCGAAAGCGGGGGCGGAGCTTTCACTTCGGTGCCGGTCGTCCTCGCGAGCACCCTCGACCTGGGCGCGGGCTCGGCAGCGGGCGCCGGCTCCGGGCGGATGCCGGTCCACACCCATCTCCAGACGCCGCAGGTCTGGATCGATCACCAGGTCTTCGAGGTCGACGGCGCTCTCGCCTTCCACTGGTACCACGTCGCCGAGCTGTTCCCCGCCGGCATGATCGAGGCGATGTTCCGGGCCTTCGGCGAGCGGCTGGCGGCCCTCGCCGAGGCTTCGCTCTGGCGCGAGCCGGCTCGCGCCCTCACGCCCGCCGCCGATCTGCGCCTCTTCGCGGCGGCGAACGCGACGGCCGAGCCCGAGCCCGAGAAGCTGCTGCACGAGCCCTTCTTCGCGCGCGCCGCGGAGGCTCCGGAGGCTCTCGCCATCGTCTGCGGAGAAGCGCGCGTCCGCTACGGCGAGCTCGCGGGGCTCGCGGAGGCGCTCGCTCTCGCCCTCCGCGCGCGCCACGTCGTGCCGAACGAGCTGGTCGCCGTGGTCATGGAGAAAGGCTGGGAGCAAGCCGCCGCGGTGCTCGCGATCGAGCGCGCGGGCGCCGCCTACCTGCCGATCGATCCGGAGCTCCCGGACGAGCGGATCCGGTATCTGCTCGCGAGCACGGGAACGCGCATCGCCCTCGTCCAGGCGCGGATCGAGGGCGCGATCGACTGGCCGGCGGGGATCGAAAGGATCCCGGTCGTCGCCTGCCCGGGGGTTTCCGGCGCGGGCGAGCACGCCGCGACGCGGAGCGCCGTCGCGCTCGGCCCGATCCAGGACCGGTCCGATCTCGCCTACGTGATCTTCACCTCGGGCTCGACCGGCCTGCCGAAGGGCGTGATGATCGACCACCGGGGCGCGGCGAACACCGTCGCGGACGTCAACCGCCGCTTCTCGGTCGGCCCCGGCGACAGGGTGCTCGCGCTCTCGGCCCTGTCGTTCGATCTCTCGGTCTACGACCTGTTCGGCCTGCTCGGAGCGGGCGGCACGGTCGTGATGCCGGAGCCTCGGGAGCTGCGCGAGCCGGCGCGCTGGGAGGCGATCCTCCGCCGCGAGAGAGCGACGATCTGGAGCTCCGTGCCGGCTCTCCTCGAGATGCTCGCCGACGACCTCGAAGCGCGCGGCGAGCGGCTGCCGGAAGATCTGCGGCTCGTGCTCCTTTCGGGCGACTGGATCCCCGTTTCGCTCCCCGACCGGCTGCGCCGTCTCGGCCGGCCGGGTCTCGAGGTCGTCGGCATGGGGGGAGCCACCGAGGCGTCGATCTGGTCGATCCTCTACCCGATCGGCGCCGTCGATCCGGGCTGGGCGAGCATCCCTTATGGCCGGCCGATGGCGAACCAGACCTTCGCGGTGTTGGACGACGCTCTCGACCCGCGCCCGGTCTGGGTGCCCGGGCAGCTCCACATCGGCGGCATCGGCCTCGCGCAAGGCTACTTCCGGGACGCGGAGAAGACCGCCGCCTCGTTCTTCGTCCATCCGCGCACCGGCGAGCGGCTCTACCGGACCGGCGACCTCGGCCGCTACCTGCCGGACGGCACGATCGAGTTCCTCGGCCGCGAGGACCAGCAGGTGAAGATCCAGGGCTATCGCATCGAGCTCGGCGAGATCGAGGCCGCGCTCGCCGGGCATCCCGGCGTGCGCTCGGCCGTGGTCGCGGCGCTCGGCGAGAAGCGGGGCGCCAAGCGCCTCGTCGCCTACGTCGTGCCGAGCGGCGCGGAGCCTCCCGCGGCCGAGGAGCTGCGCGAGGCCCTCGCGGCGAAGATCCCGCGCTACATGATCCCGGCCCGCTTCGTTCCGATCGAGTCGATACCGCTCTCGAGCAACGGCAAGGTGGACCGAAAGGCGCTGCCCGATCCCGACGCCTCGCGGACCGCGGGCGAGCACGTGCCGCCGCGCGACGAGCTCGAGGGCCGGCTCGCGGCGATCTGGGAGGAGCTGCTCGGCCTCGGTCCGGTCTCGGTCGCGGCGAGCTTCTTCGAGCTCGGCGGCCACTCGCTGATCGCGGTGCGGCTGATGGCCCGCATCAAGGCCGCCTTCGGCCGCGAGCTACCGCTCGCGACGCTGTTCGAGGCGCCGACGATCGAGCGCTTGGCGGACATCCTGCGAGCGGGCACGTCAGAAAGCCCGGCCGCGAGCCGCCAGCCGCTCGTGCCGATTCGAGGGGCGGGCGCGGGCCGGCCGTTCTTCTGCGTCCATCCGGTCGGCGGCAACGTGCTCGGCTACGTCGATCTCGCCCGCGCGCTCGGAGACGACCGGCCGTTCTACGGCCTCCAGTCGCCGGACGGCGCCGAGCCGGCGACCCTCCCCGAGATCGCGGCGCTCTATCTCGCCGCGATCCGCGCCGTGCAACCGGAGGGGCCCTATCTCCTCGGCGGCTGGTCGATGGGCGGCGCCGTCGCCTACGAGATGGCGCGCCAGCTCGAGGCGGCCGGCGAGGAGGCGGCGCTGGTCGCGATGATCGACGTCGCCGCTCCCATCTACCCGACGGACGGCCCGGTCGACGACGCGACGCTCGCCTCCTGGTTCGCTTTCGACCTCGCGGCGCAGGCGGGGAGCCGGCTCGCGGTCCCGGCGGGCGAGCTGCGGGGCCTCGACGACACCGCCCGGGCCGCGCGCCTCCACGCGCTCGCGGTCGCCGCGGGAGCGCTCGCCGAGGAGGTTCCGGAGGACGAGCTGGCGCGGCTCTTCGCCCTCTTCCGCCGCAACTTCCGCGCCCTTCTCGACTACCGGCCGGAGCCGTTCGCCGGCGGTCTGACGCTGTTTCCCGCGCTCGAGAGGAAGGACGACCCCTCGCCCGCCTGGCGCGCTCTCGCGGGCGGAGGGGTGGAGGTCCATCCGATCCCCGGCGACCACTACACGATCCTCCGGCCGCCGCACCTCGAGGTCCTCGCCGAGCGGCTGCGCTCCTGCCTCGACAGCTCCGGCGCCGCGGCCTCCGCGCGCACCGCCATCCGGCCCGCTTAGGAGAGCCCCGTGGACGTCACCCCCGAGATCCTCGCGGCCCAGGAACGCCTCTCGCCGGTCCAGCGCCGGTTCGCCGAGTTCTTCCTCGCCGAACCGGCCTGCCGGGATCCCCGGGCCTGGGATCCCCTCGCCGTGCGCGACGACTTCCTGCGCTTCGATCTCCAGCGCTGGCAGGTCTTCCTCGGTCCCGAGGCGCGCGAAGAGCTGGCGCGCGCGACGACCGCCGTCTGCCGGCTCGTGCGCGAGATCCCGCGCAGCATCTTCGGGCTCGATCCCGGACCGATCGCCGACTGGTACGGCTTCCCGCGCGAGGTCGTGAGCCTGGTGACGGCCTGGATCGAGCGGTCGCAGAGCCTCCCCGACGTGCTCGCGCGCGCCGACCTGATCTGGACCGCCCAAGGGCTCAAGACCTGCGAGGTCAACGCCTCGGGCAACCTCGGCGGCTGGGAGGTCGGGAGCTGGGCGAGCCGCTACCGCCAGGTCGAGCCGCTCGGCCGCTTCCTCGACGGGCTCGGGGACGGCGTCGCCCTGACCGATCCTTTCGACCGGACCTTCGAGCATCTGGTCCGCCTCGGGCTCCGCCACGGCCTCGCGGACGCGGGCACCTTGAACCTCGCGATCCAGATCGAAGCCCCGGTGACGCCCGAGTGGGGATCGTTCGTCGATCGCAGCTACCGGGCCGCGCTCGCCGCCCTGGCGCCCGGTCTCGACGGGCGGGCGATCATCGCCGCCTTTCCCGATGCGATCGCGGAGCGCGACGGCCGGCTCTCGGCCGAAGGCCATCCGGTGCATCTCGTGATCGACACCACGCCATGGCAGGCGAAACGGGCGCTCTACGCCGCCGTGATGGCGGGGCGCGCGCTGATCCTGAACGGTCCGGTCGCGGCCATCCTGTCGCACAAGTCGAACCTGGCGCTCCTCTCGGAGCTCGAGGCCGCGGGCGAGCTGGCGCGGGAGGACGCCGAGGCGGTCCGCCGCTACGTCCCCTGGACCCGCCGGGTCAGCGACGACTTCGTCGACTTCGAGGGCGAGCGGACTTACCTGCCGGACCTGCTGGTCGAGCGGCGGGAGGACCTGGTGCTCAAGGCCAGCCTCTCGATGGGCGGCGCCGACGTCCACTTGGGCCGCACGACGCCGCCCCCGGTCTGGCGGCAGCTGGCCGAGCGCGCCGCCGCCCAAGGCGGCTGGATCGTCCAGCAGCTCGCCGCATCGCTCCCCTATCTCCTGGGCGACGCCGAGGGCCGGCCCGAATGGCACGACGTCATCTGGGGCACTTTCGCCTGGGGCGCCTGGGGCGACGGCCCGGTCGAGGCCGGGTACCACGGCGCCTTCCTGCGCCACAAGCCGTGCGCGCAGGAGGGCATCATCAACGCCGCTCAGGGCGCGACGATCGGCCTCTACTGGGACGTGCCGGAGTAGCTCACTCGGCGCGCAGAGCGATCACCGGCGCGACGCGCGACGCGCGCCAGGCCGGCACCAGGTTCGCGACGAGGGCGACCAGGGCGAGGAAGACCGGAACCGCGGAGAAGACGAAGACGTCGCGCGGCGAGACGCCGTAGAGCAGGCTCGACATCAGGCGCGTCGCCGCGAGCGCGGCCAAGAGGCCGCAGCCGATCCCCGCGGCCACCATCGCCATGCCCTGGCGAACGATCAGCCGCAGCACGTCGCCCTGGTCCGCGCCGAGCGCCATGCGCAGGCCGATCTCGTGCGTCCGCTGGTCGACCGAGTAGGCGACGACGCCGTAGATCCCGACCGCCGCGAGGAGCGCCGCTAAGAGAGCGAAGGCGCCGAGGAGCAGCATGGTGACCCGCGATGCGGCCTGGGCCCGGTCGACGACCTTCGCCACCGCCTCGACGTTCGAGACCGGCTGGTTGCGGTTCGCCTGGAGGATCGCCTGGCGCACGGCCGGAGCCACGGCCAGAGGATCGCTCGCCGCGCTCCGGACGACCAGGTGCGTCGTCCGTTCGGGCACCTGCAGCTGCGGCAGGTAGAGGGTGCCGCGCGAGGCGCCGGAGAGATCGACCTGCCGGACCTCGCGCACGACGCCGACCACGGTGCGCCAGGGCTGCGGGTTCTGCTGGACGGGCGGCCCGATCTTGAGCCGCCGGCCGACGGGGTCCCGATCCGGCCAGAGCCGGTGCGCGAGCGGCTCGTCGACGATCGCGACCGGCGGCGCCGAGGCGGCGTCGGAGGGCCCGAACGAGCGGCCGCGGAGCAGCTCGATGCCGGCGGTCGAGAAGTAGCGGTGGTCGATCGAGCGCCAGTCGGCCTCGGGCAGGTAGTCGCCCATGGTGAAGCTCATGCCTTCGGACGAGACGCTGCCCGAGCGCTCGTTCGCGCCGAGGAGCGGCAGGAACGAGACCGCGCTCGCCGCCTCGACGCCGGGCACGGCGGCGATCCGCCCGAGCAGCTGATCGTAGAACTGCCCTGCGGACGGGTCGTCCGGATACTGCGAGCGCGCGAGCGAGATCTCCATCGCCAGCAGCCGGTCCGGCCGGAACCCCGGATCGACCCGGCGCAGGCGGGCGAAGCTCTCGATCGTCAAGCCGGCGGCGATGAGCAGGATCAGGGCGAGGGCGACCTCGAAGCCGGCGAGCGCGCGCCGGAAACCGCCGCGCCCTCCGGCCGAGCCCTTGCCGCCCTCCTTGAGCGCCCCTTGGAGGTCCGGCCGCGACGCCTGGAGCGCCGGCACGAGGCCGAGGACGAGGCCGGTCGCGACCACCAGGCCGAAGGTGAAGAGGACGACCCGCCCGTCGATCGGGAGCGCCGTCGCGCGCGGGATCGCGTCGGGATTGACGGCGAGGAAGACCGAGAGCGCCCAATGCGCGAGGAGCAGGCCGAGAGCGCCGCCGGCGAAGGTCAGGAGGAGCGCCTCGGCGACCGAATGGCGCACGAGCGCCGCCCGGCCGCCGCCGAGGGCGACGCGGATCGCCACCTCGCGGCTGCGCGCCTGGGCGCGGGCGAGCAGCAGATTCGCCACGTTGACGCAGGCGATCAAGAGGACCAGGACGACGGTCGCGAACAGGAGCAGCAGGATGTTGCGCGCGCCGCCCACGATCTCGTCGAGCAGCGCCCGCGCCTTGGTGCCCCAGCCGCTGTCGGGGAAGTAATCGGTCGGGTACTTGGTCAGGAAGCCCCGCGCCACCGCGCCGATCTCGGACGACGCCTGCTCGACGGTCGTGCCGCGGCGGACGCGGCCGACGAGGGTCAGGTAGCGCTGGCCGCGCGGCGCCATCTGGGCGCGGTCGAGGCCGAGCGGCGACCAGATCTCGGCACCGGCCGGGAAGTCGAAACCCGGTGGCAGGACGCCGATCACCTGGAGCGAACGGCCGTTGACCTCGACCGAGCGGCCGACGATCCCGCGGTCGCCCGCGAAGCGCCGGCGCCAGAGCCCGTCGCCCAGGACCGCGACCGGCGGCCCCGAGCCGCTCTCGTCCGCCGGCAGGTAGACTCGTCCGACCGCCGCCTGGACCTTGAACACCGGGAAGAAGTCCGCCGTCGTATAGGCGAGCTTGACCCTCTCCGGCTCGCCGCTCCCGGTCAGGTTGCCGGAGAGGCCGATGTAGGCCGCGAGCGCCTCGAGGGAGCGGACGCCGTCCTTGAAGTCCCAGTACTCGGGATCGGAGGCGGAGAGCGGCGGCAGGTCCTTGAGCGCGTAGGCGCTCGTCAGCTTGACGATCCGCTCGGGCTCCGGGTACGGGAGCGGCTCGAGCAGCACGGCGTCGAGGACGCTGAACATGGCGCTGTTCGCCCCGATGCCGAGCACCAGCGTCAGGAGCGTGACGGCGGTGAAGGCGGGGCTGCGGCGGAGGGTCCGGAAGGCGTAACGCAGCTCGTCGAGGAAGGATCGCATGTGGCGGCTCGCTCGAGGGTCAGCGCAGCGGGTTGACGAGCTCGGCGGACGCGGCCGATGCGGACGGCGCGATCGGCTCCGCGGGCACGATGCGGCCGTAGACGAGCTTGACGATCCGGTCGGCGACGCCGTAGTAGCGGTCGTCGTGGCTGATCACGACCACCGTCTTGCCGCGCCGCTTGAGCGCCGGCAGGATCTCGCGGTAGAAGACCTCCTTGAAGGTCGGATCCTGGTCGGCCGCCCATTCGTCGAACAGGTAGATCGGCCGGTCCTCGAGATAGGCCGTGAGCAGAGCGAGCCGCTTCCTCTGCCCCTGCGACAGGTCGGTCGTCGAGAGCGCGCCGCCGTCGATCCGCACCTTGCGCTCGAGCTGGAGCTCGGCCAGGTACCTCCGGGCCTCGGCGTCGAGCTTCGGCGCCTCGAGGCCGAGCAGCGAGTCGAAGAGGAAGAAGTCGGAGAAGACGGCGGCGAAGCTCTGGCGGTAGCGGTCGCGGTTGGCGTCGGTCACCTCGACGCCGTCGAACAGCACCTTGCCCGCTTCCGGCGCGTAGAGGCCGAGCAGCACCTTGGCGAGCGTCGTCTTGCCGCTGCCGTTGCCGCCGACCACGAACAGCAGCTCGCCGGGCGCGAGAGCGAGGTCGATCGGACCGAGGGTGAAGGTCTCGTGCTCGACCTCGCCGCGGTAGCTGTGGACGACGCCCCGAAGCTCCACCCGGTGCCAATCCGGCGGCGCCGCACCCGAGTCGGCGTCCTTCTCGGCCGAGGAATCGAACAGCGACAGGCCGAGCTCGTCGATCTTGCGGATCGCGATCGCGGCGCCCGCCAACCGCGGCACCGAGGTCAGGATCATCTCGAGCGGGGTCATCATCGCGATCAGCGTCACGCTGTAGCCGAGGACGACCGCGCTCGGCAGCTTCTGATAGCTCGGCAGGACGAACAGCATGAGGCCGATCGCGACGTAGAACAACACCTGGCCCCAGCCCGAGGCGGCGGCGAAGAGCGTCGTGCCGCGGGTGATCTCGCGCACCATCGACGCCGAGGTGCGCGCCATCTGCCGCTCCATCAGCGCCTCGCGGCGCGGCTGGTGCATCTTGAGCTCCTTGATCCCGGAGGTGATCGCCCGGACGTGGCCGACGACGTCGTCGTAGAGAGCGCGTGCGCGCCGCCCGTAGCCGATCGCGGCGAGCACCGGCAGCTGATAGGTGACCAGGCCGACGATCAGGAAGCCGAACAGGAACAGGAGCAGGAAGGGCGACAGGTAGCCGAGGTAGATCAGGCAGGCGGCCACCACGCCCGCGTGCATGATGACGAGCGGAATCGAGGCGAGCGATTCGGTGAGCGCGCCCAGGTCGTTGGTCAGGCTCGCGTAGAGCCGGTGGGCGCCGACGTTCTCGAGGTGGCGCAGGGGCGACGACAGGATCCGCCGGCACCACCTCAAGCGCAGGTGGTGGAGCGTCCACTGGGTCAGCCGCACGAGGAGGACCGTCGAGACGAAGCGGAAGAGCGGCAGGCCGAGGCAGAGGCCGAAAAAGGCGAGGGCCAGCTTGCCGCCCGAAAGGCCCTGGCCGGTCAAGGCGCGGTTGATGACCGCGATCAGGCCGGTGGTGGCAAAGCCGCTGACCAGGCCGGTCAGGACGACCAGGAACAGGATCGCGCGGGAGTACCGGACCTCTTTCGAGACCCGGACGAAGAACCGCAGAACCTGCAGCAGATAGCCCATGGCCGCCCCTCCCTCCTCTGGTTGTTGGTGCCCTCGGGAGGGGGAATCGGGACGGGCTCAGCGCGGCGCCGGCAATCCGTCGGGATCGATCGTCGCGCCGACGTCGTTCGGTCCGGCGGGCGGCGGGGGCGGAGGCGGGGCGGGAGAGGGTGGGGCCTCGTCGAGCGCGAACAGCGAGCCGGCCCGGTCGCGCAAGAGCTGCCAGGCCCGGGCGAGGAACGAGTCCTCGAAGGTGAGGACGCCGCGAGCCGCGTCGCGGCCCGGCGCCGCGCCGGCCGGGATCGCGCCGAGCGCAAGGATGGCGGCGAGGGCGAGCGCGAGGCGCGAGCGGGACATCGAATCCTCCCTGGTGGAGTCCGAGCTACGGCGATCGGAAACGATCAGCCGTCTCTCGATATGTGCCCGCCGGAGAGTCGATCGGGACACGCGAAGAGGCGACGCCGGTCGCGCCGAACGGGGCGAAAGAGAGCTTTGCCGCAACCTCGACGAGAGCCTGGGCCGGGCCGGCGCGACGCGGGTCCCGCGGTGCCCTAGGTACCCTCTTCCCAGGAGCTCATGTAGCGCTCCTGCTCGGGGGTCAGGACCTCGAGCGAAGCGCCCATCGACTCGAGCTTCAGGCGCGCGACCTCGCGGTCGACGTCGGCCGGCAGGGTGTGGACCTCGGGCGCCAGCCGCTCCCCCTTCGCCAGGTGCTCGGCGGCGAGCGCCTGGTTGGCGAAGCTCATGTCCATGACCGCCGCGGGGTGCCCTTCGGCCGCCGCCAGGTTGATCAGGCGCCCCTCGCCGAGGACGTTGATCCGGCGGCCGTCGAGCAGCTTGAATTCCTGGACGAACGGCCGCACCTCGCGGTCCTCGCGGGCGAGCTCGGCCAGGCCCGGCAGGTCGAGCTCGACGTCGAAGTGGCCGCTGTTGCAGACGATCGCGCCGTCCTTCATCGAATTGAAGTGCTTCTTCCGGATCACGTGCTTGTTGCCCGTGACGGTGACGAAGACGTCGCCGACGAGAGCCGCCTCGCTCATCGAGAGCACCCTGCGGCCGTCCATCAGCGCCTCGAGCGCGCGCACCGGGTTGACCTCGACGACGATCACGTTCGCGCCCAACCCGGCGCCGCGGGACGAGACGCCCTTGCCGCACCAGCCGTAGCCGACGACCACCAGGTTCTTGCCCGCGAGCAGGAAGTTGGTCGCCCGGATGATGCCGTCGATCGTGCTCTGCCCGGTGCCGTAGCGGTTGTCGAACAGGTGCTTGGTCTCGGACTCGTTGACCGCGATCACCGGCAGCTTCAAAGCGCCGTCGCGCGCCATCGCCTTCAAGCGGTTGACGCCCGTCGTCGTCTCCTCCGTGCTGCCGAGGAGATCGGCGAGCAGCTCGGTGCGCTCCTTGTGGAGCATCGAGACGAGGTCGGCGCCGTCGTCCATCGTGACGTGCGGCCGGGTGTCGAGCGCCGCCTTCAAATGGGCGTAGTAGGTCTCGTTGTCCTCGCCGCGGCGGGCGAAGACCGAGACGTTGTAGTCGTCGACCAGGCTCGCCGCGACGTCGTCCTGGGTCGAGAGCGGGTTGCTGGCGCAGAGCGTGACCTCGGCGCCTCCGGCCTGGAGGGTGCGCATCAGGTTCGCCGTCTCCGCCGTGACGTGCAGGCAGGCCGCCACGCGCAGGCCGGAGAGCGGCTTCTCCTGGGCGAAGCGCTTGCGGATCGTCGCCAGCACGGGCATGTGCTGATCCGCCCATTCGATGCGCAGCTTGCCGGCCGAGGCCAGCCGCGGATTGGTGACGTCGGAAGGAATCGTGGTCGTGCTCATGGTCGAAGAAGCTCCGATCTAGGGCGAGCCTCAGGCGCGCCCGGATTCATCATGAAGGGGTCGTCCCTTGAACGTCAGATGGCCGCCGCCGTCGCGACTTCGGGAGCGCCCAGGCCGGCGGCCGCGCGCAGCCCGGCCGCCCGGTCGGTCTTCTCCCAGGAAAACTCGCTGCGGCCGAAATGTCCGTAGGCCGCCGTCGGCCGGTAGAGCGGGCGCCGCAGGTCGAGGTCCGCGATCAGGCCCTTCGGGTTGAGCGAGAACGTCTCGCGTACGAGAGCCTCCATCAGGCGATCGCCGATCTCGCCGGTGCCGAACGAATCGACGTGGACCGAGACCGGGTCGGCGACGCCGATCGCATAGGCGAGCTGGACCTCGATCCGCTCGGCCAGGCCCGCCGCGACCAGGTTCTTCGCGATGTAGCGCGCCATGTAGCAGGCCGAGCGATCGACCTTGGTGGGGTCCTTCCCCGAGAACGCGCCGCCGCCGTGCCGGCCGTAGCCGCCGTAGGTGTCGACGATGATCTTGCGGCCGGTCAGGCCGCAGTCGCCGTGCGGGCCGCCGATCTCGAATCGGCCCGTCGGGTTGACGTGGAAGATGGTGTCGCGCGAGAGGACTTCGGCCGGGACCGCCCGGCGGATGACCTTTTCGATCACGGTCTCGCGGATCTCCTCCTGCGAGACCTCCGGCGCGTGCTGGGTCGAGACGACGACGGTGTGGAGCCGCACCGGGCGCCGGCCCTCGTACTCGACGGTGACCTGGCTCTTGCCGTCCGGCCGCAGCCAGGGGATCTCGCCCGTGTGGCGGGCCTCGGCCAGGCGGCGGGTCAGGGCGTGGGCGAGGGTGATCGGGCTCGGCATCAGCTCCGGGGTCTCGCGGCAGGCGAAGCCGAACATCAGCCCCTGATCGCCGGCTCCCCCGGTGTCGACGCCCATCGCGATGTCGGGCGACTGGGAGTGGATGACCGAGATCACCTTGCAGCTGTCGGCGTCGAACCCGATGTCGCTCTCGGTGTAGCCGATCTCGCGCACGACGCCGCGCGCGACGCGCTCGAAATCGATCTCCGACCGGCAGGTGATCTCGCCCGCGAGCACGATCAGGTCGGTCGCGACGAGGGTCTCCGCGGCGACGCGGCCGGTCGGATCCGCCGCGAGCACCGCGTCCAGGATGCCGTCCGAGATCTGGTCGGCGACCTTGTCCGGGTGGCCTTCGGTCACCGACTCCGAAGTGAAGAGGTCGACTTCACGTAGCGCCATCGTGCACCTTTGCGAGGGAGTCCCTCGAGCTTTGGGGGCGGAGGTTCTGATCTTCCGGCGAGGGGCGAGAAGACCGCGATCGAAGGCCGAATGCTACCAAACCGCGCTCCCCGGACGCCACCGTGCCGCGGCGGCGGGTCGGAGAGGCGGGGGCGGACGGGTTCAGGACGTCGGATGGCTCTCGAGGACGCCGTAAAAGAGGGTCGACAGAGCGTGGAAGGTCGATTCCGCGATCGCCTGCCGGCGCGATTCGAGGCCGCCGGTGAGCGACGAGATCAGGCCGCCCTCCTTGCGCGTGCCGGGCACCGAGAAGCGGATCTGGTCGCCGTCGAGCCCGGAGACGATCCGGTCCGGCAGCTGGATCGACCCCGACGAGCCGACCGCGCTGCCGAGCCGGCTGCGCAGGACGGTCCAGTTGCGGATGAACGTGCGCACCTCGCCGTCGACGACGAGCGAATGGAGCCCGCCCTCGGTCGCGACGTAGAAGTGATAGGCGTCGCCCAGGCGGGTTTCGAGCTCCTCCGCGCGCTGGCCGATCCAGCCGAGCACCTCCTCGTCCGAGATCGCGAGCCCCGAGGGCGCCTGCTCGGCCGGCTGCGGCACGACGACGACGATGGTGCTCCGGTTGTAGCGGTCGGAGAGGAAGCGCAGGAAGCCGTCGCGGACGCCGAGCAGGCGGTCGGGCGCGGGGTTCGCCACCGCCACCTCGACGCCGGATTGGAGGCGCTGCCAGAAGTCCTTAAGATCTCGGGGCATGATCGAGAGTCGGCAAAACCGAGCGGCCAAGGATATTCGGCGCCTCCGCCGAAGTAAAGGCGACGCCTGCGTCCTCGAAGGGCCGCACCTCGTCTTCGAGGCGCTGGCGCTCGGCATCCCCCTCGACCCGGTGCTCGCGACCCCGGACTTCCTCGCGAGCGCCGACGGGCGCCGGCTCGCGGGCCTCCTCTCGGCTCCCCCGCTCGCCGCGTCTTCCGAGGTGCTCCGGAGCCTCGCGGACGCCGACTCGCCGCGCGGCCTCCTCGCCGTCGCCCACCTCCCCCGCGGAGGGGTCGAGACCCTGCCGAGAGCACCCGGCGCGCCCTACCTCTACCTCGACGGCTTGCAGGATCCCGGCAACCTGGGAGCCGTCGCCCGCGTCGCGGAGGCCGCGGGGGCCGCAGGCTTGGCCCTCGCGCCGGGAAGCGTCCATCCCAATCATTCGAGGGCCCTGCGCGGCTCCGCGGGGAGCCTCCTGCGCCTGCCCGTCGCGGTCGGAGCGACGCCCGAAGATCTCGACGCGCACCTCGCTCCGCTGGCCCCGACCTGGGCCGCTCTCGCGACCCGCGGCGGAGAGGATCTCTACACGGCCGAGCTGCCGGAGTCGCTGATCCTCGCCCTCGGCGCCGAGGGGCCCGGCCTGTCGAGCGCCGTCGCCGAACGGGCGAGGCTCGCGCTCACCATCCCGCTCGCGCCGCCGGTCGAATCGCTCAACGTCGCCGTCGCCGCGGCGCTCGCCCTCTTCGAGCTGCGCAGGAGGCGCCCCGGGTAACTCATCTACTGCAGATACCCGAGCGCCTTGAGCTGGCGCTCGCTCTCGCGCGCCTTCTCCATGCTTCCCGCCGCGGCGAGGCCCCCTTCGACCTGCGCGAGCCAGGTCTCGAGACGCCCGCGGAGGCGCGCGTAGACCGGCCGGTTCCGCGGCAGGACGTCCTTCAGCTCGAGGGGGTCGGCCACGAGGTCGAAGAGCTGGAAGCGCCGGGACTTCTGATCGAACACCAGCTTCGCCCGGCCGTCGGTGACGCTGCGCAGCGCGTACTGCAAGGCTTCCGAGCTGTCGTGGAGAGGGGTCTGCCGCGCGATCAACGGACGCAGGCTCACGCCCTCGAACTTCGGGTCCGCGGCGAGCCCCAGGTAGTCGAGGATGGTCGGCGCGATGTCGAGGTTCTGGACCAGCGCGGAGATCCGCCCGCGCCGCTCGAGGCCGGGCGCGCGGACGAGGAGCGGCACGTGGATCGAGCTGTCGAAGAGAAGCTCGCAATGGAAGATCCGCCCGTGCTCCATGAACTCCTCGCCATGATCGGCGGCGACGATCACGATCGACCGCTCGAAGAGGCCGCGCGCCTCGAGATCCGCGAACAGCGCGCCGAGCTGGGAATCCAGATAGGCGATCTCGCCGTCGTAGAGACCGCGGAGGAAGCTCATGTCGCGCGCCGAGACCTCGACGTGCGGCCCCTTGCCCGCGAGCGAGAGCTGGAGCGGCCGCAGGTTGCCCTCGACGACCCAGCTCCTCCCTTCCGGATAGGGCTCGACGAAGCGCTCGCGGTAGGGCGAGGGGGGCTCGTAGACGCTGTGCGCGTCCATGTAATGAAGGTAGAGGAAGAGCGGCTCGGAAACGTGGTTCAGATAACGCCGGGCGCGGCGGTTGACGCAGTCCGCGCGGCGGTGGAAGCAGGTCTCGTCGAAGAGCTCGAAGCCGCGCGCGAAGCCGCCGTGCGCGTTGTGCTGCGACGGGCTCCTGCGGACGATCGGGCTCGCCGACACGGCGATCGTCCGGTAGCCCCGGCCCCCGAGGATCTCGGGCAGCGCCGCGATCCCCTCCGGGATCCCCATCCGGCCCCCCGGCTGGCCCAGGAAGACGGCCGGCCAGCGCGAGGTCAGGATCGAGTTGACCGAAGGAAACGTGCAGGCCGCCTGGCTCCGCGCCTGCTCGAAGAGGACCCCTTCGCGCGCGAACGCCGCGAGGCTCGGCGTCGTCTCCTTGCCGTAGCCATAGGCCGAGAGGTGATCCGCCCGCAGCGTGTCGAGCAGGATGAAGATGACGTTGAGGGGAGCCTGCCGTTCCTTCTGCGGCGCGCGGCAAGCGAGCCCGGCGCAAGCGAGGCCGAGCGCGGCGAAGAGAGCGAGGCGTCGCATGGCGCGGCGGATCGTAGCAGGGCCGGGCCGCGCGATTGCGCATACAATTCCGCCGTTTCGCGAGAAGGAGCCCCGATGCGCATCGCCCTCGGCTCGGACCACGCCGGCTTCCGCTACAAGGAAGCGATCGAGCGGCACCTGCTGGCCCTCGGCCACGAGGTCACCGACCTCGGCACGGATTCCGAAGAGCCGGTCGACTACCCCCTCTTCATCCGGCCCGTCGCGGAGGCCGTCGCGCGCGGCGACTTCGAGCGCGGCATCGTGCTCGGCGGCTCGGGCAACGGCGAGGCGATGGCGGCGAACCGGGTGAAGGGCGTCCGCTGCGCGCTCTGCTGGTCGGAGGAGACCGCCCGGCTCGGCCGCGCCCACAACGACGCGAACCTGATCTCGCTCGGCGAGCGGACGATCCCCCTCGACCTGGCGCTCCGCATCGTCGACGTCTGGCTCGCCACCCCGTTCGAAGGCGGCCGGCACGAGCGCCGCATCCGGATGCTCGATGAGTGAGGTTTCCGCGGCAACGCCGGGCGAGGCTCTGATCGCTTCGACCGCGCTCGCGGATCTCTCCTGCGCGCTCGGCACTTCGCGCCTCCGCGAGAACGTGCCCCTCGCCCCCTTCACCACCTTCCGGATCGGCGGCCCGGCCGACCTCTTCGTCGAGCCCGAGAGCGCGGACGAGCTCGCCCAGGCGATCCTCGCCGCGCGCGCGAGCGGTATCCCCTGGTTCCTGCTCGGCCTGGGCGCCAACGTCCTGATCGGCGACCGCGGCTTCCGCGGCCTCGTGATCCGGAACGGCGCGCGGCGGATCGAGATCGACCCCGCCGCGCGCACGATCCGGGCCGAGAGCGGAGCCGTCGTCTACCCGGGCCTGATCGACGCCGCGATCGCCGCCGGCCTCTCGGGGTTGGAGCATTACGTCGGCATCCCCTCGACGGTCGGCGGCGCGCTCTGGCAGAACCTCCACTTCCTCGCCCCGGCCCCGGAGCGCGAACGAACGATGTTCATCGCCGAGGTGACGGAAGGAGCGGAGATCCTGACCGAAAGCGGCGAACGAAAGACGGTCGACAACGCCTATTTCGAGTTCGGCTACGACCAGTCGATCCTCCACCACCGGCGCGACGTCGTCCTCCACGCGACCTT
>DATMZM010000491.1:0-3699 GCA_035607445.1 Thermoanaerobaculia bacterium | reverse complement strand
AAACTGATCGATCGTGATCATCTCGGGTCCTTCCTTGGCGGGGGCTTGCGAGGCCGGAGCTTGGGGCGTCGCGGCGAAATACGCCTCTTTGTCGATGCGCGGGAAGAGCGGCTGCGCAGGGGGTAGAGGCGCTCCCGTCGGCGTGCCTCCCCAGGCGAGAGCGTCGTAGCTCGCCGGAGGCGTCGGCGTGCCGACCGCGGCGAGCACGCGGGCCGCCGCCTCGGGCATGAAGGGCAGGAGGCCGGTCGAGACGATCCGGACCGCTTCGAGCCCGTTCCAGAGCACGCGCGAGAGGCTCGATCGCTCCTCGGGCTGATCGATCCGCTTGATCAGCTTCCAGGGCTCGCGGGCGACGAGGTATTGATTCGCCTCGGCGAGCAGGCGCCAGAGCGCTTCGAGCGCGCGCGAGAAGGCGAAGCCGTCCATCGCCTCGCGGTAGTCCGCTACAGCCTGGCGGGCGACAGCGATCAGCGGATTGTCGGTGCACGCTTCGGGCGGCGTCTTGCCTTCGAACGCGCGGTGCGCGAGGGTAGCGACCCGGCTCGCCGTGTTGCCGAGGTCGTTCGCGAGGTCGCTGTTGTAGCGGTCGACGAAGGCTTCGTCGGAGAACGAGGCGTCCTGGCCGAAGACCATCTCGCGGAGGAGGAAGTAGCGAAGAGCGTCCGCGCCGAAGCGTTCGACCAGCTCGTCCGGCCGGACCGCGTTGCCCGACGATTTCGAGACCTTCTTGCCGTCGCGCTGCCACCAGCCGTGGACCCAGACCGTGGTCGGCAGCGGCAGGCCGGCCGAGAGCAGGAACGCGGGCCAGAAGACAGCGTGGAAACGGAGGATGTCCTTGCCGACGATCTGCACCCGCGTGCCGTCTGGGTCCGCCCAGAAGGTCCGGTAGAGCGAGTCGTCCGCGCCGCCGAACCCGAGCGCCGTCACGTAGTTCGAGAGCGCGTCGAGCCAGACGTAGACCGTATGCCCCGGGTGGCCGGGAAACGGCACGCCCCAGTCGACCGAGGTGCGCGAGACCGAGAGGTCCTTCAGGCCCGCCGAGACGAACGAGCGCACCTCGTTGCGCCGGCTCTCCGGCTGCACCAGCTCCGGACGGGTCTCATAGAGGTCGAGCAGCGGTTGCTGGTATTTCGACAGGCGGAAGAAGACGTTCTCCTCCGACTTCCATTCGACCGGCTCCTCGTGGACCGGACAGCGGTTGCCCGCGGCGAGCTCCTTTTCGGTGTAGAAGAGCTCGCAGGCCGCGCAGTACCAGCCCTCGTGCTTGGCGGTGTAGAAGTCGCCCGCCGCCTCCATCCGCCGGATCATCTCCTGCACTCCGGCGATGTGCCGGGGCTCGGAGGTACGGATGAAATCGTCGTAGGAGAACTCCATCCGGTCCTTGAGCTCCCGGTAGCGGGAGACCACCCGGTCGGCGAGGGCGATCGGCGCGACGCCCTCCTGGGCCGCCGCGCGCTCGATCTTCTGGCCGTGCTCGTCGGTGCCGGTCAGGAAGCGCACCCGGTCGCCCGCGAGGCGCCGGGACCGGGCCACGACGTCGGCCACGATGGTCGTATAGATGTGCCCGATGTGGGGCAGGTCGTTGACGTAATAGATCGGGGTCGTGACGTAGAACGGGCGCATGGGGTAGATCCTCGAAAGGAGCGCGCATCCTAGCAGAGCGCCCCTCCGGGCTTCGGCGGCTCAGTTGGGCGAGATCTCGTCGATCGCGTAGCGGTAGACCGCGCCGCAGAAGCCGCACTCGGCGGGGATCGTGCCGTCCTCCGGACTGCGCAGCGGCTGGAGCTCCTCGCGCGGCAGGCTCTCGAGCATCTCGAGGAGGCGCCCGCGCGAGCAGCGGCAGCGGTAGCGGACGTCCTGGCTGTCGAGCGACTCGAAACCGACGCCTTCGAAGACGCGCGCGAGGGCGCCGTCGATCCCGCCCTGATCGAACATCTCGCCGACCCCCGGCAGGCTCCCGATGTTCGCCTCGAGCTTCGACAGGGTCTCCTCCGCGACGCCCGGGAACGCCTCGACGATGATGCCCCCGGCCGCGCGGATCCCCTGCGGCTTGAGCAGCACGCCCAGGAGCACCGCCGAGCGGGTCTGCTCGCTCTGGGCGAGGAAGTGCGCGAGCTGGTTCGCCATCTCGCCCCCCGAAAGCGCGACCTGGCTCTCGTAGGCGCCTTGCTCGGGCAGCTCGCGCCGCACCTTGAGCATCCCCTGTCCGAGCGCCTTGTTGACCGCCAAGCCTCCCCCCGCCTGCGGCGGCAGGTCGAGCTGCGGCTCGCCGACCGCGCCGCGCAGGTTTCCTTCGAGGTCGGCCTCGGCGTAGACCTTGCGGAGCGGGCCGTCGCCGCGGATCTCGATCGAGATCCGGTCGAGCGACTTGAGCGACAGGCGGAAGAGGAGAGCGGCGCTCGCGAGCGCCTGGCCGAGCGCCGCGGTCGCGATGGGGGAAAGATCGAGCCGGTCGCGCACGTCGGCCAGGGCCGGCGCGACGTCGACCGCCACCCAGCGCAGCCAGCCGTCCCCCGCGAGGCCCGTGCGCAGGGTGCCCGGAGCGCCCGCCCTGCTCATGCCACCGCTCCTGTTCGGAGACCGGGAGCCGCGGCGGCTGCAGGGAGCGCCGCGGCCGCCGCGAGCGCCTCCTGGTAGACGACGCGCCAGGGGATGCCGCGCTCGAGGGCGATCCGGCGGCAGTCCTCGAACTCGGGCGCCGCCGAGAGCGCGCGCCCGGCGAGCCGCGCCCGCTTGACCGCGATCGGGCCGAACGCCGTTTCGACCGTCACCACCTCGCGCTCGGCCTCGATCCGCTCCGCGCGCTGGAAGCGGCAGCCGAGCGAGCCCGACTCGAGGAGCAGGAGCCCCGCCAGCTCGTCGAGCTGCGGCGGGCGGCAGAGGAGCGTGACCAACGTCCCTGGCCGGTTCTTCTTCATCTGCACCGGCGTGAAGTAGGCGTCGAGGGCGCCGGCCGCGAGCAGGCGCTCCATCAGGAAGCCGAAGCCCTCGCCGGGCAGGTCGTCGACCTCGCACTCGACGACCATCACCTCCGCGCGCGGGAGCGCGCTCGCGCTCCGGCCGCGGACGATCCGGAGCGCATTCGGCCGGCCGGGCAGGTCGCGCTTGCCGAGGCCATAGCCGAAGCTCTCGGGCACCATCGCCGGGAACTCTTCGAAGCCGTCGACCAGCTCGGCGAGGAGAGTCGCCCCAGTCGGCGTCGTCAGCTCGCCTCCCCCCGTGCCGTAGACGGGGATGCCGGCCAGGAGAAGGGCGGTCGCCGGGGCCGGCACCGGCATCTCGCCGTGGGCCGCGCGCACGCGCCCGCCGCCGACGTTGACCGGCGTCGCGGTGATCCGCGCCGGGGCGAGGTGCTCGATCGCCGCCGCCGCCCCGACCAGGTCGACGATCGAGTCGATCGCGCCGACCTCGTGGAAGTGGACCTGCTCGAGCGCGACGCCGTGGACCTTCGCCTCCGCCTCGCCGAGCCGCACGAACAGCCGCTCCGCCCGCTCGCGCACGGAGGCGGCGAGGCCGCTTGCCGCGAGCAGGCCGCGGATCTCGGCCAGGTGCCGGCCGTGGGCGTGCGGATGGGCCTGGCCCGGCGGATGATCTGAACCGTGTCCGTGGCCGTGATCCGGGGCATGCCCCTGCTCATGATGCCCGTGCTCGGGATGCTCGTGAGGATGATGGTGCGCGAGCCGTACATGCCCGGAGGCC
>DATMZM010000361.1:0-4821 GCA_035607445.1 Thermoanaerobaculia bacterium | reverse complement strand
ATCGGCAGCGGCAGCTCGGCTCCACCGGTCTCGGCCTCCGGCGCTCCGGCGAGGCGCACGATCCCCAGGCTCTCGACCGTCGTCGCCGTGTGCGCCGCGCGGCACCACTGGTCGGTGGTGTGCATCAGCGCGAACGGCCGCGGCAGGCTCGGGATGGGCGTCGACATGCCTCAGCACTCCTCGCGCAGGACGGGGATCGGCACGGGGGTCTTCGCGGGCGCGATCGGTCCGAGCGCCGCGCCGGGCTCCGCCGGGGCGCCCTCGACGACGGTGATCTCGGCCAGCTCCGGGACCTCGTCGAGAGCCAGCTCGACGGTCCCCACGACCCACGCCTGCGCCGCCTCGTTCCAGCCCGCGACGCTCAGGCCTTCGAGGAACTCGACCCCCTCGACCTGGAGCGCCGCGGCCTCGAGCTCCGGCCCGTAGACGCGGCGGCCGAGCGGCCAGCCGCCGCCGTCCGGGCCGTAGGGCGGCAGGGGTGCCAGGTACTGCCGCAGCACCAGCTCGACCCAGCGGCGCACCGCCTCGACGCCGTAGCCCGGCTTGGCGCTCAAGCCGACGGCGACCGCCACCCGGCGGTAGGTCGGCGGCACGACGTAGAGCTCGGTCGTCACCAGGCGGCGCCGGTCGAGGAAGCAGCAGACCGAGGAGAGGAGCCGCCGGTCGGGCACCGGCGCGCTCGGGTGCGCCGGGTCCTCGCGCGGCCAGACGACGACGGTGACGACCCCCGCCGCCGCCGCGTCGCGCGTCTGCGGATTGAAGCGCGGCAGCGTCTCGGCCCGGCCGACGGCGCCGCCCGGGGTCTGAAGCGCCAGCTCGCGGAAGTCGCCGCGGGTGACCGCGCGGTCGCGCCGGCGCAGCTCGCCCGGGATCCGTTCGAGCGCCGCGGCGACCGTCTCCTTGTCGGCGCCGCCCCAGGCCGGCAGCGGGTTCTCGGCCTTGATGGTCGCGAGGGACGGCACCTTGTTGATCGCCTTCGCCGCGACGTTGCCGGCCGCTCCGCCGCCGGTGCGGTAGCTGCGCGCCCGGACGCGCTCGCCGATCTGCGGCGCGCGCCCCTGGAGGCCGTTGCCGAAGCGGACGCGCCCGGCCTCGGCGTCGACGACGTAATGGCGGTCCTCCTCGCGGCTCGCGTGGAAGGAGTCGACCTCGGTCCAGGCGGTCCAGCCGTCCGGCCCTTCGACCTCGAGCACCAGGCTGCCCGCGATCACCGGCCGGTTGACGAGCAGCATCACCTGGCTCGGCTGGGCGTTGCCGGTGCCCAAGAGCTCCGTGCGCGCGGTGCGCGTCTGCTCGACCTCGCCGGCGTTCGCGCCGACCCAGAGCACCTTGCCGAAGCGGCTGCCGTCGTGGCGCCAGGCGCGCAGCCAGAACAGCACCTTCGCCTCGGTCTTCGGATCGAGCTGCGGCGGCAGGCTGCCGGTGCCGGCGCGGTCGGGATCGGCGAGCGGGAACGGCCCGCCGTCGCCCGCCTTCCGCGGCAGGGTCAGGCGGACGACCCCCTCCTGGGCGAGGCCGAGGGTCGAGTCCTCGATCACCTGAAGCGAGCGGTAGATCGGCGCGGCGTTCGGCCCGGTGCCGTCGAACGTCCCGGTCGAGATCTCCCATTCGACCGGCCGCACCGGCCGGGTCCGCCCCTCGCCCGGGCAGGGCTCGGTCTCGGCGGCGGGCTTGGCGGCGAGGTCGGGGACGAAGCCGAGGCTCAAATGGAGCGGGCCGTCGTGCGCCTCGAAGAGGTCGTGGCGCAGGAGCGCCGGGTCGCCGTCGACGGCGGCGACGATTCCCACCCAGAGCACGCCGTCGACCGTCGCGTCGAAGTCGACCGGCGGCGCTCCGGCCGCGTCCGGCACGCGGTCGGGCCGGTAGGCCGCCGCCTCCTCGGTCGAGCCGAGGCCGCCGATCGAGTCGACGGTCGTCTCGAAGAAGCCGAACAGCTCGGGCTCGGCGTCGCGGTCGGGCGTCGCGGTGGCGGTCTTGGCGACGGCGACGGCCGTGACCGGCAGCGCGCGCGTCTCGCTCGCGGTCTCGAACGGCAGGTTGCCGGCGCGCGCCTCGCTGCCGCGCGGCACGATCGCGCCCGTGCGCTCGACGGTCGAGAAGACGACCATCGCGCGCGCCGGGGTCGCGGGGCGGAGCGGCAGGTCGAGCAGGTTCAGGAACTCGAGCCGCGTCGTCTCCGGGACCTGGTTGAACCGGAAGAGCAGGTTCTCGCCGAGGTAGGCGAACAGCTCGAGCAGAGTGATCCCGGGGTCGCTGGGGTTGTGGTCGGTCCACTCCGGGTTGTAGACCGGGATGCGGCGGACCAGCTCGTCGCGCAGCTGCTCGTACGAGCGGTCGTCGAGGATGGGTCGGCCGAGCGCCATGCCCTAGGTCTCCAGGTAGAACGGGTAGACCAGGTTGCCCCGGCTCCCGTCGCGTGCGTGGACGTAGTCGATCTCGATCAGCACGAGCGCCGGATCGGCTCCGGGCTCGACGGCGATCGAACGGACGCGGATGCGCGGCTCCCAGGCGGCGAGCGCGAGCGTGACCTCGCGCTGGATCAGCGCGCGCGTCGCCGTCGTGTTGGGTTTCGCGATGTAGCGGTGGAGGCCGCAGCCGAAGGTCGGGCGCATGATCCGCTCGCCCGGCTCGGTGTCCAAGATCAGGAGGATCGCCTGGCGCACCTTCTCGGCGCCCGCGGCGACCGGCAGCGCGCGGCTCCGCTCGTCGGGACGGACCGGGAAGGCGAGGCCGCGGCCGAGGACGTCGATCGTTCTCATGCCGGCACCTCCACGCGTTCGTGGTAGGCGAGCCCCGCGCCGAGCGAAGGCAGCGGCAGGCGCGGGCCGCCGAAGCCGGGCTTGGGCGGATCGAAGTCGGCGGCCAGGTCGGCCGGCGCGTCCTGCGAGTAGTCGCTCCCCATCTCGAGCACCAGCTCGCCCAGCACGTTGACGTCGCCGCCGTAGTCCGCCTCGATCCCGGCCGCGGCCTCGTCGCCCAGGTTGAGCTTGAGCGAGGCGTCGATGTCGACCGAGAGGCTGGCGGAGATGTCGACGCCCGGCGGCGTCGCCGAGAGCGCGGCCGAGAGCCCGGCGTCGAGCTCGAACGAGGGCGGGATGCAGAACTTGAGCTTGAGCATCCACCAGAGCCCGAACAGGAGGACGACGATGGGCAGGAACAGCTTGAGCACGAAGGTCGCGATGATCGTGATCAGAGGGATCGAGAACGAGCAGATCGCGGCGCCGCCGACGCTGCCGTCGATCGGCTTGCCGTCGGCGTCGGTCTTGAACTCGAGCGACGACTTGGCCGGCGCGACCATGCGCACCCCCACCCCCTCGCCGACCTTCATCGCCGCCGCCTGGGCTTCGAGCGCCGGCAGGTCGGGCAGCTGGATCGTCACCGGCTTGTGGCTCGTGCCGTCCAGATCCATCGCGGCGGCGAGCTGGTAGACCTCGGTCGGCCGGCTCCAGACGAGAGGTCCCGGGCAGTCGCCGCGCTGGCCGGTCTTCGGGCAGCAGGGCTTGTGGCGGCGGACGAAGCAGCGCACCTCGTAGAGCGACCGGTCCTCGAAGCGCGGGTTGCCCTGCTCGTCGAGGTCCGAGCTGCCGGCCGGCAGGACGCCGAAGTAGATCGTCCGGCCGCGCGCGGAGTGATCCTTGCTCGCCGGATCGGGGATCAACGGATAGAGCGGGAAGATCTCCTCGACGATCTCCCGCGGCGTCTCCGGGACCTGCCGCCAGGCGCCGATCCCCTTGTGCTCGGACGGCACCCAGCCCTGCAGCTCGAGAGCGACGCCGTAGAAGGAGGCGAGCGACTGGAGCGCGGCGCGGCTCGCCGCGAGGTCGGCCTCGGCCGAGGAGATCTCGTCCGCGCCGCTCTTCGCGAGGGCGGACGAAAGGACGCTGCCGATGCTCCCGATGCTCCCGATCGCCCGGCCGCCGCGCGTGGTCGGCACGACGCCGCGCAGGCCCGCCAGGCGCGCTTCGAGCGCCGTCGTCTCGGCGAGCGCGGCGGAGAGCGCCTTCCTCGCGGCGGGCGGCGCGGGAGCGACGCGGCGGCGGACGACGAGGCCCGCCTCGCAGACCTTGTCGCGCGCGACCGCCGGCAGCCCGGGCTCGTCGCAGTGCAGCTCGCAGACGACGAGGTAGAACCGGCCGTGGGTGTCGAGGAAGACCTTGCGCCGGCCGGTCTTGACGCGCACCAGGCTCGACAGGCTCCGCTTCGGGCGCGGCGACTTGAGCTCGACGGTGTGGACGAAGTCCTCGTCGGCGTAGAGGAGCGAGCGCTGCGGCTCCTTCAAGAAGTCGTTGACGAACGTCGGCGCCGCGAACTTCTCGAGCGCCGGCGCGGTCAGCCGGCCGTAGGGCGCCTCGCCCGGGTGGGGCCAGCGGTACCAGGGCGCGAGCAGGACCCACGGGTGCTCGCCGTTCGGTGTCCCGTTCGCGATCCCGTTCGCCGTTCCGTTCATGGCTCTCCGGGCCTCACCAGACGTTGCCCGCGCCGGGGGTATAGGAGGGGGAGACGACGCCCGAGCTGGCGATCAGCGTCGTGCAGTTGACGATGCCGTCGAAGTTCGCCGTCGCGGCGTGGACGTTGACCGTCGAGGCGGTGATCTCGACCGTCGCGTTGGCCTGGACCTCGACCTGGCCCGAGGCGTTGAGGCGCACTAACGAGCCGTTCGCGTGCTGGATGGTGATCGACGTCGCGCCGTCGTCGAGCACGACCTGGTGCCCGGACTGGGTCGAGATCGTGACCTTGGCGGCGCCCGCGGTGTCGTCGAATTCGAGGAGGCTCCCCGCGCGGGTGCGGATCAGCCGCTTGTCGTTCGGCGCCGCGGGCGTT